>NZ_JAUYGL010000213.1 GCF_030689745.1 Devosia sp.
AATATGCCGGGGCGGGCCTGTCGCAGCATGTGTTCGAGGGACTGGACCGCGCCGCCCGCGCTGAAACCGGTGAGCGGGTAATGATCATTACCGGCTACGGCTCGACCGAAACGGCGCCGATTGCCTTCACCACCACCTGGCCAGTCACCGAGGCGGGCCATATCGGCCTGCCGGCCGCCGGCATGACGGTCAAGCTCGTGCCTGATGGTGACAAGACCGAGCTGCGGATAAAGGGACCCAACGTCACCCCCGGCTATTGGCGGGACGCCGAAAAGACGGCGGAAGCCTTTGATGATGAGGGCTTCTACAAAATCGGCGACGCGGTACGCCGCGCCGACCCCGACGACCTTGCCAAGGGCTTTGTTTTCGATGGCCGGGTTACCGAGGACTTCAAGCTGTCGACCGGCACCTGGGTGAATTTTGCCGCCGTCCGCGCCGCCACTATCGCCGCCTGTGTGCCGCTGATCCGCGACGTGGTGTTGACCGGGCTTGATCGTAATTTCATCGGCGCAATGATCTTTCCCGATCTGGAAGCCTGCGCTCGCCTGGCCGGCCTGTCGCCGCATACCGATGCGCAAACCATTCTGGCCCATGCGGCGGTTCGGCAGAAATTCACCGATGGTCTGACCGCCCTGGCGCAACGGGCCACCGGTAGTTCCAACCATCTGGCCCGTGCCCTCGTTCTGACCACCGCACCTGATATCGACAAGGGCGAGATCACCGACAAGGGCTCGATCAATCAGAGGGCCGTGCGCACCCACCGGGCTGATCTGGTTGCGGCTCTATACGCCGACCAGCCTGGCCCCGACATTATCCTGCTGCCCCGGAAAGGCGCCTGAACCATGAGCAAAGGTCTCCGCATCAGTTTTGACGATGCCTGGCTACTGGGTGGGGCTCGCACCCCGTTCGTTGATTATCGCGGCGTGCTGAGCGACATCTCGCCCATTGATCTGGGCATCAAGGCGGCACGCGCCGCTATTCAGCGCACCGGAGTCAAGGCTGCCGACATTGGCCACACCATCGCCGGGTCGATGGCGCAGGCCTCGTTTGACGCTTATGTCACCCCGCGTCATATCGGGCTTTACGCGGGCGCGCCCATCGAGGCACCGGCCCATCTGGTGCAGCGCATTTGCGGCACCGGGCTCGAAGTCATTGCGCAGGCCGCTGACTCGGTATCACTGGGCCGGGTTGATCTGGCGCTGGCCGCCGGCTGCGAATCCATGAGCCGCAACCCCATTGCTGCCTATACGCATCGCAACGGCTTCGCCATGGGCAGGGTCGAGTTCAAGGACTTCCTGTGGGAAGCCCTCTACGACCCCGCCGGTTGCGTCAATATGGGCGACACGGCGGAAAACCTCGCCCGGCAATATGGTATTTCGCGCGAGCGGGTGGACCGCTTCGCCGAACGCAGTTTCACGCGCGCGCTCGCCGCCCGCGATGCCGGCATCCTGGCTGAGGAAATCGTGCCGGTGATCAGCGAGAGCTTTGAAATCGACACGCTCGAGCCGCGTGGTATCAAGCTGCCGCGCGGCGTGCCGAGCGTTGACGCCGACACCCATATCCGCAGCTCCACATTTGAGGTGCTGTCAAAACTCCGCCCGGCCTTTGGCGGCGTACAGACCGGCGGCAACTCGTCGGCCATTGTCGACGGGGCAGGCGCGGTTCTGGTCGCGTCATCAGCTTATGCCAAGGCCAATGGCCACACACCCATCGCGCGCATTCTGGCCAGCGCCGCCGTTGGCGTGCCGCCACAGATCATGGGTATCGGTCCCGCTCCGGCCATTCGCGCCGTCCTTGAAACGGCCGGCATGACCCTCGATCAGATCGACCGCATCGAAATCAACGAAGCGTTCGGCGCGCAGATACTCGCCTGCGTCGATGAACTGGGGCTCGATGAGGACAAGCTCAACGTCAATGGCGGTGCTATTGCCATCGGGCACCCGCTCGGCGTGACGGGCATCCGCCTCGGTCTCACCCTCGCTCTCGAACTCAAGCGCTCGAATACGCGCTACGGCATTGCTTCGGCGTGCATTGGCGGCGGGCAGGGGATTGCCCTGCTGATCGAAAACCCCGAGGCCGCGTAATGGATATTTCGGGCAGGACCGCTTTTGTCACCGGCGCGGCTTCTGGGCTTGGCGCCGCAACGGCGCAGGCGCTGGCGGCGCTAGGGGCCCGCGTCGCGATTTTCGACCGCAATGCCGAACTTGGCGAAGCCGTGGCCCGCCAGCTCGGCGGCCAGTTCTTTGCCGTCGATGTCGCTGATGCGGCCAGTGCCGAAGCCGCAATCGATGCTGCCATCGCGGCATTGGGTACGCCCGCCGTGCTGGTCAATTGCGCCGGCATCGGCACCGCAGCCCGCATTGTCGGGCGCGATGGCCCCATGCCGCTCGACGCGTTCAGTCGCATCATCAATGTCAATCTGGTGGGTAGTTTCAACATGATGCGGTTGACAGCGCACGCCATGTCGCTGGCCACACCCGACAGTACCGGCCAACGCGGGGTTATCATCTCGACCGCCTCTGCCGCTGCCTTCGATGGCCAGATCGGGCAGGCCGCCTATGCCGCGTCCAAGGGCGGCGTCGTCGCGCTGACCCTGCCTGCCGCCCGCGAGCTGGCCCGCTTCGGCATCCGCGTGCTGGCGATCGCGCCTGGCCTTTTCCTCACGCCATTGCTTGAAGGCTTGCCCCAGCAGGCGCAGGACAGTCTCGGCGCTTCCATCCCCCATCCCGCCCGCCTCGGACGCCCCGATGAGTTCGCAGCTCTGGTCCGGTCCATGGTCGAAAACGATTATCTCAATGGCGAAGTGGTCCGGCTCGACGGCGCGCTGCGCATGGCCGCGAAATAGGAGACATCATGTTCAGCCGCACCACCCAGGTCGAAATCCAGTTCGGCGATTGCGACCCCGCCGGGATTGTCTACTACCCCAATTATTTTCGCTTCTTCGACAACGCCACGGCCGGCATGCTCTCGGCCGCCTTTGCCATGCACAAGCGCAACTGGCTGGACCATTATGGCATTGCCGGTATTCCCATGGTCGATACCGGCGCCCGCTTCCTGCGTCCCAGCAGCTTTGGCGACATGGTCGAGATCCGCTCCGAAATCACCGAGCTGGGCCGCTCCAGCTTCTCGGTGAAGCACACGCTGCTCAATAACGGCGAGATCGCGATTGAAGCGCACGAAAAACGTGTTTGGGTGGCGCGCACCCCTGAAGGCGGCATCCGCTCTACGCCGCTCCCCGATGAGGTTCGTCAGCTTCTGGAGGCCGCGCCGTGACCGCCTTGCAGGGACAGACAGGGTCAATTGCCGATATACTGCTGGTCGAGGTGAAAGACGCCATCGCCCATCTGACGCTCAATCGCCCGGAAAAGCGCAACGCGCTCAATGACGATCTGATCGCCGCGATCGACGCCTTCTTTGCCGCCGTCCCGGCGGACACGCGCGCCATTGTCGTCAGCGGCGCGGGCGGGCATTTCTCGTCGGGGCTCGATCTCTCCCAGCATGTGGCGCGCCAGCCGCTGGACGTCATGGCCCATTCGCGCAACTGGCACCGCGTCATGGCCCGGATTGCCAATTCGCCCATCCCTGTCATCGCCGCCATGAATGGCGCCGTGATGGGCGGGGGCCTGGAATTCGGCGCCACCTGCCATGTCCGCGTGGCCGAAGAAAATGTCCGCTTCCAGATGCCGGAAGGCCTGCGGGGAATTTTTGTCGGCGGAGGCGGTTCGGTGCGGATTTCCAAACTGATCGGCCCTGATCGCATGACCGAGATGATGCTGACCGGACGGACCTATTCAGGCGCAGAAGGCGAGCGGCTCGGACTGGCCCACCATGTGGTGCCCGAAGGTCAGGCGCTGGCAAAGGCCTTCGAACTGGCCGGCCGCATTGCGAAGAACTCGCCGACAATCAATGCCTTCATCATTGAGGCGATTGCCCAGATCGGCACCATGCCGCCCGAAGCGGGGTTCTATGCCGAAAGTCTCACCGCCGCGCTGAGCCAGAGCGGCCCTGACGCTGAAGAAGGGCTGCGTGCCTTCCTTGAAAAGCGGCCGCCGGTGTTTCGCTGATGGGATCAGCTTAGCCGCTCGAGCATGTCGACAAACCGGTCGCGCGCCTGAGGTCCGCCCAGTTGTGTCACCAGGTCCTGTTCCATGGCCTCGTGCAGCGTGCGGGCATGGTTGAGGAACGCCGTACCGTCCGCCGTCATGTGCAGGGCGTTGGCGCGTTTGTCGTCCCGGGCCGGCCGGCGCTCGATCAGGCCGCGCGCTTCGAGTTCATGCGCCAGGGTCACGAAATTGGCGCGCTTGATGCCCAGCGCCGCAGCGATTTCCGTCTGCTTGCGCCCCGGATTGTCGGCAATCAGCACCAGAACCGAATATTCTGCGGGCCGCAGTTGCAGCGTCTCGAACACCGTCAGGAAGCGCTGGAACACGTTCAACTGCGCCCGTCGCAATCGATAGCCGATGATCCCTGTCGCGGCCGCTTCGCGCAGTGAATCATCGGCCAGGAAACGATCAGCAGCGGATTTTTCTGGGTCAGAATTACCCATAGTTCAGCACCTCAAGCCCAAGGACAACCCTTGCTACATCCATTGCATTTAGTTATATAGAATAACATTGTTATTTGGGAGGATGGCAAGTTGGCAGATGTAGGCATATCCCATTTAGGGCGCAGGTTAAGCAAGGATCGCCTTGCAATCCAGCGCGGGGCTACCGCCGTCAGGGCGATGACCATGGATTTGTCGCTTTCAGCCAATGCGCCCCGGTAACGGCGGTATCTCATAACCAATAGGTTATCAATTAGCGTGCAAATGTTATGTGCATGCGTCTGGCCAGTGCCAGCAGTGGACAGCAGGCAAGGGGGAATGAATGCAGAATACTCACCGGGAAATCCCTGCGCGCGGGGGCGCCGCATGGCCGCGAACGGAGGCGGGTGCGTGACCCTGTTTCAGGATGACTCCATGCTTGGACGCCTCGTGCATGGCCTGGCCAAGTGGATGGCAGTGGCCGGCGGCATTGTGCTTGTTGCAGTCACGGCGATGATGATGATCAGCATCATCGGCCGCGCCCTGATCTGGGCCGGGCTGAAGCCGGTACCCGGTGATTATGAACTCGTCTCGGCCGGCATGGGGTTTGCGATCTTCGCCTTCATGCCCTGGACGCATCTGCAGCGGGGACATGCCATGGTCACCCTGCTTACCGACTCCTTCGGCCGCCGTGCCAATCAGTTTATTCTCGTCATCACCGATCTTTTGATGTTGGCGGCAGCCAGCTTCATTGCCTGGCGCCTCTATTATGGCATGCTCGACAAGTTCTCCTACAAAGAGACGACGCTGCTGCTGCGCATGCCGCTGGGGTGGGGCTATGCGGCGGGCCTGGTGGGGGCCGTCGTCCTTGTCCTCGTCGCCGCCTGGGTGCTGGGCCGCTCCATCAGCTACGCCATCACCAACAAGTCCGAGCCGCGTCGTATGGGAGCTGAACTGTGACGCCTTTGATCCTGGGCCTGCTCGCCTTTCCGGCTGTTCTGCTGCTGATCTTCCTGCGCGTGCCAATTGGCCTGGCCATGCTCGGCGTCGGCATGCTGGGCAGCTTTCTTGTCACGGGCAATTTCAATCCCGTCGCCGCCCAGTTCAAAAATCTCACCTACGGCACCTACGCATCCTATTCGCTTTCGGTCGTGCCACTGTTCCTGCTGATGGGCCAGTTTGCCACGCTCAGTGGCATGTCGGCAGGGCTGTTCAATGCCGCTGCGGCCTGGCTGGGCCATCGCAAGGGCGGCATCGCGATGTCGGCCATCGGGGCCAGTGCGGGCTTTGGCGCCATTTGTGGCTCTTCGCTCGCGACAGCCGCCACGATGGGGCAGGTCGCCTTACCCGAATTGCGCAAGTATGGTTATTCGGGCGCGCTGTCGACCGGGGCGGTCGCGGCGGGCGGTACGCTGGGTATTCTTATTCCGCCCTCGGTCATTCTGGTGATTTTTGCCGTACTGACCGAGCAGAACATCGCCAAGCTGTTCATGGCTGCCTTCATTCCAGGCATCCTGGCAGCAGTTGGATATCTCATCGTCATTGCCATCTATGTGCGTGTCCGGCCGGATTCGGGCGGTGTGCGCGAACGCATGCCCTATGCGCAGCGCTTTGCCGAACTGTTCAAGGTCTGGCCCGTCATCATCATATTCGGCCTGGTCATCGGCGGCATCTATGCGGGTATCTTCACGCCCACCGAGGCAGCCGCAGTCGGTGCGGCGGGCACCGGTCTCGTCGCCCTGTCGCGGCGTTCGCTCAGCCGGCAGGCGATCATTGAGGCCTTTCTGGCAACGGCGATGTCCACGGCCATGATCTTCCTGATCGTGCTGGGTGCGGCGGCGCTCAACGGCTTTCTGGCGCTATCGCAATTGCCCCAGGTCAGCGCGAGCTGGGTGGTGGAGCAGGCCTTCAACCCGTGGATCGTCCTCGTTATCGTTCTGGTGTTCTACCTGATCATGGGTTGCGTCATGGATTCCCTGTCCATGATCTTGCTCACCGTGCCGATCATCTTCCCGATGATGAGCGTTCTCGATTTTGGCCTGGCGCCGGACGACTTTGCCATCTGGTTCGGGATTCTGGTTTTGATCGTGGTCGAGGTCGGGTTGATCACGCCCCCGGTCGGCATGAACCTGTTCATCATCAATTCCATGTCGCCACAGACGCGCCTGTCCGACACCTATCGCGGCGTCCTGCCTTTCGTGGCCAGCGACATCGTGCGCACCGCCATTCTTGTCGCCTTTCCGTCGATCACCCTGTGGCTGGTCTGGCAGCTCTTTTAGGAAGGCGACAATGACCTGCTTCGTCAGGGGTGATGAGGAGATCACTGCCGACGTTGACTGATTAAACACTGTGGCCAAGACGGCCAGATCACCGGAGGAAATCGAATGAAGACCAAAATGTTCGTGATGGGTGCCTTGGCCATGTTGGCCATGTCTTCCACTGCTTTCGCGCAGGAGGTCACGCTGCGCATCCACCAGATGTTGCCTTCCCAGGCCGCGATCCCGGCCAGGGCCATTGAACCATGGGCCGCCAAGGTGGCCGACGAATCTGGTGGTCGCATCAAGTTCGAGCTTTACCCCGCAATGCAGCTCGGCGGCACGCCCGCTGATCTTTTTGATCAGGCCAAGGACGGCGTGGTCGATATCATCTGGACGGTGCTGGGCTATACCCCAGGCCGCTTCCCCAAGTCTGAAGTTTTCGAACTGCCCTTCATGACGGGCGACGCTGCGAGCGGATCAGCGGCGTTCTACAACTATGTGATGGCCAATTCTGCCGATGAATTTGCCGGCGTTCACGTCATCGCGCTGCACGTCCATGGCCCGGGCCTCTTCCACTCCAAGGATCCGATCAATTCCCTTGAAGACCTGCAGGGTATGAAGGTACGCGGTGGCTCGCGCATCATCTCGTCCATGCTCGCCCAACTCGGGGCCGAGCCGGTCGGCATGCCTGTCCCCCAGACCACCGAAGCGCTGTCAAAGGGTGTTATCGATGCCACGACAGTTCCCTGGGAGGTGACACCCTCCCTGCGTATTTCCGAGCTCGTCAAGAATCACACCGGCTTCTCGGGCGACAAGGGTCTCTATAGCCAGACGTTCGGTTTCGTCATGAACATGGATAGCTACAACAATCTGCCCGACGACCTGAAGGCGATCATCGATGCCAATTCCGGCATCGAAATGTCCCGTCAGTTCGGTCGCGTCATGGATGATGGCGACAGTTCTGGCCTGGGTGTTGCCGTCAAGCTCGGCAATAACCTGGTGCAGCTCGACGACGCCGAAACCGCCCGCTGGCGCGCGGCCGCCCAGCCCACCATCGATGGATGGTTCGCCGAAATGTCCGCGCTCGGGCTTGACGGTCCGGCCCTCTACGCTGCGGCCGAGGCTGCCATCGCTGCCGAAGCCCAATAGCCACAACTGAGCTGAAAAACGGGGTCGGCTGGAGCAATCCAGCCGGCCCTTTGCCTGTCAAGGCTGCGCGGGGATCGTGGAGCTGTCGCGGCGCGATCGGGACGGTGCTGCCAAGGTCGCCAGGACGCCAGCGTCGCCGACCTCTATCTCTCGGCAAAGTGCACTTCCAACCGTCTTGGACCGGCAAGTCCCCTAATGGCTCTCTTGGAGAATTTTGATGAAGTCCGGTGCCTCGATCGGTCGGGGATTGGACGCTGTGGAGTGATCCATGACCGCGTATTGGGCGATCTGCTCGAAGCAGTCCGCAGTTACGCCCATCTTACCCAGCGTTGCCGGTAGTCCCAGCCGCTGCGCAAGTGCGGCCATCTCCACAGCCAGATCCGCATGCTCCGACAGGCCCAGCGCGGCCTGAATACGCGCATACTTTTCTTCGCTGCCCACGCTGTTGTAGCGCAGTACCGCCGGAAGCAGCACAGCATTGAGCGTGCCATGGTGAAGCTTGACCGACTTCAGCCCACCGAGCGGGTGGGATAGCGAGTGCACGGCACCCAGGCCCTTCTGGAATGTCAGGCCTCCCTGAAGGGCGGCCATCATCATCTCCCGCCGAGCAGTGCCGTCGGCGCCGTTCCGTGTGGCAGTCTCAATCCATTTTGCAGCGCGGGCCAGACCATCCAGAGCGATTGCATCGGCCACCGGATTGAACCGGGGACTCAGAAAGGTTTCGATGCAATGGGTGATGGCATCCATGCCTGTCGCCGCCGTGAGATAGGGGGGCAGCCCAAGGGTAAGGTCAGGATCACAAATGGCGACGTCGGGGATCATGTAGGGAGAAATGAAGCCAAGCTTGCGTCCATCCTCAAGGGAAACCAGCGCCGCCCGACCCACCTCGCTGCCGGTGCCCGCAGTGGTGGGCACTGCAATGACGGGCGGCTTGTTCGCGGTAATCCGCTCCAGCCCACCCAGAATTGCGGCATACTGCTCCAGCGGCCCCGGGTGGGTCGCCATGAGCGAGACGGCCTTTCCCAGATCGATGGCCGATCCTCCGCCGACCGCCACGATGCTGTCGCAGCCGGTTGCCTTGAACTGCTCGGCGGCACGTATGGCTGCAGCTTCGGTGGGGTTTTCGGGCGTGTCGTCGAACACGGCAGTGTCTTGCTGAAGGCCGGATTTGGCCAGCACGGTCGCGAGCAGACCGGCCGCGACGATCCCCTTGTCCGTAACGATCAGGGGACGTGACATACCGAGGCGCTGCAATTCGTCGGCGAGCAATGTGACGGCTCCCGCTTCGAACTGAATGCGCGTCAGATACTGAATTAGGGCCATTTGGTTTCTCCTGTCTGTCGCCGAAGGGTTTAGGCCCTATGCAACCGCTGCGAAACCCGGCTCAACTGCGGTTGCCAAGAATGTCGCAATAGACGCCATGCACCCCAAGTGGGTTGGCCCCGCACTTTAGAGGATGCGGGGCCAGTGTCGCTAGAGCGACTTGATCGGGGTCAGGCCGTTCCTGGACGGCACCAGGGAAATGGCGTTGCTCAGCGGTCGGCCAAATTCGGGGATGCTGATCTCGAACACATCGCCGACCTGGGTCTTGATGCCGTCGCCGAACGAGGCGACCGACGTACCCATGAACTGCACATGCACATCGCCTGGACGCAAGAACTGGTCATATTTGAAGTGGTGATATTCCAGGTTGGCCAGGGAATGGCACATATTGTCCTCCCCGGTTGGGAATGATTTCTCCCACAGGGTCTGGCCGTCGCGCAGGATGCGGACATTGCCCACCAGGTTGGATGGCAGATCGCCGATAAAGAGCTCCGGGCCATAGGCACAGAAGCGCAATTTGGCGTGGGCGAGATAGAGGTAGTTCTTCTTTTCAGTGACGTGGTCGGTGGTTTCGTTGCCCACCGCAAAGCCAACGCGCCAGGGCGCACCATCGGGGGCAATGACGTAAAGTCCGACGACCTCGGGCTCCTCGCCTGAATCCTCGGCAAAATCGGGCATTGGCAGATCCTGGCCGGGACGCGAGACGATCGACCCATCGCCCTTGTAGAACCACTCCGGCTGAACCCCAGCCTTGCCGGTCTCGGGCTTGCCGCCTTCGACGCCCCATTTGAAGACGCGCATGGAGTCGTTGAGTTCGGCTTCTGCGCCGGCAATCTTGGCGTGCATCTGGCTGCGCGCGGCGGCGCTGCCGGTATGGGTCAGGCCGGTTCCGGCAATCACGGTATGGGCTGGATCTTCGTGGTCAAGCGGCGGCAGCACGCGACCGGCCGCCATGAGCGCGTCATAGTCATGTGCCTCGCCTGTGCCGCGCTTGTTGACCTCATCGGTCAGCGAACTGCCGGCAGCAATGGCGTCGAGCGCCAACTGACGTACGGTGGCCGTGTCGTTGAGGGTGAGAATGGCATTGCCGTCAACCACGCCCACGGCGCGTGCGCCATCGGTACGCTCGAACTGAATCAGCCGCATTAGGATACTCCACTGTCTTTGAAAAGAGGCGGCCGCCAGGGGCCGCCCAAGTGGGAGGCGGTCATCCGCCTCCCGTTCAGGGCCGCCTTAGTTGGCGATGCCCATATCTTCGCGTGCTTGCTGGATCAACTCGGCGCCGATGGTTTCGGTGAATTCCTCGACCACCGGGGCGACGGTCTCGCGCATGCGGGCCATTTCCGCGTCCGACAACCGCGTCACTTCCATGCCCTCTTCCTCAAGCAGACCGACAAGGCGGTCCGCGTTGCTGCGTGACAGGTCGCGCTGATAGACAGCCGATTCATGAGCCGCTTCCATCACCAGCGCCTGGTCTTCCGCCGGCAGACCCTCGAACCATGGCTTGCTGGCCAGGAGCAGATAGGGCGTGTAGACGTGGCCGGTGAGGGCGAGATGGTCTTGCACTTCATAGAAGCGGCTGGAGTGGATCAGGCCAACCGGCGTTTCCTGGGCGTCCACGGCGCGCGTCTCCAGCGCGGTGAAGAGCTCGGGATAGGGCAGCGGCACCGGATTGGCACCCAGGGCCGTGAAGGTGGAGATGAAGAGTGGGTTGGGGATCACGCGAATGTTGAGCCCGGCCACGTCATCAACGGAATTGATTGGGCGAACGCCATTGGTCATGTGACGGAAGCCGTTATCCCAATAGGCCAAACCGACCATGTTCAGCGCGTCGAGCTTGGCAAACAGCGCATCACCGACGCGACCGTCCATGACCTTGTCCACGGCTTCGAAGTCGGGGAAGAAGAAGGGCAGGTCAAAGATCAGATATTCAGGGATGGAACCGACGAGATTGGACGTGGGACCGACCATAATTTCCATGACCCCACCCTGCACCGACGACTGCATCTGCGGCTCGTTGCCCAGTGTGCCATTGCCGAACTTCTGCAGCTCGATGCGACCCTCGGTCTTTTCGGCAACAAGTTCGGCGAACTTGTTGACGCCCTGGCCAACGGGATGTTCCTCGACCGGCACATAGCCGATGCGGGCAGTCTGGGCGGCTGCAGGCAGGCTGGCCGAAACCAGCACCAGGGCCGTAGCAGCGAGCAGTTGAGTCAGTTTCATTGGTTTCCTCCGGTTGTTGATCAGTAAAAGAGTTCGAGCGGGCCCGTGACGATGACAGGAAACAGGATCAGCAGGATCAGCACCGCGATTTCGGCGAACAGGAAGGGCACCACGCCCACCACTGCCTTTTCGAGCGGGATGCGGGCGACACCGCTGACGGTGTTCAGCACCGCACCCACTGGCGGGGTGATCATCCCGATGGCCGCACAGATGATGAAGACGACGCCGAAATAGATCGGGTCGATCCCCGCTGCGTTGACCACCGGCATCAGCACCGGCACCAGGATGGTGATGGCCGGGGTGAAGTCGAGCACGCTGCCGATGATGAAGACGCCGAGCATCATCAGCGCCATCAGCAGGATGGGCTGGTCGATAAACGGGCCGAGGAAGCCGATCACCTGGGCCGGTACATTGGCGACGGTGATCAGGAAGGCCGTGACGCTTGAAGCGGCAACCAGCAGCATGATGATTGCGGTGAGCTTGGCCGATGCCAGAAGGCAGTCATAAAGACCCTTGAGTGTCAGCTCGCGGTAAATGACCATGCTGACGAACAGGGCATAGGCCGCCGCCACGATACCCGCTTCGGTTGGCGTGAAGACGCCCATGCGCAGCCCGACAATGATAATAACCGGCAGGAGCAACGCCCAGATGGCGTCGCGCAGCGACCGCAGTACATCCCTGGCGTTCTTGCGTGGTAGCGTCGGCGTCTGGTCCCGGCGTGCGATGAACCACCAGGCGGCAACCAGGCTGAAGGCCATCAGCAGGCCTGGCACAATCCCGGCTATGAACAGCTTGACGATCGACAGATTTGCCGTGACCCCCAGAACGACGAAGCCGATTGACGGCGGAATGACCGGGGCGATCACGCCGGTGGCGGCCATCAAACCCGCGGTCCGGCCCACCGGATAACCGGCTTTGAGCATAATGGGCAGCAACATGATCGCAAGGGTCGCGGAATCGGCGATGGCCGAGCCCGATAGCGCCGCCAGCACTACGCCGGTGCCGATCACCACATAGCCCAGACCCCCGCGAAGATGGCCGAACAGGGCCATGGCCACGTCGACGATGCGGCGTGACAACCCACCGGCTGTCATCAGTTCGCCGGCCAGCATGAAGAATGGAATGGCCATCAGCGGATAGCTGTCGGCACCGTCGATCATCTTCTGCGCCAGGATCTGGGGATCCATCATGCCCAGCATCCACATCATGGCAATGGCGCAAACCATCAACGCGAAGGCGACAGGAACGCCGATAGCCATGGCGCCGCCGAGTGAGGCGAGGAAGACGATGGCGCTCATGGGCTGGATTCTCCGGCCGGCATGACATTGGGCTGCAGCTGGCTGTGGTCGCCCCGCGCAGACCGGTAGAGATTGAAGATCAGGATCAGGGCCCAGCACACGGCGGCGACGATGCCCGCGGCATACATCCAGCCAACCGAGACGCCTGAAAGCGACATATGGTTGCCCCAGTTGACCTGCGTCTGGCGCAGGCTGCCCTGGAAGACCAGCCAGCAGCACCACAGCATCAGCAGGTGCGCGACCCACAGGGACACCACGCGAAGCCGGGGTGACAGGCGGTTGATCATCGCATCGACCGAAATATGCAGGCCCTCACGCAAGGCGACGACGCTGCCCAACATGATGATCCAGACAAAGATCAGGCGTGATATTTCCACCGATATTGGAATGCCCGAGCGCAGGCCGTAGCGCAGCACCACGTTCCAGAACACCAGCAAGCACATAATGGCCATGCCAAGGACGAGCAGATGCTCCATCCAGCGAAACACGACAAATCTGGATTTCTCCACCCGGCAGCCTCCTCATGCGCAACTCTTGTCTGGCACACTGGCCGATCTTGGTTGTCGCGCATGTTGAGTTGTCTAGCGGCGGCGAGCTGGATTGTATAATGAGGTGTTCTGATAAAGGTATGAGAAAGAGTTATACCCCTTGTTGCCAACACTCGAATCCATGGCGGCGCGCCTGCGCCTGCGCCATTTTCGACTGCTCATCGCTATCGACGATCTCGGCTCGGTCCAGAAGGCGGCAGAGGCCGTTGCCTTGACCCAGCCAGGCGCTACGAAGGCCCTGCAAGAAATCGAAGCGGCGATGGGCGAGCAATTATTCGTCCGCGACCATCGCGGTCTTGAGCCGAACGAACTGGGTCACTGCGTGATCCGCTATGCGCGGATGGTGATGACCGACATGCGGCATCTGCGCGAGGAGATGAAGGCGGTGCTCGAAGGGGTAGGGGGGCGGCTTTCGATTGGCATGATCATGGGGGCCGTGCCGCTTGCCATGGAAGCCTTGTCGCGCCTGCTGGTCAAACAGCCCCAATTGTCGGTCCAGGTGCATGAGGATACCAGCGCCCGCCTGCTCCACCTCGTTGATGACGGCCGGCTCGATATCGCCATATGCCGCACCAGCGTCAGCCACCGTCCCGAGCAGTACCGCACGGTCAAGGTCAAGGACGAGCAACTGTGTGTCGCGGTCAGTGTGCACCATCCCTGTGCCAATCTCAGCGCCGTCACCCTCGATGACGTAGCGGACTACCCTTGGGTGGTCTGCTCGGCCAATATGCCCATGCGCCGACTGCTGGAACGCGAGTTCAATGAGTACGACTTGCAGTTCCCGCACAATCTGGTGGAAACGACTTCGGCCTTTGCCACCATGTCCCTGATGCGGCACAGCCATCAGCTGGTGGCGCTGCTCTCGACCGATGTGGGCAATTTCTTCTCGGAGTCTGCCGCCATTCGCGTCCTGCCGCTCACCCTTCGCACGCGGTCCGAGCCCTACATGTTGGTGACCCGGTTGGATCGAACCGATTCTCCAGTCATGCGGATGTTCATCGACAAGCTTGTTGGTGTCGAGGCCTGCTCCGAACCGCAGTCGGCCATGTCCGAACCAATCCACGATGCCCCGAAGCCGATATCGGCGCCCGCTCTGACGTAGCGCCAAACGGCACCTTTTCCTATCCTGCGGGCGTCAACTTCCAGGGCTACCGCAAGGGCTTCGCTATGGCTGATTGGGCGCTCAGCGGACATATCAGTGCAGTTCTCCATTGGCAGAGGCGGGCCAGACTCTAGTCGGGCCTGACGATGCTTGTCGTGTCCTGCGGGCCGGCGGTTTCCATCAAGGCCGACCTCGCTCCAGCGCGCTGCCCGGCACGGATGCCATGAACCGGGACATGGTGCCCGGTGCCAAGGATGAGGCAAGTTGATGGTCGAGGGAGCGGAGGCGGCGGAGATTTGGACGCTGCCGGGCGCCCCGAAACGGCCGAGTCTCAATCTGGTCACGAACAGGACGCACAGTGACAGTGTGGCTCAGCGATCTACGCCGAACTGGCGCCTTGAAATCTCACCGATCTGACGGGCGCAGCGCTCGCAACAACTGATCGGGCGGCGCCTGTCAGAAAGTGGTCTTCCCCAAACAAGGAGAGAAAAACATATGACGGACGAGAAAGATGACACCCTGCGCAAGCCGCAGACCGGGACCAATCTCAGCCGCCGCAGCCTGCTGGCTGGATCAGCGGGTCTCACCTTCGCAGGAGCTGTGGGTGGAACAGCCCTGGCTCAGGATGCGGGCAGTGCGGCTGCCAGCCAGCAGGCGGCCCACATGTCGCATGGCACCACCAGCCTGAGTGGTCGGCTTTATCAGGTCAATCCGGGAATGACCGAACACAATGACATCGCCCATGATCCAGCCGATGTCCCAGCCCCGATCACCCGGCGCGAGCCGCAGACTGTTCGCGTCGATCTCGAGACAATCGAAGTCGAGGCGCATCTCGATGCCAACAGCACCTTTCGCTTCTGGACCTTCAACGGCCGCGTGCCGGGTCCATTCATCCGCGTTCGGGTGGGCGACACGGTGGAGTGCTACTTCAAGAATGCCGAAGACAGCTGGATGGCGCACAACGTCGATTTCCACGCCACCACCGGACCGGGTGGCGGTGCTGTGCTAACCACGGCGCTGCCGGGCGAGGAGTTCGCCTTTCGCTTCAAGGCCCTCAATCCGGGCCTTTACGTCTACCACTGCGCTGTCGCCCCGGTTGCCCTTCATATTGCCAACGGCATGTATGGCATGATCCTGGTCGAGCCAGAGGAGGGCCTGCCCCCCGTCGACCGCGAGTTCTACGTCATGCAGGGCGAAATCTATACCGAGGAGACCTTCGGCACGGCGGGCCTGCTGACCGAGAGCTATGACAAGCTGCTCAACGAACGCCCGGAATATTTTGTCTTCAACGGCCATGTCGGCGCGCTGACCGAGCATTTCCCGCTCAAGGCCAATGTCGGCGAGACGGTTCGCATCTTCTTCGGGGTGGGCGGTCCGAACTTCACATCGTCCTTCCATGTGATTGGCGAGATATTCGACCGTGTCTATATGCACGCCTCGCTAACGAGCCCCCCGCTGACCGACGTTCAGACTGTCACGGTGCCACCCGGCGGGGCGGCGGTCGTCGAGTTCAAGTGCGAGGTTCCCGGTCGCTACGTGCTGGTGGATCACGCCCTGTCGCGTGCCGAGCGCGGACTGGCCGGTTACCTGATCGTCGAGGGCGAAGAACAGCCTGACATCTTCGGGCCAATCGGCGAACCGCCGGATCCCGAAATGTCCGGTCACTGACCAGGCAGGCGGCCCCGGCACTGCCGGTGGCCGCCGCCACCGAAGACCCTAACGCGGTGTGTTCGAAACCGGTAGCAGCTCAATCCTGGCGGTTCAGACTGTCTGCCGGCGCAAGATCGGCTCCCAGATAGGCAACCAGCAATTTGCCGAGTTCCAACAGGGAGGAAGCGTGGGTTCGCTCCCAGCCGTGCGAGCTGTCGAGCGAGAAGCAGACCAGGCCGACGCGGAGGTCCCACCCGGCTTCCACCGCCGCGGCGCTGTCCGAGCGGTAGTGGCGGAAGGTATCGCGTTCGTGCCGGATGCCGTCGCGCTGACACAGGTCCAGCAGCTGGCGGGTCATGCGCGCGTCAAACGGCCCCTGGCGGTCCCGTATGGCGATGGTGACGGCGTCGTCGCGCGAGGCCTGATTGGGTGCGGTGACGGCATTGTCGATGGCGAGCAGTTCCTCGACATCGGGGCCAAAGCCATGGGTGCCGCCAATGCCGATTTCCTCGCCGATGGTGAACATGGCCTGGAAAGGCACCGACACCTTGACCTGTCCGTCGGCAATCGCCTTCAGCACGGCCAGGAGGGTTGCACAGCCGGCCTTGTCATCGAGATGACGCGAGACGATGAACCCATCCACCACTTCGGGCTGGGCATCGATGGCGACCATGTCGCCGACATTGAAACCGGCGGCGCGCAGGCTGGCCAGGTCAGGCAGCATGGCATCGACGCGGATTTCCAGATTGTCCCAGTCGGCGGGCTGGCTATCGACCTCGGTATTGAAGCGATGGCCGGAGGCCTTGAGCGGCAGGATGGTGCCGCGGTGTTCGCCGGCATCGGAAAAGACGGTGACGCGGGCGCCCTCGGCGAAGCGGGCCGCCCAGGTGCCGGTATTGCGCAGGGCCAGCCGGCCATTGGGCTTGAGCTCGCTGACCATGGCGCCAAGCGTATCCAGGTGCACCGCCAGGGCGCGGCGGGGGGCGCCGTCGCCCACCTCGACATAGAGCACACCGCGACGGGTGTAGCGTGGGGTATAACCCAGCCCGCGTAGCCAGCCATCGACAAGGTCTGTTGCGCGTCCGGTCATGCCGACGGGGCTGGGGGTTTTGAGCAGTTGCAGCAGGCGGTCGAGGAGATAGTCCTGATCAATCATGCGGTGCGGCGCTTTCTGGTACGGGCCGGCGTCACCTCTTCGATCAGGAAGCGATCCATCAGCTTGGCCTGCAGATCGAGCATGTGCTGTTCGGCCTCGGCCATATGGACTGAAAGAATGGCGGCGGCCGCCTCAGTATCGCGGCGCCGCATGGCGACGATGAGATCGCGCTGGTGCTGGATGCCGCGGGCGCGGGACACCGGCTCGGGGTGGACATAGATGTCCTGCGCGATGGTGAGGTCCTTGAGCAGGCGCTGCAGGAAGCGGCAGGTGAAGGCCAGTATGGGATTGTCGGAATACTGGGCGACGACACCATGGAAGTCGAGCTCGGCCATGCGCTGGTTCCAGCGCTCGGTGGCGTCCGCCGGTTCGTGGTCGTAGATGCCGATGATCGCCTCGAGGCGCTTGAGGCCGGCCTCATCGATATGGGGCGTGGCGCTGGCGGCCACCTGCGGCTCGAGTACCTTGCGCATCTCATAGATATTGGCGATGGACAGGTTCTTGGCGAAGAGGAAATTGGATAGCAGGCTCATCGCCCGGCCTTCCGACATTCGCTCGATGAAGGCGCCGCCGCCCGGTCCCGTGCGCATCGAAATCAGCCCCTGAACTTCAAGCGATTTGAGCGCCTCACGCACCGTGCTCTTGCCGGCGGCGAACTGGGAAATCAGGTCGCGTTCCTGCGGCAGGCGGTCGCCCGGCGCCAGGCCGTGCTCAACGATCATGCGCTTGATAGCATCGACGATTTCGTCGGTCCGCTTGCGGCGGGGACCTGCCGCGGCGGCAGGAGTCTCAGGGGAGTCGTGTTCGCTCATAGAGGGCTGTCCGATACCGTGAGGCGTGGGGCGCTGGCGATCAGGGCCCTGGTGTAATCGTGTTGCGGGGCGGCAAAAAGCTGGGCGGCGGGGCCGGTTTCCACCACTTCTCCCAGATACATGACCGCGACCCGGTCGGAAATCGATTCCACCACGGCCAGGTCGTGACTGATGAAGAGATAGGACAGGCCAAGCTCGTCACGCAATTGCTGGAGCAGCAGCAGCACCTGCGCCTGCACCGAAACGTCGAGCGCGCTGACCGGCTCGTCGAGCACCAGAATACGCGCCTCGGCAGCAAGAGCCCGGGCAATGGCAATGCGCTGGGCCTGTCCGCCGGAAAATTCGTGCGGATAGCGCTCGAGCGTGTCGAGCGGCATCTGCACCGCATCGACCAGCTCCTGCTTGCGGCGGGCGCGATGGTCGCGGTCGTAGCCACACAAGAGGCGCAGCGGCACGTCGAGAATGTCACCAATGGTCTTGCGCGGATTGAGCGAGGCGACCGGGTCCTGAAACACATACTGGATGGCGCGGCCAAAGGCGCGCGTGCCGGATGCGGCCAGTTCGGACCACGGCTTGCCCTCGATGGCCATGCTGCCTGCGGTCGGGTGTTCCAGCCCGACCAGCATGCGCGCCAGGGTCGACTTGCCCGAGCCGCTCTCGCCGACAATGCCCAGCGTCTCGCCGCGTTCAAGGGTCAGCGAAATGCCCCTGACCGCGTGGACCTCACTGGCGGCGCGACCGAACAGATTGCGCCCGCCGCCGAAGGTCTTGACCAGGTTCTGCATATCAACTGCCGGCTGGCTCATGGGCGCGTCTCCTCGAACAGCGGGCGGACGCGGTCAAGGAAGGCATGGCCTTCGCCCAGTTCCGGCACGCAGGCGATCAGGCGCCTTGTATAGTCGTGCTGGGGATCGCGCAGGATGGAGGCTGTGTCTCCCTGCTCGACGATCTGGCCATCCTTCATCACCGCCACGCGGTCGCAGACCTGGGCGACGACGCCGAAATCGTGGGTGATGAGCAGGAGCGCCAGACCGCGCTCGCGGCGCAGGTTCTGCAGCAGTTCGAGGATGCGCGCCTGCACCGTTACGTCCAGGGCCGTGGTGGGTTCGTCGGCGATGATGATGTCGGGATCATTGGCCAGGGCCATGGCGATGCCGATGCGCTGGCGCTGCCCGCCCGAGAGCTCATGGGGGTAGGCGCTGGCCCGCTCGGCGGCGTCGCGGATACCCACCGTTTCCATGAGCTCAAGGGCCCGCTGGTGGGCCTCTCGCTTGCCGACGTGATTGTGCGCCATGACGGCTTCGGCAATCTGGGTGGCAACCGGGAAGAGCGGGTGCAGCGTGGTGAGGGGATCCTGGAACACATAGGTGACGCGGGCGCCGCGCAGGGCGATCAGCTCCTGCTGGCGCAGCGCGAGCACATCCTGTCCACCGATATAGACCGCGCCGCCGGTGATGACGCCGGGCGGCGAGGCCACCAGCCCCATGAGCGACAGCGCCGTCACCGACTTGCCCGAACCGCTTTCGCCGATAATGCCGAGGCACTCGCCCTTGCCCAGGCGAAAACTGACGTCGCGGACGGCCGGCGTGACCGCGCCGCCATTGGCAAAGCCGGTGGAAAGGTGTTCGACCACCAGCACCGGCGCATCGGCCAGGCTCGCTGCGGGCGTGTTTTTCCGCTCGATGCGCGTGACCGATAGCGGGCGATCGAGCGCGCCCGACCGCAGGCGGGGGTCGAGCACGTCACGGATGCCGTCACCGAGCAGGTTGATGCTCATCACCAGCGCAAAGATCATGAGGCCCGGGATGATCGAGGCATGCGGCGCCGTGAACAGCTGGGCGCGCGCCTGTCCGAGCATGGAGCCGAGATCGGCTGTCGGCGGCTGGGCGCCCAGGCCCAGAAAGGAGAGCCCGGCAGTCTCCAGGATCATCCAGCCCACGGTGGTGGACATGGTGATGACGACGACCGGCAGGACGTTGGGCAACACCTCGGTGAACAGGATCGCGACGTGACCCTTGCCCGACAGGCGCGCCGCGTCGACGAATTCGCGATTGCGGATGGATACGGTCACGCCCCTGATATTGCGGGCGAAGAAGGGAATGTTGACCAGCGCAATGGCGTAAAGCGCGTTGAGCAGACCAGGGCCCAGCGCCGCCACGATTGCAATGGCCAAGAGGATATAGGGAAAGGCCATGAGCATATCGACAAAGCGCATCAGCACGCTGTCGGCAACGCCGCGGGCATAGCCGGCCACCAGGCCGATCAGCGAGCCAAAGAGGGCCGCGAGCGCGGTGGCGCTGACCCCGACGATGAGGGAAATCTGGGTGCCCCAGATCAGACGCGAGAGGATGTCGCGACCCAGATGGTCGGTGCCCAGCAGGTGGCCCTGGCTGAGCGGTGGCAGCAGGCGATTGGGCTGATCGGTCATATTCGGGTCCGGCATGGGCAGCAGCGGCGCCAGAATGGCCACGACCAGAATGAAGCCGAAGATGAACAGGCCCGCCGCCGCGAGGCGGTTGGCCATCAGCAATTGCCAATTGCTGCGGCGCTTGCTGGAAGAAGGCGGGGTGGTCACGCTTTGGGTCATGCCTTGAGCCTCGGATCGAGCATGGCCTGAGCGACGTCTGCCAGCAGGTTGACCAGAACATAAACCGTGGCCGCGACGAGAACGCCGCCCTGCACAAGCAGGAGGTCGCGGGTGGAGACGGCCTTGACCAGCATCTGGCCGAGGCCGGGCCATTGGAACACCGTCTCGATATAGACCGCGCCGCCGAGGACGAAGCCGGCCTGGATGCCCAGCACCGGAATGACCGAGACCAGCGCTGCGCGGAAGGCGTGACGGTAGATGACCGCATTTTCGCTCAGACCCATGGCCCGGGCCGTGCGGATGAAATCCTGGCGCAGCACTTCGAGCATGGCGGCCCGGGTCAGGCGGGCGACGACGCCGGTGGCGACAATGGCCAGGGTGCCGGCCGGCAGTATCAGATGGCGCAGCAGATCAGCCAGATCGCCCCCGCCATAGACGGCATACATGCCCGAGGCGGGCAGCAGGCGCCACTGCACGGCAAAGAACAGAATGAAGACCAGCCCGAGGAAGAAAGCCGGCATGGAAATGCCGACCAGGACGAAAAATGTGACGATGCGGTCGGTCCAGCCGAACTGGCGCACGGCCGAGGCGATGCCAGCGAGAATGCCGACGACGGAACAAATGACCAGTGATGCGCCGGCCAGGATCAGCGTGGCACCAAAGCGCTCGATCACCTCGTCGAGAACCGGGCGATTGAGGATATAGGAGCGCCCGAAATCGCCCTGGAGCAGATTGCCCACCCAGATGACATATTGTTCGGGCCAGGAGCGGTCGAGGCCGAGCGCGCGATTGATGCGGGCGACGTTTTCCGGCGTGGCATAGGAGCCGAGCAGGGCCTGGGCGGGGTCGCCGGGGATCAGCTTCATCACCAGAAAGACAATGACGGAAAGCCCCAGGATGACCGGGATGGCGGCCAGCAGACGCTTGCCGATATAGGCGGTCATGTTTGTCCTCCTCAACCACGGACCGTCACCCTCGGGCTTGACCCGAGGGCGCTTCACTTAATCGCCACACCGCCAGTGCAGTCCCCTCGGGTCAAGCCCGAGGGTGACGCGCAGTTGGTGCGGGTAGCCAAGCGCCTACTGCTTGGTTACGCCCCGCAGGACCAGACCGAAATCCGGCTGCAGCTCGAAATCACCGACGGCGCTGGTGACGACGGCATTCTGCTTCCAGTTGGCGACGAAGAGCCAGGGGGCATCGTCGTGCGTGATGGCCTGGACCTGCCTGTAGAGGTCGCCGCGCTCCTCGGGATTGGTCGAGACCCGGGCCTGGTCGAGCAGGGCGTCGACTTCCGGATTGGAATAGTAGGACGAGTTGAACCCGCCTTCAGCCGGGAAGGCCGCCGTGCGCAGCGTCAGGAAGGGCAGTGTGTCGGGGTCGGAGGTCATCCAGGCCATTTCGGCCATGTCCGCCTTGCCCTCGAGCCCCGGATTGACCTCGGACAGGAAGGTGTTCCACTCATAGGTCTGGATCTCGACATTGAGACCCACTGCGGCGAGATCCGCCTGGATGGCCGTGCCCATCGGGACGGGATCGAGCATGCCCGAGCCGCCTTCGGTGACGAGGAAGGTTACGGTCGCACCCTCGGCCCCGGCTTCGGCGAGCAGCGCCCTGGCCTTTTCGGGGTCGTAGGGATAGGGGGTGACCTCGTCATTATAGGCCCAGTTGAAGGCGGGCGGGATCGGGCCGGCCGAGACTTCGGCCGTGCCCTGCAGCACGTCGTCGACGAGGCTTTCCTTGTTGACCGCGTAGTTCACCGCCTGGCGCACGCGCACATCGGCAAACGGGCCTTCCTTGGCGTTGAGCATGACATACCAGACATGGGGGCCGATGGCCTCGACCACGCTGTAACTGGCATCATCGCGGAACTGCGCCACGTTGTCGGGCGGAGTTTCCAGCAGCACGTCGATGCCACCGGACAGCATTTCGGCGACGCGGGTATTGGCATCGGTGATCGGGCGGAAGATCACCGCTTCTAGGGCCGGCGCACCATCCCAGTAGTCTTCGTTGCGCGAGGCGACGACAGACGTATTGGACTGCCATTCCTCGAACCTGAACGCGCCGGTGCCAACCGGATTGCGGCCATAGTCGGCGCCTGAAGCCTCGACCGCAGCAGGCGAGACGATCAGGCCGGTGGGCGAGGCCAGGTTGGACATGAAGGGCGCGAAGGGCTCATTGAGCGTGAACTTGACCGTCAGGTCATCCACCACCTCGACGCCCTCGACCGCGGAGAAAAAGAAGGCCAGCGGGAATGGACCGGTCGCGGCAAAGGGATGGTTCTCGTCGAGCATGCGATCGAAGTTGAACTTCACCGCCTCGGCATTGAAGGGGGTGCCGTCATGGAAGGTGACGCCCTCGCGCAGATTGAAGGTGTATTCCAGGCCATTCTCGGAAATGGTCCAGTCGGTCGCCAGGGCCGGCTCGATTTCGAGCGTGCCCGGCTTGTTGCGCACCAGGCCGTCATAGATGTTGACCGCGATGCGGAAATCGTTGGCGGCGGTGGAGACGTGCGGGTCCAGCGATGCCGGCTCGGCGATCTGGCCGACAACCAGAATATTGGGCGGCGTCTGTGCCATGGCCGGCGAGACCAGGGCCAGCGCCGTAGCGGCCAGCAGCAGCGGCGCGATGGCTTTCCATTTGCGGATCATATGAAACCTCCTTGCTTTCCCTCACCCTTGCCTCGCGGTGGGGACCGTGAGAAAAGGGCACTGACAATTTATCATCATAAATTTTGGGCACCGTCAATTTATGATGATAAATAGATTTTTACCAGGAATGCATGATGACCTTTTCCATCGTTGCCCGTGATCCGCAGACGGGTGCCCTGGGCATCGCCACGGCAACCGCGGGGCCAATGGTGGGGGCTTTGGTGCCGCATGGGCGCAGTGGTCTGGGCGCCGCGGCGACCCAGGCCATGACCAATCCCTATCTGGCGATCGACACCCTGGCGCTGCTCGAGAGCCAGGGGGCAGAGGCCGCTCTGCAGACGGCTCTGGCCAGGGATAGCGGCGCCTCCCAGCGCCAGATCATCGTCGTCGATGCCCATGGCATGGCGGCCGGATGGACCGGCGCAGACTGCTTTCCCTATGCCGGTCACCTGACCGCGGCGGGCGTGGCGGTGGCGGGAAACATGCTGGCCGGCCCGGCCGTGCTGGACGACATGCTGGCGGGCTATCAAGGTGATCATTCCAGCGGTTTCGCGGCCCGGCTGCTGCGCGGTCTCCAGGCCGGCGCTGCGGCCGGCGGCGACAGCCGCGGCCTCGGCTCTGCCGCGCTGCGCGTCTATACCACCCAGGCCTATCCTGATCTGGATCTGAGAATCGATGCATCTGCCGAGCCAATGGCGGCGCTGGAGCAGCTATTTGCCCTGGCGATTTCCGGACCCTATGCAGAGTTCTTCGCCCAGGCTCCACGACGAGGCGCTGGTGGTGAACTCAAGACATAAAAAGACAATCAGCGGATGTCCGCATTACACTGGCCTAAAAGTCGGAGCGGGAATTCGTTGCTGTAAGGTCCCGCTGCACGACGAAGCCGCCCACGACGAACAGGGTAATTAATCTCACGATTTCAAAGGGTTTTAATGGTGCCGGCAACAGGATTCGAACCCGTGACCCCCTGATTACAAATCAGGTGCTCTACCAACTGAGCTATACCGGCAACGGGCTGGCCATTAGCATTGAAGCGCCCGGGCTGCAATGGGGCGTTGTCGGATTCCAGCCCGACCGCCAGGCCGGGCGTCGTCGCTCCCGCGCCTTGCCGGCCATGAACTTTTTTTCTGCCATGCGGTGCTGCGGCGCACTTTCCTACGCGGATATTCCGTGCGGGAGAAGGGACGTCTTGTGTGAACCTTGTCCTGGAGATAATTGTTCTTAACGTGCTGTAGTCTAAGCATTTTTGGCGTTTTCTGTCTTGATCGCCGTGCCGGGCAAGCCTACCAACTGAGGCTTGTTGACGGGCCCGCTCGCGTGGCGTGACCGATGGAGTTTGCCGCGATGCAGAGAAGTTCCCTGACCCATTTGCAGGCGCTTGAGGCCGAAAGCATCGAGATCCTGCGCGAGGTGGCCGCCAGTTTTGAGCGGCCGGTGATGATGTACTCCATTGGCAAGGATTCCAGCGTGCTGCTGCATCTGGCGCGCAAGGCGTTCTTTCCCTCCAGGATTCCGTTTCCGCTGCTGCATGTGAACACCACCTGGAAGTTTGCCGAGATGATCGCGTTTCGCGATGCGATGGCGGAAAAGCATGGCTTTGATCTGATCAGTCACACCAATCCCGAGGGTCTGGCCAACAATATCAATCCGTTCGATCATGGCTCGTCGCGCTTTACCGACATCATGAAGACCCAGGCGCTGCGCCAGGCGCTCGATGCGGGGCGCTATGATGCGGCGATTGGCGGGGCGCGGCGCGATGAGGAAAAGTCGCGCGCCAAGGAGCGGATTTTCTCGCACCGCAATGCCAGCCACGCCTGGGACCCCAAGACCCAGCGGCCCGAGCTGTGGAGGGTGTTCAACACGCGGATCAATCCGGGCGAAAGCATGCGGGTATTCCCGATCTCCAATTGGACCGAGCTGGATGTGTGGACCTATATCTATGCCGAAGGCATCGAGCTGCCATCGCTGTATTATGCCAGGCTGCGGCCGGTGGTGGAGCGGTCCGGCACGCTGATCATGGTTGATGACGAGCGCTTCCGGCTGGAGCCGGGCGAAACGCCGCGCGAGGAACTGGTGCGCTTTCGCACGCTGGGCGACTATCCGCTGACCGGGGCGATCCGCTCTTCGGCTGCCAGCCTGCCGGAAATCATCATGGAAATGCAGGCCAGCCGGACCTCCGAGCGGGAAGGGCGGCTGATCGACAGCGACAGCGTCGGCTCGATGGAGAAAAAGAAGCAGGAAGGGTATTTCTGATGAACCTGCCATTGCGTTCTGCCGATACCGACGTGGCGCTGTGGTTGCAGCAGCAGACCGACAAGTCGCTGCTGCGCTTTCTGACCTGCGGCAGTGTCGATGATGGCAAGTCCACGCTGATCGGGCGGCTGCTCTATGACAGCCAGATGGTGCTCGACGACCAGTTGGCGAGCCTGAAGCGGGAAAGCCACAATCGCCATGTGGGCGATGAAGGCATCGATTTTTCGCTGCTGGTGGATGGGCTGAGCGCCGAGCGCGAGCAGGGCATTACCATCGACGTGGCCTATCGGTTCTTTTCCACCGACAAGCGCAAGTTCATCGTCGCCGATACGCCGGGCCACGAGCAATATACCCGCAATATGGCGACCGGCGCCTCCAATGCCGATCTGGCACTGGTGCTGATCGATGCGCGCAAGGGCGTGCTCACCCAGACCAGGCGACACAGCTTCATCCTGTCGCTGATCGGGGTGAAGCATGTGGTGCTGGTGGTCAACAAGATCGACCTGGTCGACTACGACAGCGACGTGTTCGACCGCATTGTTGCCGAATATCGTGCCTTTGCCGAACCGCTGGGCTTCAAGACGCTGGCGGCCATCCCGGTTTCGGCGCTGCGCGGCGACAATATGCTGGCGCCAAGCCCGCGCACGCCCTGGTATAGTGGGGCGGGGCTGGTGCCCTATCTGGAAGCCATTGACGTCAGCGAAGACCGCAGTGCCGAGCTGTTCCGCTTTCCGGTGCAGTGGGTCAACCGGCCCAATCTGGACTTTCGCGGCTTTTCGGGCACGCTGGCTTCTGGCGCCATTGCCGTGGGTGATGAGGTGCTGGTTGCCGCGTCACGCCAGCGGGCGGTGATCAGCCGCATCGTCACCATGGATGGTGATCTCGATCATGCCGTGGCCGGGCAGGCGGTGACACTGGTGCTTGACCGCGAGGTCGATGTCTCGCGCGGCGATGTGCTGTCGCGGCAGGGCGAGACGCCGGAATATTCCAACCAGTTCCAGGCCCGCATGGTCTGGATGAGCCAGGAGCCGGCCTTTGCCGGTCGCTCCTATTTGCTCAAGGTCGGTGCCCAGATCGTGCCGGCGACCATTACCGATCTCAAATTCCGGACCAATATCAATACGCTCGAACAGACCGCAGCCACCAAGATCGACCTCAATGAGGTGGCGACGGTCACCATCGCCACCGACAAGCCCATCGCCTTTGACAGCTACGCCACCAATGCGCTGACCGGCGGGTTCATTCTGGTGGACCGGCTGAGCAATGCCACCTTGGGCGCCGGCACCATCGACTTTGGCCTGCGCCGGGCGCAGAACCTGACCTATCAGTCGTTTGACGTGAATCGCGATGTGCGCGCAGCGATGAAGGGGCAGGCGCCGCAGATCGTCTGGTTCACCGGCCTGTCGGGTTCGGGCAAATCCTCGATCGCCAATCTGCTGGAAAAACGGCTGACCGCCGAGGGCAGGCACGCCTATATCCTGGATGGCGACAATGTGCGGCACGGGCTGAACCGCGATCTGGGCTTTACTGAAGCGGCGCGGGTGGAAAATATCCGCCGCGTCGGCGAAGTTGCCCGGCTGATGGCCGATGCGGGGCTGATCGTGCTGGTCTCGTTCATCTCGCCATTCCGCAATGAACGTCAATTGGCGCGCGAGATCGCCGGCGATATCAGTTTCGTCGAGGTCTATGTCGATACCCCAATCGAGGTTTGCGAAGCGCGCGACCCCAAGGGTCTCTACAAGCGGGCCCGGGCCGGCGAGATCAAGAACTTCACCGGCATCGACAGCCCGTTTGAAGTGCCGACCGCGGCTGAACTGGTGCTGCATGGCGCCGAACAGGAGCCCGCTGCGCTGGCCGACCAATTGCACGACTGGCTCGGCGCCCGAAGCTAGACCAGCGCGGCAAAATCGATCTGGTCGATATCGTTGAGGGTTTTCATCATCAGCCCCTGGAAGATCGGCTCCTTTTCGTCGTGATGGGCGATGATTTCGGGCAGCCCGTTGATGCGGCAGACCAGGGCACTGCTCAAGGCGGCCGTGATTTCGGCCTGCATCAGCGGAAAGGCGCGGGCGCCGGGACCGACGATCAGGATGTGCGCGGGATCAAACACCGCCATCATGCGGCTCAGGCCAAAGCCGATGGCGCGCCCAGCCTGGTTGAAGGCGTGGGTTGCGTTGCGGTCGCCGGCCTGGGCGCTGACAATCAGGCCATCATATTCATGGGCCGGAACGGCCGGGGCCGGGGTGGTCGTTTCGGGCACCGAATAGGCACTGCGCAAGACCCCATAGTCGGCGGCATAGGCTTCGATGCAGCCGCGCATGCCGCAGCGGCACAGTGCGCCATTGGGGATGTGGTTCATGTGCCCGAATTCGGTGGCGCCTTCGTCGCCGCGCCCCAGGATCTGGCCGCGAAAGGTCATCCCCATGGCGACGGTCGAGCCGACAAAGACGGTGGCGACGCTGGCATCATGCAGGGCAGGGTCCAGCCAGCGCGCACCTTCCGCCAGCAGGCGGCCGCGCTTGTACAGCGTTACCGGCAGGCCCAGTTGCGCCGCCAGTTCCTCACCGAAGGACTGGCCGGCGAGATGGGCGATGGGCGACCAGCGCAATCCGTGGCCGGGGCGATCGAGAATCCCCTGCACCGAAATGGCGACCCGGCGAATGGGTGGGGCATCGTCGGCATTGCGGCTCTGCAAATGCGCCAGTTGCTCGGCCAGGAAGTCGGTGGCAGAGATGAACGCGAAAGTGGTCGGGGTAATCGGGGTTTCAATGCGGTCGACCAGCACGCCGCCATAGTCGACCAGCGACATGCGGGCGCGGTTGACGTCAAGCTCCAGCAGGGCCGCTGTGCCAATGGCCCGGTTGAAACCAAGCTGCGTGGCGGGCCGCCCGCGGCTGCGGGCATCGGATTTTTCGCTGGCGACCAGTTCGACGATGACGCACTGGGCAATCAGGTCCTGGGTAATGGCGGTGATACTGGCGTGGCTGAGCCCGGTGGCGGCGGCCAGGGCCGTGCGCGAGAGCGGACCTTGCACGCGCAAGGCGCCAAGCACCAGGCCCCGGTTCTGCCGCCGGACGCTGTCACTATCGCTGACTTTCCGCCCCAAGCAGCCTACTCCTCACCTCAAAACGCAACACATCATTCCCCGCCCAATAGCGCAAACAGTATTTATTTCGGGTTGCGAAATTGATGTTGACTCACTTGGTGCGCTCGTGCCAATTCTTTTTTCGAGCAGTGAAATTAATGCTCAGGGCGCCGGTGGAGGCAGCCCGCTGGGGTTAAACCACCGGCACGAATGTGGGCAGGAGGACTGGCCCACGAGGGAGGACGAAGATGAACAAGTTTCTAACGGTCTTGCTATGCACGACTGTCATTTCCGGCGCGGCCGGTGTTAGCTATGCGCAGGACGGCATCACCGTCGGCGTGTCGTGGAACAATTTCCAGGAAGAGCGCTGGAAGACCGACGAGGGCGCCATCAAGGCCGTGCTCGACGCGGCTGGTGCAAGCTATATTTCGGCTGATGCCCAGTCATCGGCGTCCAAGCAGCTGACCGACATTGAAAGCCTGATTTCTCAGGGTGCCGATGCCATCATCGTGCTGGCCCAGGACAGCGAAGCTGTTGGGCCCGCCGTGGCTGCCGCTGTGGCCGAAGGCATTCCGGTGGTCGGCTATGACCGCCTGATCGAAAATCCCGACGCCTTCTATCTGACCTTTGACAACAAGGAAGTCGGTCGCCTACAGGCTGCTGGCGTCGCTGCCGTGCAGCCCGAAGGCAATTACGTCTACATCAAGGGCAACAGTGCCGATCCCAATGCGGACTTCCTGTTCGCGGGGCAGATGGAAGTGCTGCTGGCCGGTATCGACTCCGGCGCCATCGTCAATGTCGGCGAAGCCTATACCGATAACTGG
>NZ_JAUYGL010000215.1 GCF_030689745.1 Devosia sp.
GATATGCAGCTCTTTGAGCAGTTCCACCGACTGGCCAGGGCGCAGTTCCGGGATCTCCACGGCAGCGACTGAGGCGGGAGCACGGTCTTTTCCTCGCAGCGGCTTCATGCGTTGCCTTTCTGTGGCGATTCGGCGTGTGCCACGGGGCAGTGCGCACCTACATCCAGCGCCTGCCAGCCCTCTGCGCCGATGTCCTCCAGCACCTGCATGTTGCGCTCGTAGATGGTTTCGGCCTCTGGAAACGCCGCCACAGCCCGGTCGATGCTGTCTTCGCGCAGCAGGTGCAAGGTGGGATAAGGCGCTCGGTTGGTGCAGTTGGTCACGTCGTCGGCGGTTGTGCCTCCAAACTGGAATGCGGGATGGAATGATGCAATCTGCAAGGTACCCTCGAGGTCCAGTGTGTCCAGCAGTTGGTCGGCCAACTCCAGAAAATCGTTGAAGTCGAGAAAATCAGGAAAGCAGGCTGGCGCTATGAGTAGCGTGGTATCGCGCTCTTCGGGTGAAATCTCGGCAAGCGCCTTCAGTTCATCGCCAAGCTCTTGTAGCAACTGAGATCCCTCCGTGGCGGTGCTGACAACATAGTGAATCTGCCCCTTGCCATGCACACCTTTCGCAAAAGGACACAGATTCAAGCCGATCACGGCGCGCTCCAACCAGCGCACGGTGTCCTGCAACACGATCGCCGCATCGGGCAAAGGAGACTCGGAAAACGTGTGGGGTGATGCAGTCATGGCGTTGCGAGAACAGGAAGGGTAGGCGAGAGTGGGGGCACGATAGCAGACTCTACCTATGACTCCGGTCGGTAGGCCGCACAGGACGCTCAATCGAGTAAACGTTGTCCTGTCAGGCGTTCGTGCTCCCGGGCCGCATAGCGGTCGGTCATGCCGGCGATAAAGTCGGCCACGACCCGCGCTCGGACAGAAGGCTCTGCTGCACCCTTAGCCCACTCAGCAAACGACGGTTTCATCTCCGGCGGGGAAGCCATATAGGTCCTGAAGAGATCACGAACAATCTGGCTCGCGTTGCCCATGGTCTGAACCACCTGTTCATGGCGGTAAAGACGGCTGAGCAGGAAGCTTTTGAGTTCTTGAGACTGCGCCCGCATGCAGTCACCAAAACCCACGATCGTAGGCATGGTACGCACCGCCTCGACACTGGAGGGCGCGGACTGCGCCAATGCGGCTTGTGTGGTGTTGATCACATCGTAGACCTGGGCACTGAGCATGCGCCGGATGGCATCGTAGAGCAACCGCCGTTGCCCCGAGGGTGTGTCCAACTCAGGGTATTCAGACAAGGCCTCGGCGCGGTATCGGTCAAACAAGGGAACGTCACGCAGTTGGTCCATCGTCAACAAACCGGAGCGTACACCATCATCGATGTCATGCGCGTTATAGGCAATCTCGTCTGCCAGGTTGCACAGCTGCGCTTCAAGGCTGGGCTGCTGGCGTACCAGAAACCGCTGCCCCACTCCGTCGGGCTCTGCCGTCTCCAGCGCTTGGGCATTCGTGCGCGAGCAATGCTTGAGAATGCCCTCTCGCGTTTCAAAGCTGAGGTTAAGCCCATCAAAGTGCGGATAACGCCGTTCCAGCAAATCCACGACGCGCAGGCTCTGCAGATTGTGTTCAAAGCCTCCATGGTCAGTCATGCACGCATTGAGCGCATCCTGCCCCGCATGGCCAAATGGTGTATGCCCCAGGTCATGTGCCAGCGAGATGGCCTCCACCAGATCTTCATTGATGCCCAACGATCGCGCGATGGACCGCCCAAGCTGCGCCACCTCCAGCGAATGTGTTAACCGCGTACGGAACAGATCCCCTTCATGGTTCAGGAACACCTGCGTCTTGTAGACCAAACGGCGGAAAGCCGTCGAGTGCACGATACGGTCACGGTCGCGTTGGTATTCGGTGCGCGTGGGAGCAGGCACCTCAGCGTAGCGCCGTCCCCGCGTGCGGGCTGGATCACAAGCATAAACTTGCAATGAAGAAAATGTAGTCAAATTGGCACCTGGCGCTTATTTTATAAGCGCTACCAGCTATCAATTTGATTGGGCATCAAAGACAGCAGGCATCGATAACTTCGCGCACCAGAGCATCGGGCGCTGCACGTACTACGGCGCGCCCAGGGCCGTCGATCAGCACAAAACGAATTTCCCCGGCTTCGGCCTTTTTATCGACCCGCATGAGTTCCAGGTAACGCCCTGCATTGTCGGCGGCATCCAGGACCGGGCCGTGCAGCGGCAGGCCAGCCCGCTGCACCAATGCGCGCAACCGCTGCACATAGGCAGCATCCACCAAACCCAATCGGTGGGACAGTTCAATGGCCATCACCATGCCAGCCCCAACACCCTCACCATGCAGCCATGCTCCGTATCCCATGCCGGCTTCAATGGCATGACCAAAAGTGTGGCCAAAATTCAAAATCGCCCGTAGACCCGTCTCCCGCTCATCCTGCCCCACGACCCAGGCCTTGATTTCGCAACTGCGACGCACCGCATACGCAAGCGCATCACGGTCGCGGGCCAGCAATGCATCCATCGACGACTCCAGCCAGTCCATGAAAGCCATGTCGGCAATCGGCCCATATTTGATGACTTCAGCCAACCCGGCAGACAGTTCGCGCTGCGGCAAGGTGTTGAGAGTGGACAGATCGCAAACCACCAGCAGAGGCTGGTAGAACGCACCGATCATGTTCTTGCCCAGGGGATGGTTGATGGCCGTCTTGCCCCCCACGGAGGAATCGACCTGCGCCAGCAAGGTGGTGGGCACCTGGACAAAGGGTACTCCGCGCATGTAGCACGCGGCAGCAAAGCCTGTCATATCTCCCACCACGCCACCACCCAAGGCAAAGAGCACCGTCTTGCGGTCGCAGCCATTTTTCAACAGCGCGTCAAAGATCAGGTTCAGGGTTTGCCAGGTTTTGTGCTGTTCACCGTCAGGCAAAACCACGCAATAGACAGATTCGTACCGACCGCTCAACGCACCTACAAGTGCTGCCGCATACAGCGGTCCTACAACATTATTCGTAACAACTAGCGCTGACGCTCCTACGGGTATTTTTGAAAAGCTCTGCTGCGAATAAATGAGGTCAATTCCAATGTCTATTTTATAGCTTCGTTCACACAAATTTACCGACATTGAATAACCAGAGCCTTCAGAGCCTTCAGAGCCTTCAGAGCCTAACGATAAATCCAAACCTTTAGAAATTGAAATTCCCATCACAAATATGCCTAAAAAACAAAACCCCCTAAATTTGGGGGTTTTGTTCTATAAAAATAATCAAAAACTAGACCGGATCACATGCAGGATAAGAAATTGTCTTAAAAACCGAAGACACACTATTTCCTGCAGTGAATTTTAATTCAATTTGAGTTGAGCCAGCTGCCACGGCATCTTTTAACTCAAATTGAAAAGCAACGCGGGTTCTACTGAAAGCCTTGTCTAATGTTGGGCTTCCACTGCGAACAGTTGCGGTAACAATATCACTTACTGGCTGAAGTTCAATAGTCGTACCTGCTGGCGCAGGGAAACGATTATTTGTCCCAATAAAACCCGTGACAGTAGCCTTGCATTTTACATCCCATGAAATAGGCGATAAATCAGTAATAATATCAGTTTGCATATCATTATACAAATCAAGCCAAGAAACGCTTGTCGCAGTCAATTGAATAGAGTCACTAATTTGCAGTCCACTCCCCACCTGAGTCGAAACAGTAACATTAATCAACTGCCCATCTGCAGGTCGTGGATTTTGAATTTGATATTCAACATTGCAAATCCCGTTACTTGTCGTGCACCCCCCACGCCCTGAAGTTCCCACTCGACCAAAATCAGCCGTTGAAATTACAGGAACGCCATCCGACACAGGATTTCCGTTGACATCAATGACGCCGATGCGAATTGTCGAATTGTCGCCAGACAAGTCCGTATTTAAATTGAACTTCGAGGCAGACAAATCAAAACCCCGCGCTACAGCAACGCCGGTAGTTACAGTCAACTGATCAGACTGCGAGAAAATATCTCGGCCATTCACACTAGCTCGGATGATTACTGCAGTTGGTGTTGACTTCGATGACACGGAAGTAGTCACAACACCGTCATTATTACTCTTTGCAGAGCTAATATTTAGTTTTACGGCGTCAGATGGCACAACAGAAAAATCCACAAGAACATCTTTTACCGGATCGCCATTCTTATCAACAACCTTAAATTTCAAAATAGCCGACTCAGATCTACTATTTCCTCCAGAACCTGCAATTACGATTGATTTATCTGAAGGATCCACACTAACGAAATTCAATGCGCTCGCGACTGTTTGAGGATCAACTCCTATGACAACAGCGCTGGTTACTGCGAGATTCTGGCTCCCCTTTGCCTCACCTTTTTCCAACACGGCAGTAGCCACGACAGTTGTTGCACCTATTGAGGTGGTAGAGAGAGCTTCAACATCTATCTCCGCCTCGCCGTTTTTATTAGTAAGTGCCGTCTTAGATTCGGGGCTAAATTTGAGCAAACTAACACCGGACTCTTCGAAGGTCACGATGCTATTTGCAACAGGGCTTCCAGATCGATCCGTTAAAAGCACCTTTGCACGGGCTGTTTTCTCAGAAGCAGTGATTGAATAGGTCGCAGTTGTGGAGTCTGAACCGCCTGAAACAATTTTGAGCGTTAGTACACCTGCTTGCGCAGACCCATCGGTTCCTGATCCGGAGGAACCAGGGTCACCACCACCACCGCCGCAAGCCATCAACTGCGATACAAATATAACAGCAGTCAAAAATTTAGCTACTCTCATTATCTTAAATCCTTACTAATTAACGCGGAGCACCGCGATCCGTGATCACTTTAGGCGTTATAAATATTAACATTTCTTGTTTATTTGCTTGTTTTGTTTTTGTTTTGAACAAATTTCCAACTCCAGGAAGATCTCCCAAGAATGGAACTTTAGCCTCAGTCTCATCTTCGAACAATTCAAAAATCCCACCAATCACCACCGTACCGCCATTTTCAACCAACACCTGGGTTTTAATGCGCTTTGTATTAATAGCCCGCACATTATTCAAAACCTCTCCGGGACTATCTTTATTCACATCCAAGTCGAGAATAATATTTCCTTCTGGTGTGATTTGAGGCAGAACCTCCAACTTCAACACTGCCTTCTTGAAAGCAATAATAGTCCCACCGTTAGGGGCAGTCACTGGATATGGAAATTCCGTTCCCTGCTCAATAGAAGCCTTCGTTTGATCCGCCGTTACGACTCGAGGACTAGATACTATCTTTCCTTTTCCATCCGCCTCCATCGCAGAAATCTCAAGATTCAGGAAGCGATTCGCCGCTGAATTGAAAATGGAAATAGCAAAACTTGAAGGATCATAGCCGCCCTGCGC
>NZ_JAUYGL010000220.1 GCF_030689745.1 Devosia sp.
GTCATCCAAGCTCTCGGGAAGCAGCGTGCTTTGCCCTCGATGCTCTCCCTGGATAAAGCGCTTCATTGGCGCCCCCCGCTGATTTTGAATCCATCAAAATCATAGCAAGGTCGATGCCAATGTTTTTACACAGCCTGGGCCAGAAGCGGCCGCTCACCAAGGAACGCTTTCGACCATATCAAATACGCATACGAACATTAGGGCAATTTAAATCGACGGCTAAACTGGCGTGAGGCCTAACCATTGTGGTACCTCAATGATTGAGAAGGCATTCGTCGGAGCATTAAGAAATAAAATACTTTTACGGTAAAGAAAAAATCAAATAAATTTATGATATTTGATAGCTATCACGTGCTACAGAGATCACCCATAGCTTAATAAAATTCGATACAAGGAATTAACGGATGGATTTTTTCGAAATTGATGAGGGCAAGGATTTAAACCTCCTTCATTTCAAATTTAATGATCTGAATAACCAGTTTGATTACGCCGGTGCCAAAGAGGTTGTTTCTTCCTGGGGAAATAACTTTTATGATCGCGACAAAAAGGCTAAAAAAGAATTTCAAACAACTTTTCACTCTACTTTTTGGGAGCTATATCTCCACGCCGCGCTGCAGGAAATGAATTTCAAAGTCAGCGAAAAGCACAATCGACCAGACTTTATCGTTGAAGCCCCCACTTCGATGTACATCGAAGCAGTAGTGTCAGAGATAAAAAAAGATGGCATTCCTGAAAAGCTACGATCAATAGAAGATATCGAGGCCAACCTACGGCCGATTCAAACCAGGCGTGAGTTTTCAGATATCATCGACGAGGCAATATCGCGACACTCTAACTCTATAAAGTCAAAATTAGAAAAATATACTGGATACACGCGCAAAGATAAAGTACCTGTTAAAGGATATATTGATTGTGATTGGGTTTCGCCTAAAGCTCCATACATAATAGCCCTATCCTCCCATGACCAAATTGCCTACGGCAGAGAATTTATTTATTCAATGTTTGCCTTGCTATATGGGCACTATTATGACCCAGAAAAAAAAGCATACGCCAACAGAAAAACGATTAAAAAGCCCGGTACGGACTCGGAATTAAATATTGGGATTTTTCTAAATCCTTCATTCAAAGAAGTTTCAGCCATTTTATTTTGCAATACTCTGACGCTAGGTAAACTTTCGTCGCTGCATAAATCAGAAAACATGAATTTCGATACGGTTCTAAACATTAGATACACGCAAGATGAGCCACACTTTCGCGTGCATGAGGTAACACCCGAAAACCCTGAAAAATTACTTGATGGTCTTTATATATTTCACAACCCTTTTGCCACAAACAAACTAGAGCTCGGGACGTTTGATAAGCTGGCACAATTCTCCATGGATGAAGCTGGGCTACATCAAATTGGCAATTACCCATTAATTGTTTCTAGATTTCATACTAATATGTTGCCTGGTTCAATAGTCCCAAGCGTAAAGGCTGATGTTTTTTTAAGCTACAACCCCGAGTATTGCGCGCGAGAACTCAAAAAAGAGAGCGACCTTTTAAAGTCCACTAAAAAAGAAAGCATCAAGCAAAAGAAAACAAGGACAAATAAAATCGCGAAGGCGTCCCGCAAAAAGAACAGATAAAAACACTCAAAACGTGCTTTGATACTCTTCTCTTACTTTGTATTTTGGCATTCTCGTGAATGCCCGAAATACCAGTAGGAGTCGCTCCGCATTTCATTGAGACGTTTGAATGACCGCTCACTGCCTTGCGTGTCGGCGCTCACCGGCTGCAATGGATCGAAAGTGGTGACTCGTGAAAGGTTGCTTCTGCCCGTTAGCGGCTCCTAACGAAAGGCAGCGTTGGGCCGATTGCTGCCGGTCTGTGAAGGCAGCAATCGACTCACTATGAATGATGGGCGGAATGAATTGCTATGCCGAGTAATAGTTTTAATCGACCTCGGGTACCATTGAGAAACAGTCTGTATACAGAAAGGCTGGCACAGATTCGAGATCAACCTCCGTCCAACTGTATCCTTTTGAGCGCATTCCTCCGGTGATGTTCGGATAATTATTGAAGAGGATCTCGTTGTAGGTCGGTTTGAACAGATTTATGAGATACGCCTCAACCTCGCGAGTCAAAGCCTCGTCCCCCATATGTACGTTGGACTGAGTCATGAACCTTTCTAATGATTCGTCGTTATCATCCAATGTAAGCACGATGGGGTTGGAGCCTGCCATAGGATGGTCAGCGTCACCGCCGATCATGGGCATATCATCTACTCCAGTGATCTGGAGGATCAGGAGAGATATTTCAAACGGAGCCCGCGCCTCGGGTGCCCGCCCAACCTCGCGTTCGCGGGTCAAGATGCGCTGCATCTTATTGTGACCGGTGAGCCTGTCCCAGACTTTCTGCGAGAAGCTTTTGCCGATGTAGTGCACCTTGAAATCTAGGAAGCAGTGCGGATCGAACCCTTCCGCGATCTCGACCTCAAGCCCCTTGACTAGCATCTCATACAGCAATTTCTGTGGGCTCCACCACAGGATAAAATCACCGTTCTCGCGGTAAAGCTTTAACGCACCGACATTGCGGATCGGTTGCTGAGTGTTGGCTTTATCGGAATAGAACCCAATCTGAATGTCGATCGATTCACCAACCTGACAGATGCCGGCGGCGACTAGATTTATTCTGCATGGCAGCGGTGGTTTGTCGCCATCGGCGATCTCGAATCGGATGTACTTGTCATCAAGCACAACGTTGTCAAAGTAGGTGAGCGGGCGCTGAACGATAAGGTAGATGGTCGATGCGTCCCATCGCTCCTGGATAATCCTCTCCTCCTGAAGGAAATCGAACTCGTAAGCAGAGACAATTGGATAGGTCACGTTCATGAGGACGCGTGCGAACCGCATAGCGGAAACCGTCGAGCTGGTAGAGTTTTCTGTATCGGCCATGTCTTTTCAGTCCCGGAGCAGCTTCAAGGGTTCAGCAAATGAAATGAACCTACTGCTGTTCCGTTCAATTGGCAACGGCGACCTCGAACTTCTGGGCTGGCAGCTTTCGGCCAAAAGCGGTCGGTCAGCAACATAAATATCGTGGTCTGTCCCCGATTGTTTTCTTTTTACTTCCCCACTTTAAGTAACTTGCCTTTATTGACTGCCACTTCAACACCTTGAATAAAGTGACAATTAGAACCAGCATCAACCAGATCAACTAAGTCAGATTTATTTATCTTATTATGAAGCCCGATTTTAAAAGTTGCATTTGACGAATAGAAAACATCGTAATGATTCAACGGATGAAGTTCACCATTTTGATGAGCCTCATCATAATCATATCGTATATACCCATCTTCGAACAAAAATAAACCAAGTAAAAACGGCCAAAAGCCGGCTCGATAATCCGCGATATCAACTATAGGCTCAACAAACCCCAAGGCGCATTGCTGATCAAAATTTCCTTTTGCAGATACAATCGCAATAACTTCAGATGTGACCCTGCTGTCAACATCTGCAATCTGGCCAGCTGAAAACAGGAGCCGACCATCACTCTCTGTAACCAGAAACGGAAAACTTATAGAAAAATACTTATCTTTCGAGAAAAAGAAAAGACGACTCATTTTAGAGACTTTAAGAACAATATGAGCACCGTCAAATTGTTCTACCGAGAAAGGAGTAACAATCATTAACTTTATAGTCCGCATCAGCAGCAATATAACCTGCTGCTTACTTCTAACTATAGAAAAAAACTGCTCTAACTGCCAATCCTCTAACTTAAAATAGAACTGCTTCACTGCTGCGCCCTATTCATCACAGCATAATTGAATTCTATAACCTCACGAATCAAGCCATAATCCAACTCATCACCAACAGCTTTTTTTACAATATCCAGAAGCGGCGCCCTAAATAGTGGAATAACATCTAACTCATCAAAAATCGTATTCGAAAAATCATACAGCGACACATTCTCATCATTGAATGTTATTGTTGTTTTTATTTGTTCGCACTCAATTGCAGTTGGCGCAACAACCTCTAAGCGACCAGTATCATTAATAACCTTAAGGCCATGCTCCAACTGAACCGCAAGTTCAACATTGCTATCTTCCGAAATAAGAAGATAGGTCCGTAAAAAAGAACGAGTAATCATCATATAGAGCGCATTTCTATAATTCCGCTGATCATTAATCCTCTTAGTCACACAGATTACAAAAGGAAACTCCAGCCCCTTAACATTATTTTTATTACTCACGAACAATGTATCTTTTATCTTTTCTTTACTCTCATAAGCCTTATTCACGGCCCAGCCAAATTCTCGAGGAATCGAAAGCTCAAGCTTATCAGCAGACATATACGTATTCTTACCACTATCAATAAAAATAATCCCAATATCATCCGCAAGAACAGTTGGGTTCTCGGCTCGTATAGTCCGAATAATTTCAATTATTTTTGTTTCGGCATCTTCATTCAGTTGCTGGCTAGTTTTAACAAGTTCAATACTTGTGTAACCTTCGTTTTCTAGATCCTCAAAACGCCTCAAAGGTTCACGAGACAACGAGTAATTCAAGGACCCTTCCTCCTTATCTACTAGATAACCACAGGCTTTCCACTCTCTATCCTCTAGCCATCTTAATTTTGGAAATTCGAAAAGCCCCATGCCCAAAGCATGAGCAAACATCAAAGTCTTCGGATCCGTTCTATAACACTTGCTCAGCAAGAAATCCGGCTGAATCTCACTGACAATATTGCTATCAAAAATACTTTGAAAAATATCGCCAGCCACATATACCGTATTCTTTGTAACCTTCTCGCATAAATCAAAAAAATTCTTAGTGAAATCTTGACTTTCATCCACAAGCATATAATCAAATGCAAAACCAACGACATTAACATCTACGTCCTCAAGATCCTGCAGGGCTCGCTTGCATACAATATCAAAATTATTAGAAGTATTATAACGATGGAAAGGTATTCCATAAAAACTACAAATATAACTATATGCCCCTGAATTCCTATCCGCCTGACCGCCCCAGGCATTTACACACCACAACCTCTCATTCCACTTAATCTGCTCTTCAACTTTCATGAAGTTAAAAAAATCGGGAATACGCCCTCTCAAACTATCAGCCAATATCTTATTGTGACATGTGAAAATAACTTTACTATCTTTTGACTCTACATAAATCTCTTTAAGCTTATGCAGAAGGAGTTCTGTTTTTCCCGTACCAGAAAGTCCCTGAATAGTAATCCTGCGCTTATCTGACCGCTGATACACAAATCGCGTCTGATCACCGTCAAACAACAATATTTTTCGCTTGACCTTATCTAAAAGATTATCAGGAACCCCCCCCTTTATCTTTTCAATATCATTAATACTACCAGTAAGCAAAGAAATCAAAAGCTCACACTTTTTCTTATTTTCGCCTCCCGGAATTAAATACTCACCAAGAAAAAAACCGACATCCCCATCATCAATACTAGAATATGACACCGTAGCAATTAGCTCTTCCCGCCAAAATCGAGGTCTACCGATTACATTCTTGTATCTGTACTTATCAGAAATAGAACCCAAGTCCTCGATGAAATCCTCTACAAACCCTTCAAACTCTTCCGCACTATCATCAAAATCCATAAATATTATTTTATAATTCGGAATCAACAAAACGACCCCGCCACTATAGCCATACGAATATTTACTATCACCCAGTGGCCTATCCAAAACATAAATCTGCTGCTTTATTTCATCCGCATACGCCTCAAGCTTTCTCAGGAACGAATTATTTTTATCATTTCTTTCCGCCTGAATATAAAAAAAACTAGTAGACACGATAACAACCTCAGATTTTTTAAATTTAATTAAAATTTCAAAACACAAAAGCAATGTCGCACAAGCCACAACTAATTAAACACACCCCAACAACATAGTATTAAATTCAAAATCAGCGATCCTTGCCTGCACCCTATCCGATCGTCGGCAAAAAACACTCTGCTCGGAAAGCTACAGCTTGCGACAGAACACGTAAAGCAAAGGTGACTACTTAGGCAGTCTTTTCAGGACCTGATTAGCAACGATCTTCAGCTGGTATGTCATGACCTCTGAATTACCCATATGCTGTATGCATAACCAGTATTGAGGTGAGCGTCATGGCCATGAACCGTATCCAGTTCCAGCTCGGTCTATCTTTGCCTGAATTTCTCAAGCATTTCGGGACCGAAAATACAGCGCGCGGCAGCCCTGGAGCAAACGCGCTGGCCCCAGGGCTTTCGTTGCCCCCCGATGCGCGGGGGCCGTTTACAGCCGAGTGCGGGGGCGTACTCACCCATTATTCCAGTGCCAGGCCTGTCGCCATCAGACTTCGCTGATTGTCGGCACCGTAAAGATATTAGGGGACAGACCACGATTTGGGGCTGACAAATGAATAACCGGGGACAGACCACGGTAATTGATGCTGACGGGCAGCTTTTGGCCGTTCTTTGCCGATCGCGACAGGGGGCGTGCGCTGGTCAAGTCGAACGCAATCCGTGGTCAAAGCCAATGCAAATTGGTGGTTAAGAGGAGTGCAATTTCGCAACCAGGCCGGATCCTTTTCCATGAAGTGCTCCGCGACGATCCGCACGTCTCGCGGATGGAAGCTCGCCCATTTGTCCGCACTGATCGAGTCTACCCGCGCCCAGCCAGTCGCCGGAAGATGCCCATCCTGCTCCTGGCGCCGCCCCCAGGCCACCCACTCCACGGAACCGTTGGCCTGCAGCACGGGCAAAGCCGCCTTGGGGTTGGGGAAGTAGACCTTCACCGGCTTGTCGCTTTCCGTGTAGCGGTCCGCCACCTCGATACCTCAGCACATGCCCCACCTCCCGTCCCTGCCGTTATCAAACCACTCCGCCGGACTCGATGGCCCGCAGAATCCGCCGGACCTGCTGTGCGCCCGCCTCCGTCGCGCAGCAACTCAGCGGGGTGACATCCCCCAGCGCCGCGTTGGGCCTGGCCAGCCAGTCGAGCGCGATCGAACAGCTTTCAAAGACATACTCGGCTAAGGCCTGCACCTCCCGAACCCGGGACTGGGTTTCGTGATCCGCCACCACGGAACTCTCCTCGTTCATGGCAATGTGCAAATTCTGCACATTGCTGTCGGGCATCGCCCCTGATTTACTGTGTGTTGATACAGTATTTTTGAAGCCGTCATCATGAGTTTTACACCGCTCGGCCCGCTGCGCGCGTCCATCCAGCGGCTGCCCCTGTTCCTGAGTCCGATCGCCTCTGGCTTCCCCTCGCCGGCCGAGGGTCACATCGAGGCCACCTTGTCTCTGGACGAGCTGTGCATCCGACACCCAGCCGCCACCCATCTACTGCGCGCAGCCGACGACAGCATGCAGGGCGCCGGGATCTTCGTTGGCGACGTGCTTATGGTAGACCGCTCCATCGAGCTGCACGCCGGAATAATCGTGGTAGTCACCGACGACCCGTGCGTCGCTACACCGCCAGTGACTGCCGAGCGGTTGATGGGCGTGATGATGTGCGTATTTCGCTCATCGTGACCGCTCATTTCGCTAACAACGTGACCGCTTTTCGCCTGTTCCGAAACAGCCGGTCACGCCCTTACCGAAATGGCCGGTCACGTTGTTAGCGAAATGGTCGGTCACGGAGGGCCGAAACGGGCGGTCACGATGGGCCGAAATACGCAATGATGCGATCAATGCGCGATGGGGACGGGGAACCATGCGATCTGCAGGGGTGCCGGTGAAACCGGACTGAGGGCATGCGGCGGGAGATGATGAGCCCGAGCTATACGACGCGGATTGATCAGTTATGGACGGTAACGTAAGCGCTTGAGGCAGCCTACCCTGGAAGAAACAGGTATAAGCCAAGAGCTGCCCGAGTGCGAATTGATTCGCTCTAGTTGATTCAGGCGTTCATTGCCCCAGAGCAGTCAGCGAGATTGGCCTGACTGGCGACTGTTTCATTTCTATGATGAAACCTGCCTGATATCCAACACGACCCAGACTTCATACCCTTTCTCTCGAGCCGCTTTCTCGGCCTCGAGTTGGGCAGCGAGTGTACTGATGGAGCGGGAGCTGTGCTCGAAGCGGAATGGCGAGCCACCGTTCTTGCGCACGCTCAATTCAACGAGTGTGAAGGTGGAGTGCTGTTTGGGTATTGGCTGCTTCGATTTCGAAGGAGCGGGGTCTAGGCCAAGTGCGCGCCGCATCTCGGCTTCAATGAGTTTTGCGTCAGTCAAGCGAGATCCCTAGAGCGATTGCGGGTGACGCCATTGTAGCGAGGAGTGGTGCTGACATGGCCTGAGTTCGATGCTGGCGAGCCAACAACCTCATCTCTGCGATATGGCTACGAATCACCAAAGTAGTCATCACGGGCGACTAGTCCGAATGGGCGTTCCTCGCAGGGCTGCTCATCGCTGAACAGATTCTGCGTGCGGCGCTCCTGCTTCAAAAACGCTAGCGCCGCGAAAAAGCAACTTTCGCATAGATTGACTCGATAGCGCTCGCCATCATGCCCTGCGCCATAGCCCCAGAGCGCCTGGAGCGTCCCGAACTGCTCACCGTATCCCGGCACCCTCGTACTGGTAGCGCATACATCGCAAATGGTGTCTTTATGGGGCTCTGTCATCGGGCAGCTCTCGTGTTCGTATTAAAGAGGGCGGGGGGGGGCACTGCACAACGGAGTGCCTTTTGCCATTTTGCAAGCGCCGCTGCGTCAGCTCAAGCATGGTCTGGTGCACCATGCCAGCGGTGGATGTGGCAGGTCTTCGACAACTGAACTGGGCTATCGAAGGGAGGATTCAAAAGCAACTGCGCTGATAAACTTATCGACAGTTGCAGATGCAGAAATCAGCAATCCGACTGGGTCAATTTCCCATCAGCGCCAACACTTCAAGCTATCCATCGACGACCTGTGCCATGATTGGAAATGCGACGAGTGTCTGGAGATGCGGTTGGCTTTGGTTTGTCAAGGTTGTCCCCTGCACGTTTCTTGCGTTGCCGGCGGCGACCACTCCATTCCCTCTTCGAGGATCGGATGGCTTTCGCTCACGACGATCAACGGTTTGTTCCGATTCTCCAGCGCGAACATGGCGATGGAGCCTCCGGCGTCCGCCACCGGCAGCGCCCCCTGTGGCTCAAGCCTGCCAACCCAGACATATTGCCGGGTCTCCAAACATGCAAGGTAATACGAAATACCCATGTTTCCTCCGAATTCGAATCAAGTCTTTTGCTGCGCCAATCCGGAACGGGAGGCGGTACTGCCGCAAAAATCAAAGGCAGCGTGACACGCTCACACGACAACTACCTTGAAAATCGCCGCAGCAGCCGACCCAAAGCAGCCGGTCGCGACAGGCAACAACCGGCCAGGAGCGGACTGTCACAAAGCTGATAGACAAGTAAACGCGGTCCAAGAGTCCCTCCCTGAAGTGACATTATGCTGTTGGTCCGAATCACACTGCATTTGACTGACTTGACTGGAATGCCTCCAACTCCCAAGCCGTAAACGGCTCTACTGGCTTGAAGACACCTGTGCCAGTCATGCTCCTCCGTAGCTCGAATAGCTGCATTGACTCTGTTGGTTCGATGGATCTCAATTTGCCCAACTCAATCTCAGACCATCTTTTGCGTGCAATCAGAGCAGACAGAATGTACTCGTCCTCCAAGCGTCCGGTTGCCGGATTGGTTCGCTCTCGGTAACCAGAAATTGATACGTACTCAATGGTCGGTAGACGGGCAAATACTTCGCCAACGACTCGAAAGGCGATGGCATGAACATAATCTCGATACAGCTGGCGGCGCTTGGTAGCCGACAGCGCTTTGGGCGTGAGCCGGTATTGGCGCGTAGGCAGAGACCACTCCTTGTCCGGCATCTCATCTTCATTGGGGAGCTGAAGATCAAGGGCGATAGTGCTGATGTTAGTACCGAGATCGAAGCTGATATCCGGTGGTTTGGGCCAGTCAATCTCGGACAGGTAGCGCGACAGGGTTTCCTCGATAGCGGTTGTGGAAGTAAACACCAACCTGGTTTCAGTTTCGTGCCTGTGCTTCTCTGCAGCTTCCCAGGTTTGTTTGCCTTGCTTCCACTGTTGCTGAAGCTGCTCTTGGCGACGATTGAAGGGTGGCCATATCAGTGCCAACATTTTTTGGACGGTGGACAAGTGCGGCTGTGCCGAGGGAAAAGGCTGCTTCTCGTACTGCGGAGCTGTTGTCGGCCCTGGCGTGCTCAAGTGAAGTATGGCCAACTCGGCAAGCAGTTCATTGCGGCTGTTGCACAGATCTTCCAGCGCCTGCCGCATGGTGTCGCCATGCAGCTTCCTTACGACTTTCATTTCAGCGTCTGACAAAGGACTGCCATCCGCCCTGATCAGGGAGCAGTTGCCGTCTTCATCGGCAGTGAATCTGACTGTGATGGCTTGTATTGGGGTTGCGCGGATATTGCGCTGGTGACTGTCGCTACCGGTGAGCAGGCGTTGGCGACTACTCACACCCGTGCCAGGCAACCCCGCATTGGCAAACAGTCCTCTTGTGCCCGCCGTAAGGCTTGCGCCGCGTGGGCCCGCGGAGACGCTGACGCCACTTTTGCTGATGTTCAAACGCAGTCCGGGTGCGATCTTGATCCGGCGCTGAAATCTAAATGCCATCTCAAGCCTCCTTGCTTTCCTGGTTCTGAAAGGCATCGCTGAAAGCAGCAGCCAATATGCCGGTTGGCATGGCGACCAAGCCAATACCAGCAACCGCAGTAATACCGGCGAAAAAACGGCCGGCAGCGCTTATCGGAGTGACGTCTCCGTAGCCAACCGTTGTCAGCGTGGCGACACTCCACCACAAGGCTCTCGGGATGCTGCCAAACGCTTCCGGTTGCTCAGCAGCTTCAAGCACGTAGAGGAAGGTGCTTGAGACCAGAAGCAGCATCAATGCGACCATGCCACTCAGCATCAACTCGTAACGGCGCTTGACGATGGCTTGCCACAGAAGCGTCCAGGCTTTTGTGAAGCGCCCAAGCTTCGACACCCTGAGAATTCGCAGCAGTCTGGCCAGGCGCAAGTAGAAGGCGGTGCCGTCGAATACAGTCAGCAGTAAAGGTAGTAGAGCAATGAGATCAATGATCGACCAGACACTGAAAATGTATTTGAGCCGGCCATATTTCCCCGAGAACAGGGGATTCATCGGAGCGACGTAGACCCTCAAGCAATACTCGATCAGAAAAATCCCAAACAGCAACCACTCTACTGCCCTGAACATCTGATGGTAGGTTTCGGCTACAGACTGCTCGGTTTCCAATACCGCCAGCAGCACCGCGCCGATAATCAGTACGCAGATGAAGCGGTTGAAACGTGATATGCCATGGATTCTGGCAGTTGCATCGACCTCAAGAAAAAGACGTTCCCTGATATTCATCGTGATGCTTCCCTATGTTGGCGATATGCATGGCAACGGCTTCTGGCGGGCCTTCTCAAATGCACTGGACTACTCGGCGATTCAACTATTTGATGGACCATTGTGCGATTCCATGTTTTCTTGCCTGGCAAGCAATGATGGCACTATGAGGTCACTCAATGAAAAATTTAGCTATTGGTTTTGTCCTGCTGTTTGCTAGCCACTTTCCTTCGCTGGCGATCAGCTCATCCAGCCATGGTATGACACGGGCCGATAGAGAGGTTGTCGAGCACGGCGGCGGCTGCCGCAAAAGCTCACCTCCAGGACAGTGTTGTCATATGGATAACAAGGCCGGGAGTGTTCACTGTCATTGAGGCTGAAGGTCCAGCACCGCCGGCCAGCAGTAGGACTGTCTTATTCAGGATCGGCACCACGGAGAATAGAGAGCATGTTTGTTGCTCTTCAAGAGCTTGGCGCAGGAGAGTCCGCTTGGGTCGAAAGCAGCCGTTTGTGGCACAAAGCCGAGGGGGCTGAGTTGATACAACGCGTTGAAGCGCAGTTTTCCTTCCAGCAGATGGAAGAGGATAGACACCTGCCTGCTCCTGCCGCAGCAACGCCACTGCTTACCAGCTACCGTCTCGCCAGGGAAATTGCTTCAGCTTGATTCTTATATCGCGCAGCGATTCTGCGTAGCAGCAAGGCGCCTAACCAGAGCCCTAATGCGAAAGCACACATTCAGGCCGGCTCGATTTCAGCCGATAAGATCGTGATTACTAAGCAGGGGGTAACAAAATGGCGTGCTCTAGAGGCGCAGCATCGCCTGATGCGCAAACACAGCGGCGACTCTTCGCTGCATCTGCGGGCTACTGCCAGAACCCAGGATGCGCTAATGAGCTGTTCATCGATGCGGCGGGCAAGTCCATCCACATCGCTGAAATGGCTCATGTATTTGCGGCCAACGATGCTGGGCCTCGCGCTAAACCGGACCTCAGCCTGGAGGAGCGCGGAGCCTTCGAGAATTTGGTTATGCTCTGCGCGAACTGCCATACGATGGTGGACAAGGCACCGAGCGCCTTTCCAGACAAGACTATGCTGAGCTGGAAGCGCGAGCACGCGAACAAGCTTCAAGGGCTTTTCGGCGCAGTGAAATTCGGAGATCGCGCCAGTGCTCGCGGAGTCGTGGAACCGCTTCTCGCGGAAAATCACGCGATCTTCAAACACTACGGTCCTCACATTAACGCCGCCCGCAATCCAGAGAGCGGAGCGGCCGAGCAGTGGAAGCGAAAGATGCTGGCGTGCATCCTACCCAACAATAGACGAACGCTCGCGATCCTTGATGCCAATCGCCACCTGCTTGTAGGCGACGAAAAAGCGATGCTGGAGCAATTTCGGCAACACATTAACGACTTGGAAGCCTTCCATATCGAAGGAAATCGGGAAGATGCTTCTCGCTTCCCAACCGAGTTGTCCAAGATTTTGGAAGCTAGCGAATGAGCAACAGCGCGACCAATTGGGTCGCCGATAAACTTGTCACCAAGGAAGGGCTAGATATTGTCGAACGCACTCCTGAGGACTTTTTGGTCGTCAAGACCAAGGGTGGCGACTCATTCATAGTCGCAGTCCTCGGTGTGCAAAATATAATAGAGCTTTCGGATGTTGAGCCTCTTTTCGCCGGCGCCAACAAACCCCAGTTCGTAGTGAATATTCCGTCTAAAGCAAGGTGGAGCGGCGCGGCTATCAACTACGTTCATGCGGCGTCTGCCGCGTTCGGAACGCTGCGCGAAGTCGCCCAAGCTTCCTATTACCATGACCCTGGCTGCTATCGGGAAAAAAACATGGACTTTTACTTCACCGCGATGAATCAGCACTCACATGTGTCCTGCGTCTCCTACGTCTACGAGACGGCTTTTAAGGTTGATCGCAAGTTCGGCCCGAGCCTCATCGTTGCAATTATCGATGCCTACAATATGAGCGCCGAGGATGTGCGCAACGCCAAAAAGTACTACGGTCACTTTGATATTGCCCTCAAGTCAACGAGCTACGGTTCAATCACCAGCCAAGCAGACGCAGCTGCCAAGTCGATGGGCGCAGAGGCCTTGATGCTCGGGGAGTTGATGTCACGCCTGGCTAAGAAATGATTCGCCAGCGTGTAATCACCAGCCTTCGCGAGCTTGCGGTCGGTCTCGGAGCGAAGGCCGAAGGAACTCAGTGGTATCTTTTCGGCTCAGTCGACCGGGACGAGCCGGGCGCTGCTGACATCGACTTGATGATCCTCTGCAAAGACGACCATCAAGCCGACTCACTTCGACAAGCAATAGATCCTGATGCTTTTTTACTACCACTTCATCTGGCTCTGATGACCTTTGACGAGGCCGCCGAGGTGGACGCGATACTCGTGCAACGTAGCCGCTCCATCTTCCCCTGAAGGAGCACTTTCGGCCAGGAGCGGACGGTCAGCAACATCAATGTCGTGGGTGTCCCCGATTGCTCACCTAGTAGCAGCTACGACAGGTAGCTGGTGTGAAGGTATAGGCATTTCTGCGAAATTTCGTGAGTTTTCTATGCTGCGCCATTATCGTGCCATCGGATAGTTATGGAATGGATGAGAACCAATGGCCGATTACGAGCAACAACCTTTTGCCGATGCCGAGTTTGCTGAGAACCCTGAGCAGCGTTGCCCCTGCATCCTATTGTTGGATACTTCGGGTTCGATGGACGGCGCGCCCATTCAGCAACTCAACGAGGCGTTGCAGTTTTTCAAGGATGATTTGAATGCGGACGCGATGGCGGCGAAGCGCGTGGAGTTGGCGGTGGTGACCTTTGGCCCCGTCGACGTGCGTACCGAGTTCACAACGGTCGATGGTTTTTTTCCTGAGGTATTGGAGGCTAGTGGCACCACTCCGATGGGAGAAGCTGTCGAGCGGGCCCTGGATCTCCTGCGCGAGCGTAAAGATCGCTACCGTGCTAATGGCGTCAAATATTACCGTCCCTGGGTTTTTCTAATTACCGATGGTGCCCCGACTGACAATTGGCAAGAAGCGCGTCGTCGTATCCATGACAGCGAGGAAAAAAAGGAGTTCATGTTTTACTCCGTAGGCGTTGCCGGTGCAGACATGTCAACCCTTTCCCAACTCGGCACTCGTCAGCCGTTAAAGCTAAAAGGCCTCGCGTTTCGGGAGCTCTTCGCTTGGCTTTCTAGTTCGTTAAGCGCCGTGTCTCAATCAAATCCAGGTGATGCTGTACCACTGGTCAATCCAACCACTCCAGAGGGGTGGGCCGTTGCGGGCTAGTCCATGCTGGCGCTGGGCAGTCGCATCGCGTACGGGTACGTCGCACGTGCGATTGGGCACCCGAAAACAGGATGCCTACAGCGTCATGCGGATCACCTCCGATGCACTCTGCGCGGTTGTTTCCGACGGTGCTGGTAGTGCGAGTTATGGCGGACAAGGGGCGTCCTTGCTATGCCGCAATTTGATGTCCAGTTTCCGAGAATGGTTTGACCGTCATGAAGACCTACCTGACGACGAAGTCATACACTGCTGGCTTGATCAGATACGTGACAGGCTCTCCGAGGCAGCCTCACGTCGTGAGGTTACAAGGAGGCAATTCGCTGCGACCCTTGTGATGCTAGTGGTTTATAAAACCAGTGTCTTGGCCCTGCAGGTAGGTGATAGCGCCCTTGTCGCTCGTAAGAATGGAGTGTGGGAGGCGCTGTGCTGGCCAGAAAATGGGGAGTTTGCATCGACCACGTATTTCGTCACGGATGATCCGGCAGTACGGCTGCACACGTTCCGCTTGGGGCTCGAATATGACGCCTTTGCTTTGTTTTCCGATGGTCTGGAGTCGGTCGCTCTGGAGCAAGCAACGCAGCAGCCTTTCGCTCGCTTCTTTGACCCGATGATTAAACCTGTCGATCAGGCCGAAGGTGAGGGACGTCTTGCTGAGCTGTCGGCTTCTCTTGCTCGTTATCTAGATAGTCCGGCCCTCTGCGAACGCACGGATGACGATAAAACGCTCATCCTTATTTCGTGCAAATGAATACATCACCAGTCCGGATCGCCGGTAGGAGCGAACAGCTAGACAAAAGGCTTGGTAAGGGCGGCGAGGGGGATGTGTACGCTCTTGCTGGGCGTAACGATCGAGCGGTCAAAATATACAAAGCTGAGCTTCGGCCATCCCGCGAGAGTAAGGTTCGAGCTATGGTCGAGGGTCGGCTGGCGGAATCGACTAATCTCGTGGCATTCCCGTTCGACGTGGCTACTGACTCTTCGGGGCTTTTTGTCGGTTTTTCTATGCGGTTAGTTGCGGGATACCGACCGATCCATGAGCTTTACAGTCCTAAATCACGCAAGATTCATTTCCCCAAAGCTGACTATCGGTTTCTCGTTCGAGTTGCGCAGAACGTCGCCCGCGCGGTCGCAACGGTTCATCAAGCTGGATGTATTATCGGTGATCTCAACCATTCAGGAGTTTTAATTGGGCCGGACGCTACCGTTGCGCTAATCGACGCTGACAGTTTTCAGTTTAGCTTGAAAGGGCACCTCTATCCCTGTGTGGTCGGTACTGAGGACTTCACGCCACCTGAGCTTCATGGGATTAGTCTTAGTAACGTTAAGCGGACTCAAGCACACGACAACTTCGGTCTAGCTGTAGCTATATTTCAGCTGCTCGCTATGGGTAAGCACCCCTACGCCGGCCGCTTTAACGGACCAGATCTAAGCTTGGGGCAGTCGATTGCGCAGAATCGCTTCGCGTTTTCTGTAAGGCGACGAGACGAAACGCGCACTACACCTCCGCCTGGTTCTGTTTTGCTGGATGATCTCCCTTCTTCGATAGCAACAGCGTTTGAAACTGCGTTTGGCTTAAGTGCGGTTTCTCGCCCGGATTCTCCCGCCTGGGTGAGTTTGCTCCAAGGTCTGGAAACCAGCTTGCGTCAATGCTCGACCGTACAGAGTCATTACTTTCCTGGCGCCGCTGGAAGTTGTCTTTGGTGTCGTCTTGCGAGTCAATCCGGCGTCGAAATGTTCCCGCTTGGGCTTGGTATGGGTAACATCCCAGCTATTGGATCTTTTGACTTGGAGCGCATATGGGCTGCTATCCAGGCGGTGAGGCTCCCTCTGGCGGAGGAAGTCATTCCGACTTGGAGCGGAGATGTTGACCCGCCCGGTGCGGCTATTACCGAAGCGAAGAGCAAGGGCTCTGGGCAAGCTGGCCTTGGTGCCCTCGCTATAATTGGCGCAGTTATTGGTTTTACCTTTATCCCGGTCTTGGCACTTCTGTGGGGGTGCCTCGGTATCTATGGACTAACCGGATTATTCTCCAAGTCCAAGGTAGACGCGGCGCCATTTCTCAAAGCTTATAAAGATGCGGACAATCGGGTGCGCCAGGCGTCACTGGCATACCTTCAGCGTATTGGTCTAAAAGAAATGTATGTTCTGCGTGCAGATCTTGAAGAGCTTGTTGCGCAGTATCGGCAGGTCGAAGGAGATTTATCCCAGACGCTAATGAAGCTGAAGTCGACACGGGAGGCTCGTCAGCGAACAGATTTTTTGGATCGTTTTTTAATAAGACGGGCAACGATTCCAGGCATTGGACCTGCGAAAACTGCCACTTTAGCTTCCTTCGGCATCGAGACTGCCGCAGATATAACCGCTTCATCTGTTCAATCAGTACCGGGATTCGGTGAGGCGTTGACTGGAAAAATGTTGGCATGGCGTCAAAGTCATGAGGCTAAGTTCCGATATAACTCCTCTCCAAACGCGTCTGATTTACAAGCTGAGAACGCAGTGCGATCGTCATCTGCGACTAAACAGATGGATCTCCAGAACAGGCTTCGGGCTGGCTTGTCCGCTCTACAAGCAGCGCTGCCACGAATTGTTTCGGCTAAGTCGTTGCCAGACCAAAATCTTATGCAGGCGCTTGCCGAGCGAGCAGTAGCTCTACGGGATTGCGCTATTCTTGAGGTGGCCGTGCCTGCGCCTGCAGTCGTAACTATTGAGGTTCCGAAAAGAGCGGCTGTTCAGCCAAATAGAATCCACACTCCGACTCCAAGTCATTCATCCTCGGCAGGATCAATACGTCTCCCTGCGTCGAATCGATGTCCCAGCTGCGGTGCTTCCATGGTTCGCCGGACTGCTCGGAAAGGAAAACATGCGGGGAGCAAATTCTGGGGGTGTTCGAAATACCCTGCCTGTAAAGGAACAAGAAGTTGAATTGCGCTAGGAGATCCTGTAAATCCCCCCCTTGAATCGACTCTTAGGGTCCCGGCCGCTTCTGGCCATCTGTCTATCGCGACAGACAGGATTCGGCCCAGGCTGTGTAAAAACATTGGCATCGACCTTGCTATGATTTTGATGGATTCAAAATCAGCGGGGGGCGCCAATGAAGCGCTTTATCCAGGGAGAGCATCGAGGGCAAAGCACGCTGCTTCCCGAGAGCTTGGATGAC
>NZ_JAUYGL010000221.1 GCF_030689745.1 Devosia sp.
TGATCGGCGAGCTGGTGACCCTGGCCGCTCAGGGCAAACTGCCCCTGCCCGTCGGCGGCATTTTCGATCTGGCCGATGCGGCCAAGGCCATGGATGCCGCGCTGGTCCCCGGCCGCGCCGGCAAGGTCCTGCTGCGCGCCTAGGCTCTGCTGCACTACAACACGATGGGGCGCGCCATAGTGGCGGGCCCCGCCCCTGCTGCAATCTCCGATGAGCCCTTGTTCACCGGCCACATTGGCCATTCGGACGGGATCGCCCGCCTCCAGAAATGCGCGCCATTTCCATGGCAGAAAGCGACTCCAAACTCGCCGTGCAACAATCCCTAAGCGATCTCCAGAAAGCTGCCCTTCCTCTCCCTGCCAAAACGCTGCCACTTGGTGTCAGGGCGGGGCCCTCAGTCACGAGGCGAGGCGCGCCTCACAATGTGGTCGAGTTCCCACGCTTCACGCAGCTTTTCGTCCCCAGAATCTGGCCATCCTGTGTCGCTGCTTGAGGGCCAAAATTCACCTGCGTTTCGGCGCCATTGCCAAACGTAGAAAATCCACGGGAGGACCAACAATGGGACTGCGATAATCGCTGCCCACGAATTGGTAACGTCGACGAGATGCAGGAAATTGGCGTCTATCAGGAATGCGCCGAGGGCACTCAAGAGCACGGTGCGGCCCGCCAAAGCTTGCTGTCTGGCGTCGTATGCCTCCATTTCGAGCTCGTTGATATAGCTCTGAGCTTCGTACGGCAGTTGTTCATATGTGATCGCGGGATGCGGCTCTCGATCTCGGATACCGTCCAAATGCCGTTTCTGCTCCTCGGTCATCTTCCCTCGATAGCTGGGCTTTCGATACCAAGGCAGGAACTCCCGATTGTGTTTGCGAAGCATCACACCATCCCCACCAAGAGAGAAGTGTCAGCGTGACACGACACGGCTTGACCGGTCAACGCTGCAGGCAGGGTGCGCCGGTTGTTGGGATGGCAGCTTCCTGAGTTCCGCTGACCATAACCCGCCGGTCCCCTCCCCACCCCATTTTGGTCTTCGCACGTCGACCGGCGCAATCCTACTGCCGGTCTTCATCCGCGAATTGTTCTGGATCACGGTTTTTAGCCACGATAAACGGACGCGTCTCCGAACCCTTGGTTGCGTGGTTCTCGTGTGCGACGATCTCCATTTCTTTACCGACGATCATCTGCATGAGCTCTTTCGCGCCAAAAACGGCGACATGCGGCGCCTTGCCCACCGAGCGCATGGCAGGAAGCAGGACGCGTCGGATCAACACGTTCATTTCTCCCAGACAGGGCGTTTTTGATATGAAAATCCCTTGCGGCTTGAGCAGGCGAGCTATCGTACGCAAAGTAGCATCAGGGTCGCGGACGAGATGCAAGTAATTGTACGCGAGGATGACATCGAAGCGATGGTCGTCATCTGCCAAATCCTCGGCGACAGCCGGACGAAACGAAAGGCCTGGGACAGGTTCCTCGTCGAGTTTTTGCCTGGCGATGCCAATCATCCGTTCTGAGATGTCCGTTGCAAGATAGGAGCCAACCGAGCCGGCGAGGCGCAGGGCAGTTGTTCCGGTGCCGCAGCCGAGTTCGAGCACGCGGTGGTTTGGCTGCAGGAAGCTGCGCGTGCGCTCCAGTGTGCGCTCGTATCCACCCGGATCAGCAATTTTGGAGGCGGCATAGCGCTCGGCAGTTTTGTTCCAGAAACGCGCGTCGTCAGCTGCCGTCATGTCATGCTCCAGTTTTCTGGGCAGAAACTAGCATATACATTTAGCGCGACAATTGCCTAATTCTGCACAATCCATATACATAAAACCATGAAGCCACTCGACTGGAATCTGCTGCGCGCTTTCCATGCAACGGCCACCCTGGGGTCGCTGTCCGCAGCGGCACGTCGGCTCGCGCTCACCCAGCCGACGTTGTCTCGCCAGATCCTTGCGCTGGAAGCGGACCTGGACGTGGCGTTGTTCGAGCGGATCGGGCGCAAATTGTTTCTGACCTCTACCGGGAGCGTGCTGCTTGAGCATACCAGGCTCATGGGAGAAGCGGCAGAGGCCGTTTCCCTGTCAGCTGTCGGCGATGCGCAGGCGCTTGGTGGGCGGGTGAGCATATCGGCTACCGATACGTATTCGGCCTATGTCCTGCCCGACATTCTCGCCCGCATCCGGCTGGAGGCGCCACAGCTCACCGTAATGGTATTGGCTTCCAATGACCTGAGTGATCTTCACCGCCGTGAGGCCGATATAGCGATCCGCCACGTTGCACCCGATCGGGACGGGCTTCTGGGGCAAAGACTCCCCGATACTGAAGCTCATTTCTACGCGTCCAACGAGTGGGTCAGGCAGAATGGCATACCAGCCGATGGAGCTGCGCTGGCGCGCTCCGGCCTCATCGGCATGGAGGACATTGATCAGTTTGCGGCCTATATGAGCGCGATCGGCGTTCCCATGGTGGCGTCGGACTTCCGGCTGCTTTCCAATTCCGGAATTGCCGTCTGGCAAATGGTGCAAAACGGCCTCGGCATTGCAGCCATGCTGCGCGAAGTTGCCGATCGGACTCCAGAGGTAACGCGGCTGCCCCTGGACTTGCCGCCGATTGTGGTTCCTGTCTGGCTCGTCACGCATCGGGGTTTGGCGTCAAGTCCCCGCATCCGTCTCGTGCAGAAGATCTTGAGCGAGGAATTGGCCCACACCATCCAGCCACGATCCAGCGCGCTGTAGACTGATTTCCGCTTTGCCCATGGGCCACTCCGGCCGCAGGTGGTCCGCTGTCCACCCCATTGCCGCCATTGCCACGACCAGGGCGGACCGGCCGCTTCCGGGAAATGGCAATGGCCGCCCGAACGGCCGTATCGGGGCGCATTGCTGATCGGCAGTTCCCGACCCCATTGCGGTCATTGAGACCTAGCGTTGCGGTTCTGCGAAGCGGGCGGAACGGTGGCACACCCTGGGCATCAAATGCGGCAAAATGGCAACTGACCATCTATCGAAACAAGAGAAATGCCCGAAGCTCATTTGATGCTGCGCGATTTTACTATTGAGTAGACCCTGGTGATTCTAGGACAGTTATAATGCTCAAATTTGGAAATATGGTATCGGTTGCGCTCTGTGCGGCGGGGTTGTTGGCGACGACGGGTGCCGTCCTTTCAGAGGACACGATAGCTCAAGGCGCCACCACAGGCTGGATAGCCGATCTCGATGTCGGCGCCGCCTTTCGCTATGGCAGTTCGAGCACAACCACTGGTGGTGCTTTCAATAGTGGTACTGCTTACGGTGTTGAATTTGATCCGGCCCTGAGACTGGGTGGCAGTTTTGGGTTCCAGTATAGCCCGGCTCTGGATGTTTTTCTGAGCTATAACTACATTGATGGTGCCACCCGGTGGAAAGCCGATTTTGGCCCGGGCGCCGATACTGCCTTTGACGGTCGCGCGCACTCGCATGTCGTGTTGGCCAATGCCCGTTATGGGCATGAGTTTTCACCCTCCACGCGGATTTCTGCGCTGCTGGGGGCCGGTATTGCCATTAATGGGCTTTCAGGTGTGGTGGAATCGGACGCCGTATCGGGAACCAAGGTCTCCGATATTGCTGACGGCAGCGTTACCAGTTTCGCCGCCCGAACCGGGCTCGAGCTGACCCATGATTTAAGCCAGAATGTCGGTCTCAAATTGGGGATGGGCCTGGACTATTATGGTGGCTTCAAGACTGGTGCGAGCCGATTGAGGCTGGGCGCCAACCAGCCAATCGGGGCCTACGAGCTGCAGCCGGCATGGGGCGTTACCGTATCGGCCGGCCTGGCCGCACGGTTCTGATTTGAGCCCCAGGCTGCCTGGGCTGACGGCCAGGCAGCCCGCAGGCTTCATTCGCCGCCTCAAGCGCCAGGGTCACCATTTCTTTCAGCGAGGTCTGGCGCTGGTCGGCGTCGATCTTTTGGCCGGTGATCAGGCAGTCTGTCATGGGGCAAATGGTCAGCGCCTTGACGCCAAAGCGGGCCGCCAGCGTGTAGAGCGCGGCCGCTTCCATCTCGACGCCGAGACCGCCGTGTTCGGGCAGGGTGACCGCTTCGTTCCTTCTCTACGTGAAACCGGTCTGCCCGTTCTCGACCCCATTGTGGTCGCTTACGTTCCAGCTGGCTTTACCCAAAGCAGCCATGTCGAAACGCCAATAACAAATATCAGCATTTCTTCAGATTGGTGTGGGGAGGGCAAGGTAGACAAATATTCTCCAGATATTCTCGACCAATTGTCGGTCTGAGTTGCCTCTGTTCGTCGAGTCAGCGTCACAAGCCGGAACCACGAACATGAAATATTTCCTCGCCTCCTTTGCCTTCGCTCTCTTGGCGGCCACTACACCTCTGACTCAAGCACAGGAGTTCGACATGTCTCTGCCTGCACCGACCAAATCTGGGTACGCCCCCGTAAACGGGATCGAAATGGCCTATGCAGTCTTTGGGCAAGGTGAGCCGCTTGTTCTGCTACACGGAGGTTTGCAAAACAGGGACGACTTCGGTCCTGTGCTAACGGAGTTGGCAAAAAGCCATGAAGTGATTGCGGTCGACTTCCAGGCCCACGGGCGCACTCAGCCCTTCGATCGCCCTATGTCCTTTGATGCCTTCGCCACTGACATTGCCGATTTGATCCGATGGCTTGGCCATGAGAGTGCTGACGTTGCGGGCTACTCCATGGGTGGCATTACTGCCATTCGCCTTGCAGTAGACCATCCCGACGTCCTCGATCGGCTAGTTGTCGTTTCGGCGCCGTACGCATATTCCGGCTGGCACGAGTACAATGCCGAAGGTATGCGGAGCATAGGGGCACACCTCGCTGAGGAAATGATGCAAACGCCTTTGTACGAGGCCTATGCAGCAATAGCGCCTGACCCGACAAATTTTCCCAAGCTTCTCGATCAGATGGGCAGTTTTATTGGGAACGACTACGACTGGTCTGCTGAAGTTAGGAAGATCGCTGCACCGACTTTGATCGTTGTTGCCGACTACGACGCAGTTCGCATCAGCCACGCCACCCATTTCTTCGAACTGCTTGGTGGCGGTCAGGCGGATGGCGGTTGGGCGGGGGAAGGGATGACGCCAAATCGCTTCGCCGTTATTCCTGGTGCTACCCACTACACGATCAACACCGATCTAAGGCTTGCGGCAGCGATTAACGATTTTCTCGCCATCGAATGATGTGGCCAAGGGCGCTTTAGCGCTGGCTGAAGCGCATACGCCTGCGATCTCCGCTTTCATTGCGTTGGCGATGCAAGCGGTCAGACCGCTCCCCACCCCATCGCGGCCAACGCCTCGGCCCCTCGGAAGGGACCGCTCGGGAGCTCTACTCCAGCCCCGCCGCTGCCAGCACTTTGCGGAACAGGGTTGGCAGGGCTTCGCCCCGAAGCGCGGCGGGTTCGGACCACCAGCCGCCGGCGAGTGCGTCCGGTTGCACGGCAGCCGACCAGATTTCGAGCTCGAGCCGGAAATGGGTGAAGATATGCACCACCTGGCCGCGATGGGACCAATCGGCTGCGAGCGGATAGCTGACTTCGGCCAGTTCGGCACCCCAGTCTGATCCGGGCACCTCGGTCATGCCGCCCAGCAGCCCCTTGGCCGGCCGACTCTGCAAATAGACGTCGCCGGCGTGGTCAACCATCACAAAGGCATGGCCCTTGCGCACCGGGCGATCGGCCTTGGCGGGTTTGATGGGGTAGCGTGTCGGATCGCCCTGGCGGGTGGCGATGCAGCCGGACTGGATCGGACAGAGCAGGCAGGCGGCGGCGCGGGGCGCACAGATGGTGGCGCCCAGATCCATCATGGCCTGGGCAAAATCGCCGGCCCGCGCGGGCACCGAGGCCTGCAGGGCTGCGCGCAGTTCCTCCTTGGCCTCGCGCACCGGCACCTCAACTGTGTAATAGCGCGCCAGCACCCGGTCGAGATTGCCATCGAGCACGGCGATGGGTTCATCAAAGCAGATCGCGGCAATGGCGGCGCTGGTATAGCTGCCGATGCCCGGCAGGGTCTGCAGCGCGGCAGAGGTCGCGGGGAATTTGCCGGCGTGATCATTGACCACCGCCTGGGCGCAGGCGTGCAGGTTTCTGGCGCGGGCATAATAGCCCAGCCCGGCCCATTCCTTGAGCACCGAATCCAGCGGCGCGGCAGCCAGATCAAACACTGTCGGCCACAGGCTGGTGAAGCGGGTGAAATAGCTTTTGACCGTGGCCACGGTGGTCTGCTGCAGCATGACCTCGCTCAGCCAGACCCGATAGGGATCGGGAAATTGGCCGGCCGCCCGGTCGGCCGGGGCAATGCGCCAGGGCATATCGCGGGCATGGCGGTCATACCAGGCGAGCACGGCCGAGGCGTCGATGCGGGCGGGATGGGAGAGCTGCATGTCCATCCGATACCCCTACCCCGGCCCGCCCCACAAGGGGGAGCGGGTCACATCCGGTTCAGACGGCGATCCCGCCGCCACCCCGATCTGGCGCCCGCCCCCTTGTGGGGATGGGGGGGTGGGGGTATGGCATCGGCATGGCCAAAGACGATCTCCCCGAGCCCAAGCGCCGCAACCGGACCATGAGCGTGGCCGATGTGCTGGCTGGCGCGCTCGATCCGGTGCTGAAAAAGCGCGGCTTTGCCAGTCGCGACATCATCGCGCATTGGTCGGTGATGGCGCCCAAGCCCTATGACGAAGTGGCAATCCCGGACAAATTGAGCTGGCCGCGCGGTGAGCGCAGCGCCGAAGGGGCGACCCTGGTGCTGCGCTGCGTGCCCGGCCATGCGCTGGCGATTGCCCATGAGGGTGAAAAAATCGCCGCCGCGATCAACCGCTATTTCGGCTTCGTGCTGGTGGGGTCCGTGCGCCTGTCGGCCGAGCCATTCACCCCCGGTTCAGGCAAACAGGAACAGGCTCCCTATCAGCCGAGCCCAGGCGTGCAGGCCAAGGTCGGCGCGCAGTTGGCCGGGGTGGAAAACGAGGAGCTGCGCGAGGCCTTGCGCACCCTGGGCCATGCCCTCTCCAGCCGCTCGGAGCACAAGGGGGGGCAGGGGTGATCACCGAGCAGTGATGCATCTGCCCACTTGCTCCCAAATTTGACTTGTATAGTGTCGCCGAAATCAAAAACAGGAGCGTTAGCTGTGAATTTTACCCGCCGTGACACCCTTATGTTGGCCGCTGCCGCATCGGCTCTGAGCCTGTGTGGGGTCGCCACCGCCAACGCTGCTGAAGGCGATGTCATCGCCGTCGACAAGCTGATGGCGCCCGCCGGTGACTATGTCGACCACGTTCAGGGCAGTGAAACCGCGCCCGTTACCGTGATCGAATATGCTTCGCCGACCTGCCCACACTGCGCCGACTTCGCCAATGACGTGCTGCCGGGCTTCATCGAGTCCTATGTCGATACCGGCAAGGTCAAGCTGATCGTGCGCCCCTTCGTCCGCAACGTGCTCGACGCGGCGGTCTTCATGCTTGCCGAGGCTGCCGGCCCGGCCAATTACCACAATGTGCTGTCGACCTTTTTCAAGACCCAGACCACCTGGGCCAGTTCGCAGACGCCCCGCGACGCCATCCTGGACATTGCCAAGCAGTTGGGCTTTACCCAGGAAACTTTCGACGCTGCATTGACGAATCAGGACCTGTTTACCCGGATGGAAGCGGTGCGAGATCAGGCACTGAACGATTTCGGCCTCGTGGGAACTCCGACATTCTATGTCAACGGCACAACGCTTAGTGGCGACAAGACGCTGGAACAGCTGGCAGCGGCAATCGACCCGCTGGTGCCGGCCGATTTCGTTGCGTCCACGCCAGCGACCGATGTGCCCGCCGCCGACACACCTGCAGCCAGCACGGTCACCCCGGCCGAGCCTGCGGCAGCGCCTGCCGGCGGCACGATGGCTCCGGCAACGCCCGATGCCATGGCCCCGGCTGCCCCGGCGCAGTAAGTTCGGCATACGCGATCTGCACCTCCCCCTTGACGGGGGAGGTTGGGAGGGGGTGGTGGTCGACCCCAATAGATGCCGCCTGGCCGCCCCCCTCCCCAACCCTCCCCGCAAGGGGGAGGGTGTCTCCCGGTGGGCGGGCCATCACCCATGAAATTCTCCCGCCTCAAACTGCATGGTTTCAAGTCGTTCAGCGATGAAACCACCCTGGTGATGGAGCCGGGTCTCACCGGCATTGTCGGCCCCAATGGCTGTGGCAAATCCAATCTCGTGGAAGCCATGCGCTGGGTGATGGGGGAAAGCTCATACAAGGCGATGCGCGCCTCGGGCATGGACGACGTGATCTTTGCCGGCTCGGGCAATCGCCCCGCCCGCAACTCCGCCGAAGTCACGCTGGTGCTCGACAATAGCGACCGCACCGCCCCCGCCGCCCTCAACAATGCCGATATCCTGGAAGTCACCCGCCGCATCGAGCGCGAGTCCGGCTCGGTCTATCGGGTCAATGGCAAGGAAGTGCGCGCCCGCGACGTGCAATTGCTGTTTGCCGATGCCTCCACGGGCGCCCATTCGCCCGCCATGGTGCGGCAGGGCCAGATTGGCGAGCTGATCTCGGCCAAGCCGACCGCCCGCCGCGCCTTGCTCGAAGAGGCCGCCGGGATTTCCGGGCTGCATTCGCGCCGGCACGAGGCGGAACTGCGGCTGCGCGCGGCCGAGGCCAATCTCGAACGCGTCGATGACATTATCGCCCAGGTCGAGACCCAGCTCGAAACCCTCAAGCGCCAGGCCCGGCTCGCCACCCGCTATCGGGCGCTCAGTGGCGATATCCGCCGGACCGAAGCCACCCTGTTCCATATCCGCTGGGTCGCGGCGCGCTATGCCGAACAGGAAACCGCGGCGCAGCAGGCCGTGCTGGTGCGCGAACTGGCTGACGCCACCCATCTTGAACTGCAGGCGCAGAACAAGCTCGCGGAGGCCGATGCGGCGCTGCAGCCGCTGCGCGAACGCGAGGCCGTCACCGGCGCGGTGCTGCAGCGCTACACCATCCTGTCCGAACAACTGGCCGATGAGGCGCGCCGGGCCGGCCAGCGGCAGGCCGAGCTGGAAGACCGCATTCGCCAGCTCACCGCCGATGGCACGCGCGAGGGCGAACTGGTGGCCGAGAGTGAAACCACGCTGGAACTCTACGCCGAAGAACTGGACACATTGCAGGCCGAGGGCGAGGCCGCGCAGGACGATTTCGACAAGGCCCGCAGCGAAGCGGCGGCGGCTTCAAGCGCAGTGGCGGCTGCCGAAGCCGAGGCCCGCAGCGCCGCTGACGCGCTGGCCGAGGTCCGCGCCCGCCGCGACCAGGCTGCCCGCAGCGCCAGCGAGGCGGCCGGCCGTATCGAGCGGCTGACCCAGCAAATTGCCGAAGTCGAGACCGAGGCCCGCAGCATTGCCGCCCGGCTCGACGCCGACGAAACCCTGGCCCTGAAGCGCGCGGCGCTGGCCGCCGCACAGGAACGTACCGCCGAGGCCGATCAGGCCGCCACGCAGGCCGAAGAGGCCACCGCCGTGGCGCAATCGAAACTCGACGGGGCCCGCCCGCGCCTGGCCGAAATCGACGCGGCGCTGAACCGGCTGGAAGCCGAAGCGGCGACGCTGGGCAAGATGCTCAATGTCGGCGCGGGGCTGTGGCCGGCCATTGTCGACGAACTCAAGGTCGCCCCCGGCTACGAAACCGCGCTGGGCGCCGCACTGGGCGATGATCTCGATGCCAGCTCGGATGCCGGCGCGCCCATGCACTGGTCGGTGCCGGTCGATCACAGTGATGACGCCACCCTGCCCCAGGCCGCCGAGCCGCTGTCGCGCTATGTCACGGGCAGCCCGCTGCTCAAGCGTCGGCTCGACCAGATCGGGCTGATTCACGCCGTCGATGGCCCCAGCCTGATGCACGCGCTCAAGCCGGGCCAGCTTCTGGTGACGCTGGAAGGCGCGGTGTGGCGCTGGGATGGGTTCATCGCGGCCGCCGACGCGCCGAGCGCGGCGGCCCAGCGCCTGGCGCAGCGCAATCGGCTGGCCGAACTGGACGAGGAAATTGCCCGCGCCAAGGGCGAACGCAACAGCTGGAAGCGCGATGTCGATGCGCTGGTCGCCGCGCTCGATGCTGCCCGGCAGGACGAGCGGCAGCAGCGCGAGGCCTGGCGGGCGGCGCAGCACGCCATTGGCGCGGCGCAGCTCGACGTCGATCAGGCACAGCGCGCCATTGGTGATCTGACCACCAGACAATCCACGCTGGAAGAGGCCCGCGTGCGGCTGGGCACCAGCCTGGGCGAAGCACAGGTCCAGCATGGCGATGCCGGGCGCGCGCTGCTTGCGGCCGGGACCGAAGGCGATGCTGCCGACATTGCCGAGGCCAGACAGCGCGTTTTGGCTGCCGCCCGCGAACGCGCCGATCAGGCCCGGCTCAGGCTGGGTGGCTTTGAGACCGCGGCCCGCCTGCGCGACAGCCGCCTGGCCCAGCTCGAGCGTGACACGCAGAGCTGGCGCCGCCGCCGCGACAGCGCCATGGCCCAGTTGGCCACGCTGGATCAGCGCCGGGCTGAAGTCAGCGCGCAACTGGCCAGCACCAGCCAGACCCCCGATGGTTTTGCCGCCCGCCGCGTCCAGCTCGACGCGCAGATCGAGACGGCGAAAATCGAACACCAGGCGGCCGGCGACCGCTTCAACCTTGCCCAGTCGGAACTGCGCGAGGCCGACAAGGCACTGCGCGCCGCCAGCGACACGCTCAGCAATGCCCGGATCGAGCAGACCCGCATTGACGAGCGGATCAAGGGCTTCATCGCCCAGCGCCAGCAGATCGAACGCCAGATTGAAGAAACCCTCGACATTCCCGCCTCAAGGACCCTGGAAGCTTCCGGCATCCGCCCCGAGGAGGCGCTGCCCTCCGAAGCGGCCACCGAGCAGAAGCTCGACCGGCTCAAGGCCGAGCGCGAGCGGCTGGGCGGGGTCAATCTGTCGGCGGAAAAGGAAGCCACCGAAGTGCAGGCCAGGCTCGATCTGATGGTCAAGGACAAGACCGATCTGATCGAGGCCATCGCCAAGTTGCGCACCGGCATCTCCTCGCTCAACCGCGAGGGCCGCGCCCGCCTCAACGAGGCCTTCGTCAAGGTCAATGTGTTCTTCCAGGAGCTGTTCACCACCCTGTTTGGCGGCGGCACGGCCGAGTTGAGCTTTGTGGAAAGCGATGATCCGCTCGAAGCGGGCCTGGAAATCATCGCCCGCCCACCGGGCAAGAAGCCGCAGACCATGACCCTGCTCTCGGGCGGGGAACAGGCGCTGACCGCCATGAGCCTGATCTTTGCCGTCTTCCTCACCAATCCCGCGCCGATCTGCGTGCTCGACGAAGTCGATGCGCCGCTCGACGACGCCAATGTGGAACGCTTCTGCAACCTGCTCGATTCCATGCGCCAGCGCACCAATACGCGCTTCATGGTCATCACCCACAACCCGATCACCATGAGCCGCGTCGACCGCCTGTTCGGCGTCACCATGGCCGAACGCGGCGTCAGCCAGCTGGTCTCGGTGGACCTGACAACGGCGGAGACGTTTCTGGAGGCGGGGTGATGACTGCGGTCGGTTTCGACCGTTCAGCCGTAAACATGGGTCAAAACCCGCCATCGCCAATAGCGAACGATGAACCGGATGATGGCGGTTTGCGCCCCCATTTCAGTCATAGGGGACGACCTTCAACTATCGCCAAGAGCGGACATGCTACCGGGGCTCATTAGCCTCAGCGCCTGATAAGCGAGAGTGTCAACGTCCTCGCTGACGTCCTCTAGGGACGATAACTTCGCGATTTGAAACCATGCAGCCTCTGTTGCATCATCTCCAGCGATCGGGGTTCCCGAAACCCACGCGCATAGCACCGCGACCATCACGAATTGCCGCCGCAGTAACCCCTCTTGGTCGTAGTCGAATGCGTCCAGTGCGTTGAACACGCACCGAGCTTCTGTCCGCACTTCGGTTTCCTCGAACAGCTCCCTGACGGCCGCCTGCGCCATGGTCTCGCCGGGATCGATCCATCCACCCGGATAACCCCATTTTCCAGCATCAGGTGGATTGATCCGCCGAACCAGAAGCACGTGATCGTCATGGACAACCACGCCGAGAACCGAAGCGACAGGATGTGCGGAGGATTGGACAGACATTGGCGGGTTCTCCCTTGATTATGCTGATTTGCGCGCAGTGCCATCGAGATTTCGGGCGAGTAGGGCTGCGCCTAGGGCGACGGCCGCTGAGGTTAGCATCACGAGGAACAGGCCAGACCGGGCATTCTCTTCGGTCAAAACCGCACCCGCAAACGCAGCCATGATGGAGGCCCCAGCGACCGCAATCGCACCGGCCAGACCGGCGGCACTTCCCGTATGTGTCGAACGAACTGAAATCGCTCCAGCGCTGGCGCTCGGCTGCGTAAGGCCGTTCGACACGCCCACGAACAGGCAGGGCCCGAACAATGCCAGCACATGATCGATGCCGGCTGCATACAGGATGAGGCCGAACAAAAGACCGGCGCAGGCCACAATCCGTCCGACAACCAACATTGTGGTCACCGGCAACCTGCCGGCGAGCCGCCCGGCTAGAAAGCTGCCGACCATGAAGCCGCCGGTGATCGAGCCCATATAAAGGCCGAGGATCGCTGGCGACAGGTCGAAAGCCAAGGCAGCCAGCGGGGCACCGGCCAGGAAGGCGTAGAAGGCACCAACCGAGAAGGCCATGCAGACGCAATACGCCCAGAAGCGCTTCGAGCCGAGGAGTTCAGGATAGGCCCGATACTGTTCTGCCATCGTCTTCGATGGCGCGCTGTTCGTCTCGCGCAGATCGGTCCAGCACAAGACCAGAACCGCAGCCCCAAAGAATGCCAGGACGTAGAAGCTGGCTCTCCAACCGAACACCTGATCCAGTAGTCCACCAACCGTCGGTCCGAGCATAGGCGCCATGGCCCATGCCATAGCCAGATAGCCAAACTGACCTGCTGCTTGCTCCCTGCTGGTGGTGTCGCGGATTGCGGCAAGCGATACCGCATATGTCGGGGCGATTATGGCCTGGACCATCCGGCAGGCGAGGAAGGTCCACGCATCGGGAGCCAAGGCGCAGCCGATCGTCGCCACAATGAAAATCGCCAGTGCCAGAAGGATCACCGGGCGGCGACCGAACCGGTCAGAAAGGGGACCAAGAACAAGTTGAAGGCATGCCGACACCCCAGCGTAGGCCGCCAGGGAAAGACCCATTATCCCGTAGGCGACATCGAACTCGGTGGCCATGCCCGGCAGCGACGGGAGAAAGAAGTTGATCGGTAGAATGGCGAGCGCCGACAACAGAATCAGCGTCGAAAGACGAGGTTTCGGTGATGCAGTTCGCACGATGATGACCGCTAAGCATGAAGAGTGGACGGGCAATAAAAAAGCCCCG
>NZ_JAUYGL010000222.1 GCF_030689745.1 Devosia sp.
TCGTCCGTCGAGCCCTCCGGCACGCCGGTGAACTCATACCAGCGGGCGTTGTAGTAGTCGTGCCGGCCGTCCGGCAGGGTCGACCAGACCATCTGCGGCATGGCATCGGCGAGCGTGCGGAAGCGCAGCTCGCTTTCGGCCAGGGCTTCGGTGGTGCGCCGCTGGTCGGTGATGTCGACCAGGACGCCGGGAAACCGCTGAATGATGCCATCATGGTTGAAAAGGGGCTTGCCGGATGCGGCGACCCAATGGATCGCGCCGTCCTGCGCCACAACGCGATACTCAGAGCGGTAGGCGCTTTTCCCGCGAATGGTTTCGGCTATTTCCACACCGACACGCTCGGCATCATCGGGATGAACGGCAGCGAGGAACTCCATCAACGGCACGCCGAGACCGGCCTGCTGGGGGTCGAGATTGAACAGCTCGGCAAAGCGATCATCAGCGGTGATCGTATCGTTGGGCACGTCCCAATCCCAGGTGCCGACCAGGCCCGAACCGCTCAGGGCAAGGGAAAGCCGTTCTTCGCTGCGCGCCAGCGCCTGCTTGGCCAGCATCTGATCGGTGGTTTCGAGCACCACGCAAATGACCGCCAGGGGCAGTCCATCTTCACCCAGCACGGGGCTGTAATGCAAATCGAGCCAGGTGGTCTCCATCTGGCCATGGCGATCGAGCAGCATTTCCTGATCACGCAGGGTAACGGTCTCGCCGCGCATGCCCCGCACGATCTTGTCGGCGACGAAGTCGGCCACTTCCGGCCAGGCTTCGACCGCCGGGAGGCCGAAAATGTCGGGGTGGCGCTCGCCGGCAAACCCGGCATAGGCGTGGTTGTAGATCAGGATACCCTCGTGACCGATCGTCATGGCCATCGGCACGAAGGCGGTCATCATCACCCGGACCGCGCCCTTGAGGCTTTCAGGCCAGGCCGGGATGGGGCCAAGCGGGTTACCCGCCCAATCAAAATCATTGACCAGCCGCAGGGTCGGGTCGGACTCCAGCCGTTCACGCGTCTGGGAAGATGCCAATGGAAACAACGATTTAGGCATACGCGACTTTCATCAATCAGGGCGCAACAACGCCGGACGCACACCCCCCGGGCATTCAGACAAGAACGCCGGGGCATCGTCTTGGTTCAGTTTACTGGCAGATTATTCTCCGGCAATAGCGTCCTGCTGGACGGGCTTTTCAGTATGGATTTCTTCAGCCACGAGGAAGGCCAGCTCGAGTGCCTGGCTGGCATTGAGGCGCGGATCGCAATAGGTGTTGTACCGGTCCGAGAGCGTGGCCTCGGTGACCGCCGAGACGCCGCCGACGCATTCGGTGACGTCGTCGCCGGTCATCTCGATATGCACGCCCCCCGCATAGGTGCCCATTTCGCGGTGCACCTCGAAGAAGGATTTCACTTCCGTCAGCACCCGGTCAAATGGCCGGGTCTTAAAGCCGGTGGAGGCCTTGATGGTGTTGCCGTGCATCGGATCGGAGCACCAGACAACCGTGCGACCGGCCCGCTGCACGGTTTCGATCAGCCGTGGCAGGTGATCGCGCACCTTGTCGGCGCCAAAGCGGCCGATCAGGGTGATGCGCCCGGCCTCGTCGGTCGGGTTGAGCCGGTCGAGCAGGCGCAGCAGATCGTCACTGGTCAGTGACGGGCCGCATTTGATGCCGATCGGGTTCTTGATGCCGGCGAAATATTCGACGTGGGCCGCATCGGGCTGCCTTGTGCGGTCGCCGATCCACAGCATGTGCCCGGAGGTGGCGTACCAGTCATTGGAGATCGAGTCGCGCCGGGTCAGCGCTTCCTCATAGCCGAGCAGCAGGGCTTCGTGGCTGGTGTAGAAGCTGGTCTGCTTGAGCGCCGGGGTATTGTCCGGCGTCAGGCCAAGCGCGCCCATGAAGGTAATGGCGTCGTCAATCTTGCGCGCCACTTCCTCGTAGCGCGGATACCAGTTGGAGCCCTTCATGAAGCCCACGGTCCACTCATGGATGCGTGTCAGCTCGGCATAGCCGCCCATCGAAAAGGCGCGCAGCAGGTTCAGCGTGGCCGCCGACTGGCGATAGGCCTGCAACATGCGGTGCGGATCGGGGATGCGCGCGCCTTCGTTGAAGTCGATGGCGTTGATGATGTCGCCGCGATAGCTGGGCAGCTCGACGCCATCAATGATCTCGGTGTCCGACGAGCGCGGCTTGGCGAACTGGCCCGCCACGCGACCGACCTTGACCACCGGCTTGGAGGCACCGTGCGTCAGCACCACCGCCATTTGCAGGAAGACGCGGAAGAAGTCGCGAATGTGGTCGGCACCGTGTTCGGCAAAGCTCTCGGCGCAGTCGCCGCCCTGCAGCAAGAAGGCCTCGCCGCGCGCGACCGCAGCCAGCCGGGCCTTCAGTTCGCGTGCCTCGCCGGCAAACACCAGCGGCGGAAAGGTGGCGAGCTGGCGTTCGGCTTCCACGACGGCCGCCTGATCGGGATAGGCCGGAACCTGGGAAATCGGCTTTGAGCGCCAGCTATCGGGGGTCCAGGTGGTCATATCGGGTCTCGTTCACGCGGGTTACAGGCTGTTGGCTGGCGGAATACCAAGGCCTGACAGCCCTGCCAAGGATAATCGGGCCGGGCGTGCCGAAACCCCGCCCGGCCAGCTGGCGTCGCGGTGTCACGGGTAACGGGCGGCCATTGGGCCAAATGAGTAGTGGAACGGACCAAGGGCCGCCCGTCACCAGCCGGTTTTGCGCGGGAGATGGTTCAGGCGACACCAGTATTGCAGGCGCGGCTGCCATGCTCCCCACTGGACGGGTGCCCCCGTCCCCCGGTCTCCCCGCCTGGCCCTGCGTCGGGACCAGTGACTTGGCGGGAACGGGACCATGATGGCACGGGTCGGAGGGGGCGAGGATTAGATGGATAAGGTTTGTTGTTCCGAGACCCCCACCTAGCCTCCCCCTGGCAGGGGGAGGGACGGGCTGGTGGGTGTGACGGGTTCGAGCCACAATCTTGCAGTCGTCTCCCTCCCCCTTGTGGGGAGGGATCAAGGGGGGGGGTTTCTTGCGCCTCGGGTTTGTGGAAACACACCCCCACCCTGCTCGATCACGGACTTGGCAAACGCCAAGTCCTATCTCGCTTCCCTCCCCACAAGGGGGAGGGAGACGCGCCGCGAATGGTGCAGATTTGTGTCCCAACACTGCGCGGCCCCTGCCCTAACCGCCGATCTTGTGGCCCTGGCGATAGATGTAGGTGGGGGCCTTGAAGGTCACCAGTTCCTCGGCGGCCGAGGGGTGCAGCGCCATGGCGCGGTCAAAATCGGCCTTGGTCGCGCCCATGCCCATCGGAATGGCGATGAGCTGGATCATTTCAGCAGCGCCATGCCCCAGAATATGAACGCCCAGCACCTTCCCGCCATCCTTTTCGGTGATCAGCTTGAGGATCATCCGCTCGGTGTGGCTGGACAGCGAGTTTATCATCGGCCGGAAGCGGGACAGGTAGACGTCGATGTCCTCGTGAGTGGCGGCCTCGGCTTCGGTCAGGCCGATGACGCCGATTTCCGGCTCGGAGAAGACAGCGGTGGGGATTTGGGAATGGTCGACCGCCATGGGATTGTTGTTGAACACCGTCTCGGCAAAATACCAGCCCTCGCGGATGGCGACCGGGGTCAGCGCCGCGCGGCCGGTCACATCGCCCACCGCATAGATCGTTGGCACCGATGTTTGCGAGAAGGCATCAACGGCAACCGTGCCATTGGGCGCCAGCTCAACCCCGGCCTGCTCGAGGCCGAGGCCGTCGACATTGGGGGAACGCCCGGTGGCGAACATGACCGCACCATAGGGCGCGGTGACGCCGTCACTGAAACTGGCCGAAATATCGGCGCCGTCGCGGGCGAGACTGGCAATGGTGGTCTGGTAGATGATCTTGACGCCGCGATCGATCAGCCCGGCCTCAAGGCCGAGCCGCATATCGTCGTCGAAGCCGCGCAACAGGCAATCGCCGCGATAGATGATGGTGGTGTGCACGCCCAGCCCGGCAAACACGGTGGCAAATTCCACCGCAATATAACCGCCGCCCTCGATCAGGATTGAGTGGGGGAGCGCGGGCAGATCGAACACCTCGTTGGAGGTGATGGCCAGTTCAGCACCCGGAATGGGTGGCAGGAAGGGACGGCCGCCCGTCGCCACCAGGATATATCTGGCGCTCAGGTCGCGGTCCTGGCCAACCAGATGGACAGTATTGGGACCAGTGACCACGCCGCGGTCCCGGATGATCTCGACGCCCGGCTTTTCGAGATTGGCCACATAGGCGCTTTCGAGCCGGGTGATTTCCTTTTCCTTGTTGGCCACCAGCGTGGGCCAATCAAAGCGCGCCTCGACCTGCCAGCCAAAGCTGGCGGCCACATCAAACATTTCGTGGAACCGACTGGCATAGACATAGAGCTTTTTGGGCACGCAGCCCCGAATGACGCAGGTGCCGCCGACGCGGAACTCTTCGATAATGGCGACCCTGGCGCCATAGCTGGCCGCCATGCGCGCCGCGCGCACCCCACCTGACCCCGCGCCGATGACGACCAGATCGTATGAATTGCTCATGGGGTGGCTCCTGCGGCGCTGTTTATATCGGCAAATGCCGATGAATGGTTATACACGCCGGATCGCACAAAAAAAGACCCCGCACAAGGCGGGGTCAATCCTGCTGGCATGCAGCAAAAGACTATAGGGTGATGCCCTGTTCACGCAAATCGGCGCGGACCTTGGCATAAAATTCCTGGCGGATATTGTTGGTGAAGATCTTCAACACCGTCTGCAGGTCAGCATTGACCTCGGTATTGGCCTTGGCCAGCTTCTTGCCGGTGTCGGTTTCGTAAAAGGCCACGATCTCCTGCAGCTCGCCAATGGTGAAGCGCGCGGCATAGACGCGAGCAAACTGGTCGAGCAATTCGCCCTTGCGGCCGCGGAATTCTTCGAGAACCTTGCCCACGACGGCGTCGGTCTGCTCGGCCACTTCCGGATTCTGCTGCACGATCTGGCGCATGGTGCCGATGCCGATTTCCACCATAGTGATTTCATAGACCGAGGCACTGTCGGTCAGATCGATATATTTGCGCGCCAGGGCAAGCTGTTCGGGCGGCAGTTCCTGGGCTATTGCCGGAAACGCGAACGCCAGCATCGCCATGCTCAAACTTACTGCCATCAGCGCTTTGATGCGCATCATTACACCGGTCATTATCGAACCACCCATCTTGATCGAATTCATTGTCAATTGCTGCTTGAGAGCGTTCTTACGCCATCAGGCGCCGCCACATAAGCCTTTTTGCACATATTCAGGAACAGCCCATGCTGCACCACACCGGCAATATTGAGCAAGTCGGCCGATAGCGCTTCTGGTTGTAAAATGCGGCCAAAAAAAGCATCGAGGATCAGGTGGCCGCCATCGGTCAGATAGTCGCCGCCAGCATCGGCCTGGCGCAGCCGCAGTTCCCCGGCGCAGTCATGGCTCGCGCAAACCGCAGCAACCGACCGGCGCGTGGCGCCCAGGCCGAAGCGGTTGACTTCGATGGGCAGCGGGAATTGTCCAAGCGTTTCGACCAGCTTGGAGGAATCGGCAATGACGATCATCAGATCGGAGGCCGCCGCGACGATCTTCTCGCGCAGCAGGGCGCCGCCGCCGCCCTTGATCAGGTTGAGGTGCGGATCGATTTCGTCGGCGCCATCAATGGTGATGTCGAGCCGATCCAGTGTGTCCAGATCGGACAGCGGAATATTCAGGCCAGCGGCCTGGCGCGCTGTGGCCTCGGAGGTCGCCACACAAATGCAGTCAAACCCCGCCGCGACCTGTTCGCCCAACAGCTCGACAAAATGGCGCGCTGTCGAACCGGTGCCCAGCCCGAGCCGCATGCCCGGCTGCACCTGGGTGAGGGCCATGGCGGCCGCCTGTCGCTTCAACTGTTCGATCATGATGCCCTCTTTGCTGCCGAAATGCTGGCATTGCAGGGTGCCGCTGACGTGTCAATGACCCGGAATGTCTACGATCACGCATTGGTGAATGGAAACTGTAACCAGCTGGCAACACAATTTTGCCATGCTGAGGCAAGTGTGGCCCTATTGCGGTCAACACCTCTATTCGCTGAACAGCAAACCGCGTAAGCAACGCCAGTTGTGCAACGCACGAATCGAGCGTTCGTACTTACTTGCAGGGGCCAAGTCGTTATATGATCAAGTTCAAGTCCGCGATGGTGATCGTGCTGTCGCTCGTCCTGTCAGCCGCCAGTGTGGTGCCAAGCATGGCGGCACTCGTTTATGACCCAGACAACGGCACCTGGGTAGAAGCCTCGACACTGCAGACGCGCGCCCGCGGCGGCAGCGCCATCCGCAAGGAAGTGGTCAGCTATGAAACCCGCCACAAGCCGGGCACCATCGTGATCGAGACCGACGAGCGCCGGCTCTATCTGGTGCTCGAAAATGGCAAGGCCATGAAGTACGGCATCGGCGTCGGCCGCGACGGCTTCACCTGGTCGGGCACCCATCGCATTACCCGCAAGGCCGAATGGCCCGGCTGGACACCACCACCACAGATGCGCAAGCGCGTGCCGGACCTGCCGGCCTATATGCCCGGCGGCCCCGACAATCCACTGGGCGCGCGCGCTCTCTATATCGGCTCGACCCTGTACCGTGTGCATGGCACCTCCGAACCCCGCTCGATCGGGCTTGCGGTGTCCTCGGGCTGCATCCGACTGACCAATGAAGACGTGCAGGATCTCTATGATCGCGTCGCCGTTGGCGCGCAGATCGTGGTCAATCACTAGGCCAGACAGCCCATTTCCGACAATGGGACAGAGAATTTCGAAGGGTCGCCCGATGGGCGGCCTTTTTTGTTGTGGCAGCGCTTTGAAAAAGCCGCATAGCGGACTAGGTTTACCCCATGACCAGCACCGCGCCCCCTGCCCGCCCGCTTGTTGACCGCTATGGGCGGCACATTTCCTATCTGCGCATCTCGGTAACCGACCGCTGCGATTTCCGCTGCGTCTATTGCATGGCCGAGGACATGACGTTTCTGCCCAAGCGCGAAGTGCTGGGCTTTGAGGAAATCGAGACCATTGCCGGCGCGTTCATCGACCGGGGCGCCACCCGCATCCGGCTGACCGGTGGCGAGCCGCTGGTGCGGCGCGACATCATGGATCTGGTGGCCATACTGGGCGCCCGCATCGGGCACGGGCTGGATGAGCTGACCATCACCACCAATGGCAGCCAGCTGGCCAAGCATGCCGAGGGGCTGGCCGCTGCGGGGGTCAAGCGGATCAATGTGTCGCTCGACACGCTGGACAGTGAGCGCTTCACCGCCATTACCCGACGCGGCCGACTGGCCGACGTGCTGGGCGGCATCGCGGCGGCGCAGACCGCCGGGCTTACCATCAAGATCAACATGGTGGCGATGCGCGGCGTCAATGACGACGAAATCGAGCCGATGATGGCCTGGGCGCATGGGCGCAATATGGGGCTGACGCTGATCGAGGGCATGCCGCTGGGCGAAGTGGGCATCGACCGGGTCGACAGCTATCTGCCCCTGCGCGAACTGCACGATCAACTGGCGCGGCGCTATACGCTGGAAAAGCTCGACAAGCGCACCGGCGGGCCGGCGCGCTATGTGCACGTGGCCGAAACCGGCGGCGTGCTGGGCTTCATCACCCCGATGAGCCACAATTTCTGCGAGAGCTGCAACCGGGTGCGCCTGACCGCGACGGGACAACTGTTCATGTGCCTGGGGCAGGATGATCAGGTCAATCTGCGCGATGCCCTGCGGACCGGCGGTGCGGCGGCGCTCGATGCGGCGCTCGACCAGGCCATGCTGCTCAAGCCCAAGGGGCACGATTTCGTGCTCGACCGCACGCACAGCACACCCGCCGTCACCCGGCATATGAGTGTTACCGGCGGCTAAGCGCCGTCGCGCCAGACCAATTCTGAGACGAGGGAGACAAGCATGGGCGAACGCACGACTCTGGTGGCCAGCGACGGGTTCACCCTGAATGCCTACCGGGCGGCGCCCGAGGGCAAGCCGCGCGGCGGCGTGGTGGTGATCCAGGAGGTCTGGGGGCTCAACAACTGGGTGCGCAGTGTCGTGGATCGCTTTGCTGAACATGGGTTTTTGGCCGTCGCGCCCGCAATGTTTGACCGGATCGAGTTCGGCTATGAGAGCGAGAATTACCAGCCCGAGCAGTTCGTGGTGATTGGCGAGATGATGAAGAAGTTCGACCAGTCCACCACCCTGCTCGATATGGCCGCCGCGGTCGATGCGGCATCGGCGGGCGGCAAGGTGGGCATTACCGGCTATTGCTTTGGCGGCGCGATGAGCTGGCGCGCGGCCCATCACGGGCTGGGGCTGAGCGCGGCGTCCGGCTATTATGGCGGCGGCGTGCCCAACTATATTGACCTGGCGCCGACCATCCCGCTCGAAATGCATTTCGGCGATCGCGACACCGGCATTCCGCTCGACCAGATCGAGGCCCTCAAGGCGCGCTATCCGGATGTGCCGATCCACCTTTATGCGGCCGGGCACGGGTTCTGCAACAGCGACCGACCCGGCAATTTCGACCTCGAAGCCTGCACCAAGGCCTCGGCCCGGACGCTGGACTTCTTCCGCAAACACCTTGGCTGACCTCGATCTGGCCGCCCACCGGGCCTATCTGGAGGCCGCAATGCAGGCGTTACGCGCAGCGCCGCTGGCCCGGCGCAAGGCGTTGCTGGCCGCGATGCTGATCGACGCCCAGGTCGACCGCCTGTTTGCCGCCGGCGGCAGGGGCGACGACATTCTGGCCTACCGCGCCACGATGGCGGTGCGCTCGCCGGACCTGGGGCGTATTCTGGCGCTCTGCGGCCAGGGCGGCGACACCGCACTGGTCATCGACACCGTCGCGGTGCCCCTCGCCGACTATGGCAGGCTGGCGGTCGAGGACTTCATGGTGAGCCTGTACAACGACCACAGC
>NZ_JAUYGL010000231.1 GCF_030689745.1 Devosia sp.
TTGATCGCGGTTGCGGCGCTTTCGCGGAAATTGGCAGGAACGCAAATTGCAACGATTTTGCAGGGACGCTATAGCTCGGCGATGATGAGGTGCCGGTGCTGTTCCGCCGGCCGGGAGCCAGTATGACCGACGCCAGCACGACCCTGCCCAAGACCAATTCCAGCCCGTGGCCGAGCCGGCCGTTTCACCGGCAATATCTGATGCGGCAGGCCAATAATCTGTTCGACTTCTTCGCGGCGCCCTCCTTGAACCCCAAGGGCGGTTTTTTCGAGCTGGACGATGACGGCAAGGCGCTCAATCCGGCCAATGCCGTGCGGCAGGTGCATGGCACCACGCGCATGGTGCACTGCTTTGCCATTGGCAGCCTGATCGGGCGTCCGGGCTCGGACGAAATGGTCGATCATGGCATGCACTATCTCTGGAACAAGCATCGCGACACAAGGCATGGCGGCTATGTCTGGGGCGTCGATGACCATGGCGTGACCGATGGCAGCAAGCAGGCCTATGGTCATGCCTTCGTGTTGCTGGCGGCATCGAGTGCCAAGCTGGTGGGCCATCCCCTGGCCGACAAGGTGCTGGCCGACGTCACCGAAGTGATCGAGCACCGTTTCTGGGACGACACGGTGGGCGCGGTGCGCGAGGAATTTGGCAATGACTGGTCACAGATCACGTCCTATCGCGGCCAGAATTCCAACATGCACCTGACCGAGGCGCTGATGGCCGCCTATGAGGCAACGGGCGAGAAGGCCTATCTGAGCAAGGCCGAGCGGATCGCCGAACTGATCATCGCCAAGCACGCCGTGCCCCTGGGATATCGGGTGGCCGAGCATTTCGACGAGAACTGGGTGCTCGACAAGGAATATGTCGGCTCGGAAATGTTCCGCCCGTCCGGCACCACGCCGGGGCATTGGCTTGAATGGGCGCGGCTGCTGATGCAGCTGTGGATTCTGGGCGACAAGCGGTTGAGCTGGATGCCCGATGCGGCGCGCAATCTGTTCCGCCAGTCGATCGAGCTGGGCTGGGACGCCCAGCATGGCGGGTTTTTCTATACGCTGGATTGGGACAATAAACCGGTTCTGCGCGAAAAACTGTGGTGGCCGGTCAGCGAGGCGATCGGTGCCGCGGCGTTCCTCAGCGCCTATGACCGCGAGGACTATTTCCAGATCTGGTATCGCAAGCTGTGGGATTATGCCGAGAACCATGTGATCGACCATGAGCGCGGCGGCTGGCTGAGCGAGCTTAGTGAAGACCTCAAGCCCAAATCGCGACTGTTCACCGGCAAGCCCGATATCTACCACGCGCTGCAGGCCTGCCTGATCCCGCTCTATCCAGCGACCGGGAGCCTGACGGCGGCGATCATCTCCACCGACCACACGGTCAAACAGTACCAGTAGCGCCGGCTGGCAGTTGCATCGGGCGGTGGTGGCGCGTACATCACCGCCGAAGCTGAGAGACCTTGCAATGTCGCGTCCTGCCCGCCTGCCCGCCCAATTGCCTCGCCATCTGGTGGAGCGCGCCGTTGCAGCCGCGCTGGAAGAAGATCTCGGCCTGGCCGGCGACCTGACCAGCCAGGCGACCCTGGCGCCCGGCGCGCAGGCCACCGCCAGCCTGTCGGCGCGCGAAGCCGGGGTGATTGCCGGACTCGATCTTGCGGCAGCCGCGTTCCGGCTGGTGGGCGATGGCGTGGTGTTTACCCCCAATGTCGCGGATGGCGACCGAATTGGCGTGGGTGGTTTGGTGGCCAGCGTTACCGGCCCTGCCCGGCTGGTGATGTCGGCCGAGCGGGTGGCACTGAACTTCCTCAACCATATGAGCGGCATTGCCACGCTGACGCGGATTTATGCCGATGCTGTCGCTGGCACGGGGGCGCAGATCTGCGACACCCGCAAGACGACGCCGGGGCTGCGGGCCTTCGAGAAATACGCGGTGCGTTGCGGTGGCGGGGCCAATCACCGCTATGCGCTCGATGACGCCATTCTGATCAAGGACAATCATATCGCCGTCGCGGGCAGCGTGACAGCGGCCTACACTGCGGCCGCGACCTTTGCCGGGCATCTGGTGGCCATCGAGATCGAAGTGCAGAATCTGGCCGAGTTGGAAGAAGCGCTGGCAGCGGGAGCGCGCGTGGTGCTGCTGGACAATATGGACAATGCGACACTGCGCCAGGCGGTAACGATCAATGCCGGCCGGGCCAAACTGGAAGCCTCGGGCGGGGTCAAGCTGGACCGGGTGCGCGCGATAGGCGAAACGGGCGTGGACTATATCTCCACCAGCCAGATCACCATGGCGGCCCAGCCGCTTGATCTGGGGCTCGATGTGACGATTGGCGTCTAAGATGACCGTTATTGCAGCAGCGCCGACCGACACGCACCTGACGGCGCTGGTCCTTGATGCCGCCATCGCGGCGGCGCGGGTGATCCTCGACGTCTATGCTCGCCCCATCGTGGCGGTCGATAAGGCCGATGGCTCGCCAGTCACCGAGGCAGACGCGGCCGCAGAGGCGATCATTCTCGAGCATCTCAAAGCTACCGGCATTCCGGTGCTCGGCGAGGAAAGCGTGGCTGCCGGGATCATCCCGGTGTTGGGCGAGCGGTATTTTGTGGTCGACCCGCTGGACGGCACCAAGGAATTCATCAAGCGCAATGGCGAGTTCACCGTCAATATTGCGCTGGTCGAGCATGGCGTGCCGGTGCTGGGGGTGGTGCTGGCGCCGGTCACGGGCGAGACCTTCGTGGGTGACGCGCGCGGCGCCTTTAGCTGCAACACCAGTTCGGGCTCAGTAAGCAACAAGCAGCCGATCGGGGTGACGTCTTCACGCAAGCTGCGGATTGTCGCGAGCCGTTCGCATGGCCATGCCGCTTTGGCGACGCTGTGCGAATTGCTTGAGGTCCAGTCTGATGTCTCGGTGGGATCCTCGTTGAAGTTCTGCCTGCTGGCGCGGGGCGATGCCGAACTCTATCCGCGATTCACGCCGACCTGTGAGTGGGACACGGCGGCCGGACAGGCGGTGCTGGAGGCGGCAGGCGGCGCGGTTGTGACCCTGGACGGCGAGCGCCTGCGCTATGGCAAGGGCGAGTTGGCCTTCCTCAACCCCTATTTTGTTGCGGCGGCCAATCTGAATCTGGCACGCCGGGCAGCGGCCGAAATGACCAAAATCCTAGGCTGATCTGCCAAGCTGCAGCAATGTCTTAACTGATCTGTTGCATCAACTGATCCGTACATCTTGTACGATTCACGCCAAGCATATATTGAACCAGCATATATCGGCTCGGCATATGCCCCGGAGCACCGTGCATGAACGTCAGAACATTGTGTTTGTCCATTCTCTATGAGGGTGACGCCACGGGCTATGAAATCCGTCGGCTTTGCGTGGAAGGCGAATGCTCGTACTTCATCGAGGCCAGCTTTGGATCGATCTACCCGGCCCTGGCCAAGCTTGAAGATGAAAAGCTGGTGACCAGCCGCAGTGAGCAACAGGACGGCAAGCCGACAAAAAAAATCTACTCAATCACGGCAGCCGGCCGCGCCGCGTTCGCGCATGAACTGGCCCAGCCGCTGGGGGAGGACATGTTCCGTAGTCCCTTCCTGCTATTTGCCCGTTTTGCCCATATTCTGCCGCGAAGTCTGGTGGAAACACGGGCCAATGAATTCCTGCAAATACTGAGCGACAAGCGTAAACGTCTCAAGGTCACAGCAGCAGATCATTGCAGCAATGCTTCAGACACATGGGTCATCAACTACGGAAGTGTTATTATGGAGGTTGCTGAAAGGCATCTGCGCACCCATATGCACGAACTCATCACTTTAGCGCGAGCCGATTCCAACAAAGACGCGGCTGAGTAAAGGGGCAACTTCTCTATGCGTGCATTATTTTCTTATGGCATTGCGCTGGTACTGCTGATCCTGACAGGTGCCTGGCTCGCAACTGGAACCCTGGTTATGGGCGGCAGCGGGCCAGGCAATGGCGAGCGCCCAATTGTCTCGATAATCGAGGGCGAAGAACACGGCCCCATCGCCACCCAATTGGCCGAGGCGGGCGTGCTGGCCCAACACGAAGCCAGCACCGAAGTCGACCCGCACCTGACCATTGCCCAGCGCAATGAGGCCGAGCACGGCGCCAATACGGGGCTGCAATCGGTGCGGACCACGACCTATGTGGCTCAGCCCTTCGCGATTGAGGTCCCCTTGCGGGGTCGCACTCAGGCCAAGGCCACCGTTAGCGCCGTGGCAGAGACTGCTGGCATTGTTGAAACTGTGCATGTGACCAAGGGCCAGAAGGTGGCGGTCGGCGATCCGCTGTGCACGCTGGATCAGGGCACCCGGGCTGCCGCTGTCGCACAAGCTGACGCCGGTTTGGCGCAGGCCAACGCGGCACTGGCTCAGGCCCAGGCCGATTTTGATACCAATGCCGAACTGCGAAGCAAGGGCGTGGCAACTGCCAATAGTGCACGCGGCGTGGAAGTGGCCCTGGCCGCCGCGCAGGCGAGCGTGACATCGGCCAAAGCCAATCTCGACAACGCCCAGGCCGAACTTGATCGCACGCTGATCAACGCCAAGGTGAACGGCGTGGTACAGGCGCCGCTGGCCGACGCTGGCGCCATGCTGGCTCAAGGCCAGCCCTGCGCCACCATCGTCCAGCTTGACCCGATGTTGTTCATCGGCCAGGTGCCGGAAGTCCGGATTGGTCTGGCCAAGCTTGGCCTCTCCGCCAGCATCACCACCATCACCGGCCAGACGGCCGAGGGCAAGGTGAGCTTCATCGCCACGACGGCCGACGCTGCCACCCGTTCCTTCCCGGTCGAGATCGAGCTGCCCAATGCCGATGGCACCATCCGTGACGGCATCACCGCCACGGCAGTAGTGAATATGGGCTCTGCCCCGGCGCACCTGTTGCCGCAATCAACGCTGACGCTGGACGCTGATGGTGTGTTAGGCGTGCGCGCCGTGGTGGATGGCGCGGCCAAGTTCATGCCGATCGAGATTGCCAGCGACACCCGCGACGGTGTCTGGGTTCTGGGACTACCAGTAGCGGTCGATGTCATTACCGTCGGCCAGGAGTATGTCATCGACGGCCAAGCGGTCGACGCCACCAATGTAACAGCGAGCTAACCGATGCTGGATTTCATCGAACGTATCCTGCGGATGCCGCGTGTCGTCTTGACGATCATGGTGCTGCTGCTCGGGGCGGGCTTCATGGCCTATACCAGCCTGCCCAAAGAGAGCTTCCCGGCAATCGACATTCCCTATTTCTACGTTTCGGTCAGCCAGACCGGCGTGGCACCGCGTGACGCAGAACAGTTGCTGGCCAAGCCGATCGAGGACCGCATCAAGGAAATAGACGGGCTGGAGAACTATTCCTCCACCTCGACCACCGGTCATGCCTCGGTGTTCCTTGAGTTCAACGTAAATGCGGACAAGGACAGGGCGCTCTCTGATATCCGGGCGAAGCTGGACGGGCTTTCAGCTGAACTGCCCGATGACGCTACCGAACCAACTGTTACGGAAATCTCGTTTACCGACATGCCCGTCATCTCGGTTGCGGTTTATGGCACGGTGCCCGAGCGTGAACTGGTCAACCGGGCCAAGGATCTGCAGGAAGAACTCAAAGGCATTGGCGACGTCCAGAACGTGACTCTGTCGGGGTCGCGCGATGAAGTGCTGGAAGTCACCATCGACCTGACCCGGCTGGAAGCCTACGATTTGACGGCAGCGCAGCTGTTTGATGCCCTCGCCAAGAACAACATGGTGGTGGCCGGCGGTACACTGGATTCGGGCCAGGGCTCGTTCAATGTCGAAGTGCCCGGCCTGATCAAGAACGCCCGGGACATCTATACGCTGCCACTCAAGACGGTCGACGATACCGTGGTGACCTTTGGCGACGTCGCCACGATCACGCGGACCTTCGAGGATGCCACGCAATATGCACATGTGAATGGCCAGCCAGCCATCACCCTCGGCGTCTCCAAGAAGCTTGGCACCAACGTCATCAGTGTGTCCGACGAAGTGCGGCGGATCACCGAGAATTTCACTGCCGATTGGCCACAGGCCATCGAGACCAGTTTCCTGATCGATCAGGCCGACACCACCAAGGGTATGTTCCGCTCGCTGGAAGCGGCTGTGCTGACCGCCGTGGCGCTGGTGCTGATCACCTGCATTGCCACACTGGGCTGGCGCGCCGCCATCATGATCGGCATGTCGATCCCGATCTCGTTCATGATCGCTTTTCTCGTCGTGCAGATGCTCGGCATGACCATCAATATGATGATCATGTTTGGCCTGGTGCTCGCGGTGGGTGTGCTGGTGGACGACCCGATCGTGGTCGTGGAATATGCCGAGCGCAAATTGCAGGAGGGCGTTCCCAAGAAGGAAGCCTTCATCATGGCCGCGCGCAAGATGTTCGTGCCGGTGGTTTCGGCCACTTTCACGACCCTGGGCGCCTTCGTGCCACTGCTGTTCTGGCCGGGCATTATCGGCAAGTTCATGAGCTATCTGCCCACCATCGTGATCGTGGTGATGATTGCCTCGCTGGTTTCGGCGCTGATCTTCATGCCCATTATCGGTGCCTTCATCGCCTCGACCCATGTTGACGAGAAGGAAAAAGAAGCCGCTGACGTGGTGATGTATGCCGACAAGTTTGATCCCAACAAGGTTCGGGGTCTGACCGGCGTCTATGTTCGGACCATGCAGCATCTGATGCATCAGCCGGTCATCACCCTGGCAGTCGGCTTCGGCATCGTGGGGCTGATGTTTGCCGCATACATCATGAACCCGACGGGCACTGAGGCCTTCCCGGCCTCGGAGCCTGAATTCGGCACTGTCAACGTCATCACCCGCGGCAATTACTCGCCAGCGGAAATCCGCGATCTGCTGGTGGAGGTCGAAGACCAGATCCTGCAGGTTCAGGGTATCAAGGATGTCATCATGAGCTTTGCCGGTGGTGATGGCAGCGGCGGGCTCGGGGGCAGCACGCCGCCCGACACCGTTGGCACATTCAACCTCCAGCTCATGCCCTATGCCGAGCGTGTCAAGGCTGCCGAAATCTTCCAGGACATCCGCGAGCGGGTAGCCGGGATTTCGGGCCTGGAAGTGCAGATTGCTGCGCAGGAGGATGGCCCGCCAGCCGGCAAGGCGATCAATCTGCGGGTTGAGGGTACGGTTTATGCCGATATTGCCCCGGCCGTGACCAAGCTGCGTGATTATATCGAAAACGATCTGGGCAATACCATCGACGTTGAAGATGGCCGCCCTGCCCCCGGCATCGACTGGCAGGTGACCATCGATCGCGAAGCCGCTGCCAAATACGGCATCGGCGTGCGGGAGCTGAGCCCCTATGTGCAGCTGGTCACCTCGGGTGTGAAGCTGGGCAGCTATCGTCCCGACGATGGCGGCGACGACGAACTCGACATCAGGGTCCGTCTGCCCAAGAGCGAGCGCACCTTTGACGTGCTGGACTCGCTACGGATTGTGACGGCACAGGGTCTGGTGCCGGTATCCAACTTCATCACCCGCACGGCGGTGCCCAAGGTGGCCAATATCACCCGCCGCAATGGCGTCTATGCCATGACGGTGGCCGCCAATCTGGAAGAGGGCTTCTCCTCGGAAGACAAGGTCAAGCAGATCAAGGCCTGGCAGGCCGAGCAGGAATGGCCAGCCAGCGTCGAGATTATTTATGGCGGTGCTGCCGAACAGGTCGACGACACCAATGCCTTCATCATCTCGGCCTTCGGTGCGGCGATGTTCCTGATCTTCCTGATCCTGCTGCTGGAATACAACAGCTTCTATCAGGTGCTGGTGACGCTCACGACGGTGATCATGTCACTGGCCGGGGTGCTGCTGGGCATGCTGGTCACCGGCATGAGTTTTTCGGCGATCATGACGGGACTGGGCATTGTGGCACTGGCGGGTATCGTGGTGAAGAACGGCATCGTGCTGATCGACACCTATAACCACTATCAGCGCGACGAGCATGTCGAGCCGGTCAAAGCCATGATGATCACCATCAGCCAGCGTGTGCGGCCGGTGCTGCTGACCGCCATGGTGACTGGCCTGGGCGTGATCCCGATGGCGTTGAATATCGAGTTCGATTTCATCCGCCGCGAGATCGTGGTCGGCGGCATTGCCGGTTCGTGGTTCATCCATCTGTCGGCAGCACTGGTCTCAGGGCTATTTGTCTCCACCGCGCTGACGCTGGTGATGGTGCCGGTAATGGTGGTGGCGCCTACAGTGCTGTGGAAGCAGATCAGATGGCTGGTCGAACAGTCTGGCCGGCTGGGACGGTTCGCAACCGGTCGCGGCGGTCAAGCGGCGATGGCCACGCCAGCGGGGTTTGACGGCATGGCCGTGGAGATCCCCACCGGGGCGGATGGCGCCAAGCGCTATATCGTCAGCCCGGATGCCGGGCTGGTGGAAGAGCAGCAGAATGGCGTGACTGTCGTCAGTCGGCCTGAAGCCGCCGAGTAGCACCGGCGCAGAAACGAAGCAAAAGGCCCGCAACGATGCGGGCCTTGTTGTTTGTGGTATTGAACGACCGTGGTGCCAGGGGCTTGCCATGAGGTCGGCGCGCCCCGCTGAGGCTGCCAGCCAGTGGGGTGTCGGGAATGCCGGCTGGCGAAGATGATCCCCGTCACAGCACCCTGCCCTATTCTGCGGCGGGCGTGCCGCGCTTGACGAAACCGTCGGGATCGTTGGCGGTCTGCAGCAGCTTTTCTTCAGCCTCGGTAGCTTCGCGCTGGCGGTTCCACATCTGGGCGTAGAGGCCGTCCTTGGCGAGGAGGTCGAGGTGGTTGCCGCGTTCGGCCACCACGCCTTCGCGCAGCACCAGGATTTCGTCGGCATTGACCACGGTGGACAGGCGGTGGGCGATGACGAGCGTGGTGCGGTTCTGCGAGACGACATCGAGGGCCGACTGAATATCCCGCTCGGTCTTGGTGTCGAGCGCCGAGGTCGCTTCATCCAGAATGAGGATGGAGGGTGCCTTGAGAATAGTACGGGCGATGGCGACGCGCTGCTTTTCGCCACCGGAGAGCTTGAGACCGCGCTCGCCCACCGGGGTGTCATAGCCCTTGGGCAAGGTCTCGATGAACGGACCGACCTGAGCCATGCCAGCGGCTTCGCGCACCTCCTCGATCGACGCACCCGGCCGGCCATATTCGATATTGTAGCCGATGCTGTCGTTGAACAGCACGGTATCCTGCGGCACCATGCCGATCGCCGAGCGCAGGCTTTCCTGGGTGACGTCGCGCAAGTCCTGACCATCGATGGTGATGGCGCCCCCGGTTACGTCATAGAAGCGATACAGCAGCCGCGAGATTGTGGACTTGCCGGCACCAGTGGGGCCGACGATGGCCACGGTCTTGCCCGCAGGAACCTCGAAGCTGACGCCCTTGAGAATGGCGCGATCGGGATCATAGTGAAAGGTGACGTTGTCGAAGCGGATCACCGGCCCGGTTACGACCAGTGGCTTGGCGTCGGGCTTGTCCTCGATTTCCGGGCTCTGATCGAGCAGCTTGAACATCTCTTCGATGTCGGTGAGACCCTGGCGCAGTTCGCGATAGACGAAGCCGATAAAATTGAGCGGCCGATAGATCTGCATCAGGAAGGTATTGAGCAGGACGAAGTCGCCCAGGGTCAAGGTCCCGGCCATCACCCCATTGATCGCCATGATGGCGATGATCAGGAAGCCACCGTAGAATATTACCGCCTGGCCGAAGTTGAGGAAGCCCAGCGAGGTCCAGATGCGGATGGCGGAGCGTTCGTAGCCGGCCATGGACGCATCGTAGCGATCGGCCTCCATCTGCTCATTGGCGAAATACTTCACCGTCTCAAAGTTGAGCAGGCTGTCGATAGCTTTGCCATTGGCGTCGGTGTCGGAGTCATTCATGGCCCGGCGGATGCCAATGCGCCAGTTCGACGCCTTGATGGTGAAATACAGATAACCCCAGATCATCACGACCAGCACGCCGAGATAGCTGACGCCAAACATCCAGACGAAAATGACAGCGGTAATGGCGAATTCGACCACGGTGGGCAGAATGTTCAGCATCGTGAAACGGACGATGGTTTCGATGCCCTTGGTACCGCGCTCTATCACCCGGCTGAGGCCACCGGTGCGGCGCGCCAGATGGAAGCGCAGCGACAGGCGATGCAAATGGTGGAAGGTGCGCAGCGCCAGCTTGCGCACGGCATTCTGGCCGACGCTGGCAAACAGCACGTCGCGCAATTGCTGGAATCCGGCGTCAACGATATTGCCCACGACATAGGCAATCACCAGGACGATGGGCACCGCCATACCGAAAATCACCGCACTATTGGGGGTGGCGCTATCGAGACTATCGATGATGCCCTTATAGGCGAATGGAATAAGGGTGGTGGCGACCTTGCTCAGCAGCAGGGCAGCAATGGCCAGCACAACCCGCAGACGCAGATCGGCCCGGTCGGCGGGCCACATATAGGTCCAAAGATTGCGGATGGTCGAAAATACGGAATCCTCGTCCGCGCTAACGGATGGCTTCTTGTCAGCGTTGTCAGTGGGCATTAGGCGAGTTCCGCTTCCAAGTCGGGGGTGGCAGCGCCCAAACCAGCCAGCATGCCTGAATAGGCTGAACCCAGGGCAGCCAGACGCTCATGCTGCACGATGTAGCAATTGCGGGTACCGCGCGACTTCCGCTCGATCAGACCGGCATCAAGCAGCACCTTGATGTGCTGGCTGACCGTTGATTGCGCCAGGGTCAAGGAGTCGGTCACATCGGCACAACAACACTGGCCACGCTGCTGTCCGGCGATGATGCGCAGAATGTTGAGGCGCACCGGATGACCCAGTGCCCGCATGATGGTGGCAATATCGTCGTCGTGCATCGGTTCAACCAGATTTATCGTCATATTGCGATATATGGGTCCAACCGCCGCAAGAATCAATGGCCCGCCGGAAAGCGGGCCATGTTGTACTCAGTTGTTTGCGCTATCGGGCAGATCGAAGACCTGACCGGGGTAGATGCGGTCGGGATCGCGGATCTGGCCGGTATTGGCCTCATAGATGGCCGTGTACTTGATGCCTTCGCCATAGACCCGGCGTGCGATGGTCCAGAGGTTGTCGCCGCGGCGAATAATCGCCTTGCCGGCAGCAAAGCGCTGATCATCGATATCGCCGACACTCACGCCAACCATGGTCGGCACAGCCGGCTCAGCGGCAGCAGCGTCTGTTGGCGGCACGGCGGCTTCGGCTGGCTGTGGCGCGGGAGTGGCCGCAGGATCGGCCACGGCAACCGCGGTTTCTGTGTCAGGCGCCGGTAGATCGAGGGAGAAATCGACTTCGGCGCGCTCCACGACCTCGGCGCTACCGGCCTGCAGCAAGTCAACGCGAACACGCTGATTTGGCTTGGTCAGCACCTTGCCGGCCTCGATCAGCCAACGGCCATCCGAGACAATTGTATCGGCAATGAAGCTATCGTCGACATAGAGCCGCACGGTGGCGCCATCTGGACCACTGCCGGCAAAGAAGGACTTCTCCCCCTCGACCTCGACGGCGTCGATTGTCGGCGTCGCAACCACGGCTGTCGCCGGGGTCGCAGCAGGGGCCGTGGCATCGGGGGAAGGATCAGTAGCGGCCACGGCGACGGCAGGCTCGGTCGGCGCGGCTACCGGCTGGCTCGTCTCTTCGGTGGCAGGCTGATCGGCACCCGTTGCAGGCGACGTTGGTTCGGTGGCAGCAGGCGCGGTCGCGGCGGCGGCCGTATCGGCAGATGCGGCAACCGCATCATTGGCGGCGGCTGGCGCCGCCGGATCAGCCGATGACGCAGCAGCAACTGGCGCGGCAGGTGCGGCCTCGCTGGAGGTTGCGGCGACTGCGGCTTCAACTGGTTCCGTCACCGCAGGCCCGGTGACAGCTGGTGCTGCTGCAGCGGGCGGAGTGGCGGCTGCTGGACGACTGCTCGTATTGGCAGCCATCTGGGTCGGAGCGTCGGCTGTCGCCTGGGGCAAGCCCTGCAACACCTCGCTGGCGGCACCCGGGGTGCTGGCTACCACGAGCGGCTCGCTGGTCTTGTCGGCATTGATGGCGACGACGAAGGATTCGGGAGCGAGCCCCTTCTTGCCGGTCTCGCCCAGGGTAATTTCGGTACCGCCGGGAGCGATGGGAATGTCTGGAACGAATACCCAGTCACCACTGGCAGCCACGGCGCTGCGGCCCAGGAGCAAGCCATTGGCAAAGATCTCTATTTCGCTGCCGGGCGTGCCGCTGCCGGCAATCACGACCGAACCGTCAGGCTCGGCCCGCAACAGGCCGAAACTCGCAGCGACCAGGTTTTCCGGCGCTTCGGCGGCTGCAGTGGCCGCCTCGGCAGGCTCCACATCGAGCTCTGGCCCGACCAGCGCGGTATCCGCGGCAGGCTCAGTTGCAACCAGCGGCGCAACGGGCTCAACGGTCGTCGCCGCTGCGTCGACCGATCCAGGCGCCGCGCCGGGCAGCAGACCTGCCGCACGCATTTTGCCCTGCAGGCATTGGCCCATGCCATCAGGGGAATTAAAGCAACTAACGACGCCTGGGCCGGCCAGGACGCCAAGGATCACCACAATGGTAACAGCAGCGGCCGAGAGGGCGAGCGCCAGAGGCTGTTTCGGGGCGGGTTGTTTCGGAGCGGAATCGGCCAGTTTGTCCTCCCGGACCGTTGTGACGGCAACGCCGTCCGGTTTTACGCGCTGACCTGTCATGCCCTATGGCGTTTCAGTTTTAAGCAGCTTGTAGGTAATTGATTCATACAGAGCTTCAAACGAGGCATCAATGATGTTGGCAGAGACGCCAATGGTAAACCAGCGCTCGCCGGTGCCATCGCGACTTTCAACCAGCACACGGGTGACCGCGCCCGTGCCGCCGTCGAGGATACGCACCTTGAAATCGACCAGTTCAAGATCTTCGATACGCGACGAATATTTGCCGAGATCTTTGCGCAGCGCCAGATCGAGTGCATTGACCGGGCCGTTGCCTTCCGCCACCGACATCAATACTTCGCCCTCGACCCGAATTTTGACCACCGCTTCGGTGACGGTTATCTCCTCGCCCTGTGCATTGTGGCGGCGCTCGACAGAAGCCCGATAGGTGTCCACCGCAAAAAAATTGGGCAGCGTGCCGAGCACCTCATGCGCCAGAATGGCAAATGAGGCGTCGGCACCGTCATAGGAATAGCCACGCGATTCGCGGTCCTTGACCGTAGCCAGGAGCTTTTCGAGGCGCGGATCGTCCTTGGCAAGCGCAATGCCGTGCCGGGCCAGCGCGGTCAGCAGGTTGGATTTGCCCGCCTGCTGACTGACCATGATGGAGCGCTCATTGCCGACGCTTTCGGGCGGCACATGCTCATAGCTGGAAAAATCCTTGAGCAGCGCCGAGGCATGGATGCCAGCCTTGGTGGCAAAGGCCGAGGCGCCAACATAGGGGGCCTGCCGGAACGGCGCCCGGTTCAGCCGATCATCAAAGGCGCGCGAGACTTGAGTGAGGCGAGCCAGGCTGGCGGACGGAATCGCGGTCTCGAAGCGATCGGCGAAGACAGGCTTGAGCAGCAGGGTCGGAATCAGGGTGATCAGATTGGCGTTGCCGCAGCGTTCGCCAATGCCGTTGAGCGTGCCCTGGATCTGGCGCACCCCGGCGTCGACGGCCGCCAGGGTATTGGCGACGGCCTGGCCGGTATCGTCGTGCGCGTGGATGCCGAGGTGCGTACCGGGCGCAATGGCCAGGACGCTGTCAACAATGAGCGCCACCTCGGCGGGCATTGTGCCGCCATTGGTGTCGCAGAGCACGACCCAGCGGGCCCCGGCATCGAGCGCGGTCTTGACGCATTGCAGGGCGTAGTCGGGATTGGCCTTGAAGCCGTCAAAGAAATGCTCGCAATCGACCAGCGCTTCCTTGTTGGCGGCCACGGTCGTGGCGACGCTGTCGCGCAGATTGGCGAGATTGTCCTCAAGGGAAATCTCGAGGGCGACCGTCACCTGATGGTCCCAGGCCTTGGCGACAAAGCACACCGAGTCCGCCTGCGAATTGATCAGGCCCTGAAGACCGGGATCATTGGCAGCAGAGCGCCCTGCCCGCTTGGTCATGCCGAAGGCGGTGAACCTGGCCCGCGTGGTGCGTCTGGTGTCAAAAAACTCGGTATCAACCGGATTGGCGCCGGGATAGCCGCCCTCGATATAATCGACGCCCAGCTCTTCAAGCAGCCCGCAAATGGCAATCTTGTCCTCCAGCGAGAACTCGATTCCGGCGGTCTGTGCGCCATCGCGCAGGGTGGTGTCGAAGATATAGAGCCGCTCTTTGGTCATAAAACTCACTCGGGCCAGTCGTTGGTGTCGTGATCGGGATGTTGGCGATTGGAGGCCTTGATCGCGGCGGCCCAGTCTGCGCTGTCGCCATCCTCGGTACGGCCCCGATCGGGCAGCGCGACGATGTCGGCGAACCAGGGCATGCGCCCTTCAATCCCGTCATGGCTGCGCGGCCTCACCGCAGCAGGATGATCGAGCGAGCCGATGGTCAGGCTGGTATGGCCGGCTGTGACGTCGCGGTAAAACAGCGGCGTGCCGCAGCGCTGGCAAAAGCCACGTTCGACGAATTGCGAACTCATGAAGCCGGTGGGCGCGCCGCGGGTCCAGACCAGGGTCACATTATCGGCGCCGACTAGGGCTTCAAAATAATTGCCCACCGCCTTCTGGCACATGCGGCAATGACACAGATGGGCGGTGTCCAGCGCCAGAATGGCATGGTAGCGCACGGCGCCGCACTGGCAGCCGCCGCTCATTTCAAGGGTTTCGTGCTCGGTATCGGTCATTGAGGCGGCTCCTTGGGCGGCCAATCCTGGGTGTCATGATCGGGGTGCTGGTTGGAGTGGATGCCAGCGAGAAAGTCGCGCCATTCATCATTGGCCTCATCGCGCACCGGCAGGCCGGTCAGGCCATCAAAGAAGGGCAGCTTGTCGGCCGGGTTGACCTGGATGGCCGGGGCAACCGCTGTTGGCTCGTCGAACGCGCCAATGGCCAGTTCGAGACCAAAGCGGGTTTCATAGGCCAGCGGCGTGCCGCAATCACCGCAAAAGGCGCGACGGGCGGCATTGGAGGATTGGAACCATTTGGGCGTGCCGCGGGTCCAGGTCGCATTGTGCGCGGTGACCAGCGGGCCGAAGAATCCGCCAAAGGCCTTTTGGCACATGCGGCAGTGGCAGATCGAGGGCCGACCCAGACGGGTCACCCGAAAACGGACCGCGCCACACTGGCAGCCTCCCGCATGGGCGTCGATTTTTGGGGTCACCGCTTGATCTCCCATCTGGTCTGGCGGGCACCGGTTTCGTCCTTGGAGTCCATCAGGGTGATGCCCTGCTCGGCGAGCTCGGCCCGGATGGCGTCGGCTTTGGCGAAGTCCTTGGCGTTGAGGGCCGCGAGACGGTCGGCGATGGCGGCAGCAAGGTGGGGCGGCTCGTCGGCGCCCTGCTCGGAAGCCAGCACACTGTCGAGGCCGAAGCCGAGGAAGCGCAGCGTGGCCGCCAGGCAATGCTTGGCCGCTGCACCGCCGTCGCGATTGGCCTTTTTGGCAATCACCTCAAGGGCCACACTGGCGCGGTGAAAGCCGAGATCATCGGCCAGTTCCTTGACCACGGACGCATCAGGGCCGTCGCCCTCGGCTAGCGTCGCGCCTTGAGCGGCGCGCTGCCAGTCTCGCAACTTGGTCTCGGCCTCTTCCAGGCGTTTGACCGAAAAATCGATCGGCTCGCGATAGTGGGTCATCAGCATAGCCAGGCGCAGGACATCGCCGGGCCATTTGCGGCCGCCGAAATCTTCGGTTTGCAGCAATTGGCTGATGGTAACGAAATTGCCCAGACTCTTGCTCATTTTCTGGCCTTCGACCTGCAAGAACCCGTTGTGCATCCAGACATTGGCCATGGCGCTTGTGCCATGGGCGCAGCGGGACTGGGCGATTTCGTTTTCGTGGTGCGGGAAGATCAGGTCGAGCCCGCCGCCATGAATGTCGAAGGCATGCGGGTGCTGGTGGGCGGCAGGCGACAGCCGATCCTTTATTTCGTCCCAAAGATAGCGCTCGCTCATGGCCGAGCACTCAATATGCCAGCCGGGGCGGCCGCGACCCCAGGGGCTGTCCCAGCCCGGTTCGTTGTCGGCGGACTGTTTCCACAGCACGAAATCGGCAGGGTTCTTCTTGTGCGCCTCGACGGCGATGCGGGCGCCAGCCAGATTGTCATCGAGATTGCGGCCCGACAATTGGCCATAGTCGGGCATGGATTTGACGTCAAACAGCACTTCGCCATTGGCCACATAGGCGTGCCCGTTGGCGATTAGCGTAGCAATCAGCGCCTGCATTTCGGCAATATTGTCGGTGGCACGCGGCTCCACGGTCGGCTCAAGGCAGCCGAGCGCCCGGGCGTCGGCGCGGAACTGGGCCTCGGTGGTTTCGGTGACCTTGCGGATCGCCTCGTTGAGTGGCAGGTCGGGGAAATCGCGCAGGGCGCGGGCGTTGATCTTGTCGTCGACGTCGGTGATGTTACGCGCATAGGTGACGTGATCGGCGCCGTAGAGGTGGCGCAGCAGCCTGAACAGCACATCAAACACGATGACCGGGCGGGCATTGCCGATATGGGCGAAGTCATAGACCGTGGGGCCGCAGACATAGACGCGCACATTGGCCGGATCGATGGGAACAAAGCGTTCCTTGGTGCGGGTCAGCGTATTGTAGAGCGTCAGCTGTGGCGTGGTCATGCGGTCCGTCCCTGGGCCATGCGAAAATGCGCTGGCAGACGGCTCTTCAGATATCAGAAATCAGGATGAAGAAGACCGCGCCGCCAATGTGTGGTTAGCAGGTAATAATGCAGCGGTTAATCAGAATGATCTGCGTCTTCATGGCGCGAGATTGGCTGCCGGGCGCGCGGAAATCAAGCAGAAAGAAAAAAGGCGGCCCTTCCGGGCCGCCAAATCGCTTTGGAGGCGATGAGAAACTAGTCGGCGCGGAACTGCTGATGGCAGGTGCCGCAGGTGCCGCCCAGGGTCTTGACGGCGGCGAGATAGGCTGTGGTGTCACCGGCCTTGGCGGCTGCAAGACCATCAGCGGCGGCGGTCTTGCCGGTATCGATGATGGCGTTGAAGGCGTCCCAGTTCTCCCAGATCGCCGGCAAAGCCTTGCTGTCGCCAATGTTGGAGCCTTCGGGAAAGACGGCGGGCATATGGGTGAAATTGTCGAGCATGATCTGCATGGCCGCTTCCGCTTCTGCGCCCGTCAGGGCCCCGGCGGTCTTCAACGTGCTGCCATTCAGCTTCATCAGCGGCTCGCGGACTTCCGCAGCAGCCTCGGGCGTGGTGGGCGCGACAAATGCATCCTGCGCAAAGGCGGTTGCAGCCCCCATGGCCAGCAGGCCGGCAAAGGCCAAGGTGGCAATCTTGTGTAGCGACATTCGTGGACCCTCAATACGCCAAGCCGAATTTGAACGTCCCAAGTTTTGCACGCGATGATGACAGCCCCAACGCACACACGGAAATGTTACCAGCACATACAAGAGCTTAGGCGAGCGTCACCGTCTGCTTGATATCGCCAAAGACCGAGCGGTCGTCCGCCACCGCGCCGATCCGCACGGTATCGCCGGGCTTGAGGAAGGGGGTGCGGGCGCGGCCGTATTTGAGCTTTTCGACGGTGCGCGCCTCGGCAATGCAGGCAAAACCGATACCGTCGCGCTTGATGGGCAGGCTTTCTTCGTGGCGGTTGGAGACCGCGCCGCCGCCGATAATGGTGCCCGCCGCCAGATTGCGGGTGCGGCTGGCCTCAACGATGAGGTCGGCGAAATCGAAATGCATGTCGATGCCCGCATTGGGCCGGCCGAACAGCGTGTCGTTGACCTCGACGCGCATGGGTAGATGCAGTCGGTTATCGCGCCAGGCGCCGGCCAGACTCTCGGGCGTAATCGCGATTGGAGCGAAGGCGGTTGACGGCTTGGAATGGAAGAAGCCGAAGCCGTTCTGCAGATCATCCAGCACCAGACGGCGCAGCGAGACATCATTGCAGACGGTAATGAGGCGAATGGCGGCCGCCGCCTGGTCGCGGGTCGCCGCCATGGGCACCGCGCTGATGATGACGGCCACTTCGGCCTCAAAGTCGATCGCCAGGTCCGGATCGGTTGTCACAATGGGATCGGTGGGGGCCGACAGCGAATCAGAGCCGCCCTGATAGAGCAATGGCCGGGTGGACTGCAGTTCCTCATCCTTGCTGCCTTTGAGGCTGCGCACCCGTTCGAGATGGCTGAGATAGCCTGACCCATCAATCCACTGATAGGCCCGCGGCAAGGGCGCCAGAGCCATGGCAGGGTCAAAGGGCTGACCTGCAATGGCGCCAGCATCCAATTGGGCTGCCAGGGCCGCCAGCTCGGGGGCAAGCGCTTCCCAATCGTCGAGTGCGGCCTGCAGATGGGAGGCGATGCGACCAGCCGAGACGAAGCGGGCCAAATCAGCCGAGACAATGACCAGTTGACCGTCGGGACGACCGTTTTTTAACGTTGCAAGCTTCATGGCGGCGCATTCTCTCGCTGGTGTGTCCGTGCAGCGCTACCACGACGCCGACGCTGTCACTATACTGTTGCCATGGGTCCTAGCGTTGTCTTAAGGCCCGGTTGTGACGCACTGGGCGTCGATGGAATTCGATGATTTTTTTTAGCAGCAATGGCGCACGCGCCCTCGTCCTTCTGACGCTGAGCGCACTATGCATGGTTTTGAACGTCAATGTCGCCTATGCGCAGTCGGCGCAGTGTTCTCGGCTGGAAGGCGCCCTGCAGCAGTTTGACCGCAATGGTGATTTTCGCCAGATGGGCGGCAATTCGCAGGCCGCCCGGCAAGCGCAGCGCGATGTGCAGAGCATGGAGAGTCGCTATGTGCGCGATGGCTGCAACGACGCCGCCAAGGCTGGCCAGCAGCTGACCCAGGAGTGCCGGCAGATTGGCCGTGAAGTGCTGCGCCTGCGCGAGGTGGCGGCCGGTATCTCCCAGCAGGTGGAAACCGCCAATGCCGTGGCCGGCCAGCGCGAGGCGATCCTGCAGGAAATGGCCCGTTTTGGCTGCGGCACCGATCGCGGCTCCAGCGCCACCTTCTCCAATGGCCGTCAGAACCTGTTCGATCGCATTTTCGGCACCACCTCGGAAAGCGATTTTTCCGACGGACAGATGATCGATGGTGGCGACTATTGGGGCTATCAGGGCTACCAGACGGTGCGCACGGTGTGCGTTCGCCTGAGCGATGGCTATTTCTGGCCCATCAGCTACGCCACCCTGACCGACTATGTCGGCAATGACTCGGCAGCGTGTCAGGAGAGCTGCCGGACGACGCCAGTGGCGCTGTATTTCTATGACAATCCGGGGCAGGAACCCGAGCAGATGCGCAATCAGTTCGGCGAGCCCTATACCGCCTTGCCGACGGCGTTCGCCTATCGCGATGCGCTCGATACCAGCCCCAGCGCCAGCTGCAAGGTCGCGCCCCAATCGGATGGCTCAATCAGCATGGCCGAGCGGGCCGATGGCAGCACAAGGGCGATCATCGCGGTGGCGGGCCAGAGCTTTCCCATGCCGCTGCGCGATCCGCGTGGCGTGACCCCGGTAATGGCCGTGGCGCCACTGCAGACGGCGACGCTGCTCGATATCGCCCTGCCCCGCCCGCGCCCGGCTGGTCCCGGCGAAACGCCGGTGACGCGCCCGGTCAATCAGTCGGCAACGGAAACCCAGCTACGGCTGGTGCAGTTCGGCGACAAGGTGGTCAGGGTAGTCGGGCCAGACACGCCGTACGCCCAACCAGCGGAAGCAGGGACTTAAGCTCAGGCCCGTCATGACGCCCGGTCAGGGCCAGGCGCAGCGGCAGAAACAGCGCCTTGCCCTTGCGCCCCGTGGCGGCCTTGAGCGCGCCGGTCCATTCCGACCAGGTCTCGATGGTCCAGGGCTCGGCGGGCAACAGGGCCTTGGCGAGCGCCAGGAATTCCCGATCCTCATCGGCGACGATGGGCTCGACCGGCCCGGTGACCAGGCTGGCAAGGTCCACAATATCAGTGAATTTGGTGAGGTTATCGCGCAACAGCATCCAGATCGCCTCGCCCTCAAGACCCAGGCTGGTGAGCCGGGGCAGCGCCTGCTCATAACTCATCGTATGCAAGAGACGGGCGTTGAGATTGTCGAGCTCGACCGGATCAAAGCGCGCCGGGCCATGCGAAATCATCGATAGATCAAGGCGATTGGCGATCTCGTCGAGCGAAGCATAGGCCTCGATCGGCAGGCTGGTGCCGGTGATCGCAGCCATGACGGCGATGGCCAGGGGTTCGTAGCCAGCCTCGCGGAAATCGGCAATGGACTGCGAGCCGAGCCGCTTGGAGAAGCCCTGCCCCTGCGCGTCAGTCAGCAAATTGTGGTGGGCAAAGATTGGTACCGTACCGCCCAGTGCCTCGATGATCTCGATCTGGGTGCCGGTATTGGAAACGTGGTCTTCGCCGCGGATGACATGGGTGATGGCCAAATCAATGTCATCGACCACCGAGGGGAGCGTATAGAGATAGCTGCCATCCTCGCGGATCAGCACCGGATCAGACATCGAGGCGGTGTTGACCGTCTGCGTCCCCTTGATGAGATCGGCGAACTGCACCGGGCGGCCATCGAGCCGGAAGCGCCAATGTGGCTTGCGCCCTTCAGCTGCAAGGGCAGCGCGGTCGGCGTCGGTTAGCTTGAGTCCGGCGCGGTCATAGATTGGCGGCTTGCCCAGCGCGCGCGCCCGGGCCCGGCGTCGATCAAGCTCGTCGGCCGTTTCGTAGCAAGGATAGAGGCGTCCATCGGCGATCAGCCGGTCGCGCGCCGCGTCATAGAGCTCCGTGCGTTCGGACTGCCGCACCAGCAGATCGGGGGTGACGCCGAGCCATTCCAGATCAACCTCAATGCCGTCGGCAAACTCCCGAGTGGAGCGGGCCAGATCGGTATCGTCCATGCGCAGCACGTATTTGCCACCATTGCGGCGGGCAAAAAACCAGTTCAGCAGCGCCGGACGGGCATTGCCAAGATGGATGCGACCGGTGGGGGATGGTGCCCAGCGTACGATGGTCATCAGATGCTCCGATCCTTGTAGCCATTGGTGATGGGATATTTGCGTCCCATGCCAAAGGCCTTGGCGGTGAGCTTGGGTCCGGGGGCGGACTGGCGGCGCTTGTATTCAGCGATATTGACGAGGCGCTCAATGCGCTGGACCAGCGCCGGCTCGTAACCGAGGACGACAATTTCGGCCAGGGAGAGTTCGTCTTCAACGATGCCCTTGAGAATGGCGTCGAGCACCGGATAGGGGGGCAGGCTGTCCTGATCGGTCTGATCGGGGCGCAGTTCAGCACTGGGCGCCTTGTCGATGATGGCCTGGGGAATGACTTCCCCCGACGGCCCGAGGCAATCGCCGGGGACGTGGGCATTGCGCCAGCCCGCCAGGCGATAGACTTCCATCTTGAACATGTCCTTGAGCGGATTATAGCCGCCATTCATGTCGCCATAGATGGTGGCGTAGCCCACGCCCATCTCCGATTTATTGCCGGTGGTCAGCAGCATGGAACCCAGCTTGTTGGAGACCGCCATCAGCACGACGCCACGCATGCGTGACTGGATGTTTTCTTCTGCCAGATCGGCGGGGCGATCGCCAAAAATCGGTGCGAGCTGCGCCAGCGCGTCATCGACCGGATTGCCAATCGCCACGATGTCATAGCGCACGCCGAGATTGTCGGCGCAGGCCCTGGCATCGGCGAGACTGGCCTCGCTGGTGTAACGATAGGGCAGCATGATGCAGTGGACGTTTTCGGGACCAAGGGCGTCCACCGCCATGGCGGCAACGACGGCGCTGTCGATACCACCGGACAGGCCGAGTACGACCTGACTGAAGCCGTTCTTGTGCACATAGTCGCGCAAGCCGAGCACGCAGGCGAGCCAGGGGGCTTCGTCGGTGGTTGTCAGTTCGGTAACCTCGCCATTGGCGCAGGTCCAGCCATCGTCACCACGAACCCAGTCCGAGACGATGAAATCGGTGGCAAACGACTTGCCCTGCAGCACCAGCTTGTCACCTGGTTCGATGGCGAATGAGGCGCCGTCGAAGACAAGCTCGTCCTGGCCGCCCACCTGATTGAGGTAGAGCATGGGCACATCATCTTCGGCCACCCGGGCGCGCACCAACTCCTTGCGGATATGCTGCTTGTTCGTCCAGTAGGGCGAGCCATTGGGGCACAGCATGATTTCGGCGCCACGCATGGCCAGATGCTCGCAGACGCTGGCGTGCCAGATATCCTCGCAGATGGGGATGCCGACCGACACGCCCTTGATCAGCACCGGCATGGCCAATGGGCCGGCGGTGAAGTAGCGCTTCTCGTAGAAGACATCGGTATTGGGCAGTTCGCGCTTCAGCCGGGTGGCGATGATCTCGCCATTTTCGGCGACAATGGCGGCATTGTGCAGGCCCGTCTTGTCCCACCAGACCGTAGGCAGGACCAACACCACTTCGGTGCCGGCGGTATCGGCGACCAGATCGCGCGCGGCCTGCATGGCGTCCTTGATGAATTGCGGCTTGAACAGCAAATCGTCAGGGAAATAGCCGGTCAGGAACAGTTCCGAGAACATCAGAATGTCGGCCTTGGCGGCCACGGCATCGGCGAGCGCGGCGCGGGCCAGGGCGAGATTGCCCGGCAGGTCGCCGACCTTGGGATTGAGCTGGGCGAGCGCAATTCGGAGGCGGTCTGTCACGATAAATCTGCCCGTTGTCTGAGAAGGTGCGGGCGTGGCGGCAGCCAAGTGCCGGAACGCGCGCCAGACTTAGCCGCTCCCCCCTATCAGGGCAAGCGGACAACGTCGGCGCGCTGGCAGGCTAGAAGCGACCGGTCGCCTCGAACAGGGCGCCATAGCGGAAAATGCGCGCGAAATTGCTGGGCAGGTTCAGGGTTGCCTGATCGGTGCCACCGGCATTGGCGGAGAACTGGGCGTCGAGTACCCCTTCAACATACCAGGCGCGTCCACCGACCCGCAGGGTCAGGTTCTCGGTGGGATGAAAGCCCACCAGGCTCTCCACCATCACGCCATAGCCACGGCCACTCAGCGTGGTCGGGGCGCGTTCCTGATATTCGGTGCCCCCCAAATTGAAGCCATCGGGGGAACTGCCCCCCAGCGTGCCGGACACATGGGCATAGGGAATGGCGGCGATTTCGCCCTGGATGTCGAACCTGTCGAAATCGGCCTGGGCCTTCACGCCCAGCCGCAGCGCGTGGATATCGAGATCGTCCTTGGCCGCGGTGAACGAGGTGGGATTGCCGAGGCCGTCAAAGCTGGCGCCGACCTGGCCGGAGCCGATATCGGGCGCGTCCTTCCAGTACTGGTAGCCGACAAAGCCGCCAGCGGCGAAGCCTTCATCGAGCTTGCCAAAGGGCAGCCAGCCGAAATCGGTGGCGGCATACCCGATGGCAGAATTGCGGCCGATAGCGCCCGAGCGGGCTGGCGTGATGGCATAGGTGCCGCTGGTGGACAGGCCAATGCCGGCCTTGCCGGTGAGGTAGGTCTGGGTCGAGAGATCTTCGATCTTGCCGTGCAGTTCCACAATGTGGGTCTGGTCACGGGTAGTGACTCCCACATCGCCCAAGCCGGCAGCGGTGAAGCTGGCATCCTGCTCGCCCCAGGACAGCCAGTAGCGGGTGCCGAATTCGAAGCGCAGGTCATCGTCCGGGTTTTTCCAGCTCTCGGCATAAGCTGGACGCATATAGGGATAGTCGGCTGCCAGCACGGGCACCGCACTCAACAGTGCCACTATTGCAATGGTGCCTTTGAGCGCGCGCTTCATGGTTTTCTCCAGTTCGACAGCCGTCAGCCAGTAGCAAAGCTATGAAGCATTAGGGTTAATGCTCCGCTAAGTGCGGTTTGGGATTTGGTAACGCTGAATGCACATCGTCGATCACGTTGCCGCAAAAGCCTGGTCTGGCTGCAACCTCTGAAGCGCTGGGGTGTTGCCCTTAGCCGGTTGGCGATCTGAAACGACGAGTTGGCGTGATGACTTGCAGGATATTGGTGGTCGAGGACGAGATCTTCGTGGCCACGGAAATTGAACATGTGATTGAGGAGATGGGCTTTACGCCTGTCGGCATTGCGGCCGAGCAGCGCTCGGCGCTTGCTTTGGCGAGCGCGGCCGAGGTGGCCTTGGTCGACCTCAATCTGCGCGATGGCGCCACCGGCATCACCATTGGCCGTATTCTGGCGCAGACGCATGGCGTCACGGTGCTATTCATGACGGCCAATCCAGCACAACTGGGCGAAGGCGTCCCGGGCACGATCGGGGTGCTGCCCAAACCCGTGACCGACCAGGAGTTGCGCGATGCCGTGTCTTACGCCGTGGCGCGCCGCCGGGCGGCCGAAGTGGCGCCACCGCGCCGCCTGCACCTGTTTGGCCCATCGGGCGCGCTTTCCCTGAGCTAGGGGCTCGAGGTCAGCCTGGCTGAACGATTCAACGCCTCGACGGGCAGATCCACTTCGACGCGCAGCCCATCACTGTCCCATACCCGCTCCAGCGTCCCGCGCATCTGCCCCTCCACACTCAATTCGATAAGGCGGGAGCCAAAGCCGCTGGCTTCGCCCGGGACCACTGCGGGACCACCGGTCTCCTTCCAGGTCAGGCGATAGCGGCCATCCTGGCGCGCCTCCCCCCTCAGCACCACCCGCCCTGCATCAATCGAGAGCGCACCATATTTGGCGGCGTTGGTCGCCAGTTCGTGGAACAGCAATGCCAGCGGCGTCGTGGCCCCATCATCGATGGTGGTATCGTCGCCCTCGAACAGCACGCGCTCGGTATCGACGTTGCGATAGGGCTGCATCAGGCGTTCGATCAGGGCACGCAGCGAGGTTGCAGTCCCGGCAGGACTGGCCTCCGTGTTGCGCGGCCGCACGAAGTCATGCGCCTCGCCCAGGGCGTAGATCCGCTGGCGCAGCTCATCGGCGAAGGGCTTGATCTCGGGACGGCTGCGGGCTGACAGGCTGACAATGCCGGTGAGCACGGCAAAGATATTCTTGATGCGGTGGCTGAGTTCCTGGGTGACCAGTTCGCGCTCCTGGGCAGCCAACTTGGTGTGATGAATATCGGTGCAGGTGCCGATCCAGCGCACAATCGTCCCGGACGCGTCGCGGATGGGCAGCGCCAGACCGAGCGTCCAGCGATAGGCCCCCGAGCGATGCCGGAGACGGTATTCGATCTCATAGGGTTCGCCCGATACCAGGGACTTTTTCCAGATATCCCAGGCCCGCTCCCGATCATCGGGATGGAACATGTCGCTCCAGGCGTCGTCGTCCGTCGAGCCCTCCGGCACACCTGTGAACTCATACCAGCGGGCGTTGTAGTAGTCGTGCCGGCCGTCTGGCAGGGTCGACCAGACCATTTGCGGCATGGCATCAGCAAGCGTGCGGAAGCGCAACTCGCTTTCGGCCAGGGCTTCGGTGGTGCGCCGCTGATCGGTGATGTCGACCAGGACGCCGGGAAACCGCTGAATGATGCCATCATGGTTGAACAGGGGCTTGCCGGATGCGGCGACCCAATGGATCGCGCCGTCCTGCGCCACAACGCGATACTCAGAGCGGTAGGCGCTTTTCCCGCGAATGGTTTCGGCTATTTCCAGACCGACACGCTCGGCATCATCGGGATGGACGG
>NZ_JAUYGL010000235.1 GCF_030689745.1 Devosia sp.
GCGGCCGTGCCGCCGGGCTTGAGCCGGTCATGCACGGTCTGAAAATAGCTGTCCCAATTATCCTCGCCGACCGCCTCGATCATCTCGATGGAGCCGATATGGTCAAACTGCCCCTCGGTGTGGCGATAATCCGCGAACACCAGGGTGGCAAACTCATCGAGCCCCTGTTTGGCCAGGCGCTCCCGGCCATATTTGAGCTGTTCGGCCGACAGGGTTATGCCCCGCAGATTGGCACGGTAGTCCTTGGCCACGGTTTCAGCGAACCCACCCCAGCCGCAGCCGATCTCCAGCACGGAGGAACCTTCGGTAACGCCCGCCATATCGGCGACGCGACGGTATTTTTCGCGTTGGGCCTCCTCGAGGCTTTGATCACCCGAGGTGAACACAGCCGAGGAATAGGTCATGGAAGGGTCGAGCCACTGGCCGTAGAAGTCATTGCCCAGGTCATAATGCTCGGCAATGTTCTTCTTGGAGCCTTCGAGCGTGTTGCGGCGCGATAGATGGTAATGCAGATCCCCGGCTGCCTTGCGGAAAAATCCCGGATTGGCCTGCTCGAAGGTATCGCGGTTCTGCAGATAGAAACGGAACAGCGCCGTCAGATCATCGACTTCGATATCGCCGTTCATATAGGCGGAGGCAAAACCGACAGTACCGCGCTGCATGGCTTCGCTGAGCACGCGGAAATTGTTGAGGCGCAGCACCGAGTGCCCGCCGGTCGCCGGATTGCCAATGGTGCGGGTGCGCCCATTGGGAAATATCACCGTTACGGCGCCATGTTTTGGATGGCCGATAAGGGACGAACCGATGGCGTCCACAACCCAGGAAACGAGCCGCGTCCACGGAGTCACGCCGGTGCTGGCATTGTCTATTGCTGTCTTGTTCATTGGCCCCAGAGATCCAACTTGCCTACTAAGCTTGGTGTCCGCGCTTGAGCTGTCGCCGCAATTTTAGCGTCAGCGGCATACCTTTAAGCCACAAGAGCAAGGCTTCCCAGTAGATGCCCAGCACTACCTTAGCGGTCATAAATGGATATGCAAGTAGCAGTTTCAACAGCATTGCGTCGGTCAGCGGGCGCTGCTCACCCTGGAAATAGGCGGTCAGAATACCCCCTTCCTGACCCACCAGGGTGATGCCGACAAACACCTCGTCACCCGGAGGGCGGATGGAGAAGCGGTACGTGCCCTCAAGCGTATTGAACGGCGAAACAAAGAACGCTTTCTTGGTTTCGTGCTGGATTTCAGGGCCCTGGGCATCGACCGCAGCCTGATAGAAATGGTGCTCGCCAAAGGTATTGCTGACCTCATAGGCCAGAAACCGGGTGACCCCGGCGGCATCGTCGCAATAGTAGACGGTGATGGGGTTGAAGGCGAAGCCGAGCAGGCGCGGATAGGCCAGCATGCGAATGCGGGCGATCTCGCCGGCGCCGGCCGCTGCCGCCCGGGCTCGGATGAAATCGGCAATACTGCCGCCATCGCGCGGGCCGAAATCGCTGCTCATCAGCGATACCAGATTGAACCGGTTCAGCGAGAACAAGCGCAGCTTTTGATCCAGGGCTGCCAGCTGATCGAGATCGACCAGCATGGAGAACACCCGATAGCGCAGCGCGTGGCGCTTGGGACGGGCACGCTTGTGCACCACGTCGCCGACATAAAGCGCGCCAAAATCGGACTTCTGCTGAGCTACTGCGCGGCCCATAGGCGCTGGTCTCCTTCAGCCCAGTTGTGCGCGATACGGCCACGCTGCTGGCCGACCCGCCAGGGACGCTGGGCGGGTCCGATGCGCTCGGCCACCTCCAGCCCGGCCTGCAGACCATCTTCATGGAAACCATAGCCCATCCAGGCGCCGGCAAACCAGCTGCGCTGGCTGCCCTGCACCTGCCATAGGTCCTTTTGGGCGGCGATCGCGGCGGCGTCGAACAGCGGGTGGGCGTAGTCGACCTCATACTGCACGCTGTCGGCCGCAAATTCGCGGTGCGGGTTGAGCGTCACGAACAGATTTGACTTGGTGGCCAGCGGCTGCAGGCTGTTCATCCAATAGGTCAGGCTCAGGCCATCTTCGCCCGCGCCGCCGCGCAGATAGTTCCAGGACGACCACAAATGTCTGCGACGCGGCATGAAGCTGGCGTCGGTGTGCAGCACCGCATGATTGTTGTTGAAGCGGAAGGCCCCCAGGATATTGCGCTCGGCGTCGCTCGGATCGGCCAGCAGTGCCAGCGCCTCATCGGCATGGCAGGCAAAGACCACCTGATCGAACTGGCGGCGGCGGCCGTTGGCAAAGAAGATCTCGACGCCCTCGGCATGGCGCGCGACGGAGTGGATGCTGGCATCGAGCACGGTTTCAAAACGCTGCTGGGCGGCAATCCGCTGGACATATTGCTGGCTGCCGCCCTGCACCGTGCGCCAGGTCGGGCGGTTATTGACCTGCAACAGGGAGTGATTGGCGAAGAATTCAATGAAGGTCTTGGCGGGAAAATCCAGCATGCCGCGCGAAGGCGTCGACCAGATGGCCGCCGAGATGGGCAGGATGTGGTCCTGAATGAAAATACGCGAATAGCCAAATCGGTCGAGGAACTGGCCGATCGACAGATCGTCCTGGCAGGTGGCGATCTGCTGCTCGGCCTTGCGGAAAAAGCGCATGATGTCGCTGACCAGCCGCCAATGCTCGGGGCGAATGATATTGCGGCGCTGGCCAAACAGGCCATTGAGATATTCGCCGGAATATTCGCGCTGACCCTCGCCGATCGAGACGGCAAAGCTCATCCACGAGGGTGCGGTGGGTACGCCGAGGTGATCGAAGAACGCTGTCAGATTGGGGTAATTCTGCTCATTGTAAACGATAAAGCCGGTGTCGACGGCGATCTGGCCCTCAGGCGTCTTCGCCTCAATGGTGTTGGCATGGCCGCCAAGCCGGGCATTCCGCTCGAAAACGGTGACGTTTTGGGTCTGGGACAGCAGCCAGGCGGCCGAGAGACCTGATATTCCCGAACCGATAACGGCGATGGTGGGGGCAGTCATGGTCGGGTCTCTCCGTCGGGGCCTGTGCAAGATGATACGCAGGCAACAACGGGATGGATCAGCAGAAGGTTACGATCAGCCCTTGGGCTTGGCCAGATCGATCAGGCGAAACTGCACTTGTTCGCGCCCCTGATAGTGATCAATGCCCAGGCTGCCGGCAAAATGCAGGGCGCTGTCCGCGCCGCGCAGCAGCGTATCGCCAATAGCGGTGCTGGCGGCGCGGAAGGCGATGGCCTTGAGCCGGGCCCCATCTTCGGACACCAGCGCAAAACTGATATGGCCGCCCTTGCCGACGACCTGGGCGAATTTGGCGCGGTGGGCGGGGAAGGCAAAGATCGGCCCCGGATTGCCCGCGCCATAGGGCCCTGCCCGCTCCAGATCCTTGACCAGATCGATGCTGGCACCCCGCGCGGTCAGCGCCGCGTCAATCTTGAGGGCGGTGGCGGCGCGGGCGGCAGCCACATCACGCGAGAGCGCATCGGCCAGATAGGCGCGGAACGGTCCGAGTTGGCCCGGACCAATGGTGATGCCAGCGGCCATGGCATGGCCGCCACCCTTGATCAGCAGGCCGGATTCGACTGCCCGGATGACAGCGCTGCCCAGATCAACGCCAGGCATGGAACGCCCCGAGCCGGTGCCGGTGCCGTCGGGATTGAGCGCAATGGCAAAGGCAGGCCGTTCAAAGCGGTCCTTGAGGCGTGAGGCAATCAGCCCAACGACGCCGGGATGCCAGTTAGCGGAGGCCAGCACCAGCACCGGCGGGCCATCACCGCTGCCAATCTCCATATCGGCGACGGCGACCGCTTCTTCGACAGCCTCGACCTCGATGCGCTGGCGTTCGGTATTGAGTTCATCCAGTCGCGCTGCGATGGCGAGCGCGTGGTGTTCGTCATCAACAGTGAGCAGTTCCGTGCCCAAAGCGGCATTGCCGATACGGCCGCCGGCATTGATGCGGGGGCCAATCAGAAAGCCCAGATGATAGGGGTTGAGCGGGCCCGAGACGCGCGCCGCCAGGGCCAAAGCGGCAATGCCGTGATTGTCGCCGCGACGGGCAATTTCCAGCCCGCGCACGACAAAGGCGCGGTTGAGCCCGACCAGCGGCACCACATCGCAGACCGTGCCGAGCGCGACAATGTCGAGCAGCTTGAGCAGATCGGGCAGACCGGTGTCGCCGCGCTGGCGCAGCACGCGGTTGACCGCCACCAGCACCATGAAGGTGACGCCGGCGGCGCAGAGATAGCCCAGACCGGAAATATCATCGGGACGGTTGGGGTTGACCAGCGCATTGGCCTCGGGCAGCGCATGATCGGCCAGATGGTGGTCGATCACCAGCACATCGGCGCCGCGACTGCGGGCATGAGCGATGGGTTTGTCGCTGGTGGTGCCGCAGTCCAGCGTGATGATCAAGCTGGCGCCGGCATCGATCAGCTTGTCCATCGCCCCGATATTGGGGCCATAGCCTTCAAATATGCGGTCGGGGATGTGCACCTGCGGCTCAATGCCGAAATGGCGCAGAAATCGCGCCATCAGCGCACAGGAACAGGCGCCGTCGACATCGTAATCGCCAAACAGGGCAATCGATTCATGGTCGGCGATGGCCTTGGCGAGGCGATCCGCCATCTCGTCCATGCCGATCAGCGTGGATGGGTCGGGCATCAGTTCGCGAATGGTGGGCTCGAGATATTTCTCGGCGTCATCGAGCGCGACCCCGCGGGCCGCCATCACACGGGCAAGGATTTCCGAGACCCCCGAGCGCTGGGCAATGGCCGTCGCGATGCGGGTGGAGCTTGCATCCAGCCGGTCGGTCCAGGCGCGGCCGGTGACCGAACGGGAAACGTCAAGAAATGGGCGCGGCGCGTCAAGCATGGCTCAGGGGTAGGCGATTTGAGGCTGGTGGTCGAGGTCTCTCATTCCCTCCCTCCACGGCAGAAGGCCCCCAAGGCGGATGAGGGGCAGCAAGCACAATTACCGCGCATGCCGCGCCCTGATCCAGCGCACGGTCTGGCTCCAGGAGCGCATGACCACGGTGCTGGTCTGAACCCAGTCGCGGCGCAGCCTGACCCCTTCCAGCAAGCTGCCGTCGGTCACCCCGGTTGCGGCCACCAGCACATCCCCGGCCGCCAGTTCGGTCACGTCATAGATGCGGTTGTGATCGGTAATGCCCATGGCAATGGCCCGCTCGCGCTTGGCAGGTGTGTCCAGGATCAGCTTGCCCTGCATCTGGCCACCAATGCAGCGCAAGGCTGCTGCCGCCAGTACGCCCTCGGGCGCGCCGCCCGAGCCAAGATAGATATCGATGCCGGTATCCTCGGTGTTCACGGCGTGAATCACCCCGGCGATGTCACCATCGCTGATCAGCTTGACCGCCACCCCGGTGGTGCGCAATTCCTCGATCAGCGCCGCGTGACGCGGGCGATCGAGCACGATGGCGGTAATCTCGCTGAGCGGCACGCCCTTGGCCTTGGCCAGGGCGTTGACGTTCTCGGTTGCGGCCCAGTCGATATGAACCGTGCCTGCCGGATAGCCGGCGCCAATGGCGATCTTGTGCATATAGACATTGCGGGCGACGTTGAGCAGGCCTCCGCGCTCGGCCATGGCCAGGACCACGATCGAATCGGGCTGATTCTTGGCGCACAGGGTGACGCCTTCGAGCGGGTCGACGGCGATATCGACTTCAGGCCCCTGCCCCGCACCGACAGACTGACCGATATAGAGGTCGTCGCACTCGAGCTCCTCGCCCTCGCCAATGACGATGCGGCCGGAAATGGCAACGGTATCCAGCTCGGCCTTCATCGCCTTCACGGCGGCGTCGTCGGCAGCCTTTTCATCACCCTTGCCGCGCCATTCGGCGGCAGCCACTGCAGCGCGTTCGGTGACACGCACCAGCTCGAGCGTCAGGCTGCGATGCAGATGGGCTGGGTTCTTGCTGTCGTCGGCTTTGTTGAGTTTCATCTGTCCTCCCGGGGCTCGACTGCCCCGGCGGGGTTCAGAGCGTTTCGATCCGGATCAATTGCGGCTGTCCCACGATAAACCCGTCGGCAGCGATCTGCGCAAGCGATTCACGCACGGCTGATTCCAAAGTCTGCTGCGTGATCATCACCACAGTGCGGACTGGCGAGCCATCCGGCGCCACAGCCTTAGCACTCAAATCGGCCCGCTGGATGACGCTATCGATGGATATCCCCCGTTCGCCCATGCGGGTGGCGATGCCGGCCAGTGCGCCCGGCACATCCTTGGCGCTCAGGCGAATATAGTAGCCGCCATCATGGGGGCGCACCGACGCCTCACGATAGGGCAACAACTCGTCACTGGGCACGCCGAGCGGCGGCACGCGGGTGCCCCGGGCGATATCGAGAATGTCCGAGAGCACCGATGACGCGGTGGGCGGGCCGCCCGCGCCAGGGCCAGCCAGCAGCAGTTCATGCACATGGTCGGTTTCGAGCGCGATGGCGTTCATCACCCCGTCGACGCCGGCAATGGCGCTGTCCTTGGGCACAAAGGTAGGATGCACGCGCTGCTCGATGCCGTCCTCAGTGCGCTGGGCGATGCCGAGCAGCTTGATCTTGTAGCCAAGGTCAGCGGCAACCCGAATATCGTGCTGGGTGATGCCGGTTATGCCGTCGACCCGGATCTTGTCGGGCGCCAGTTCATAGCCAAAGCACAGCGTCGCCAGAATCGCCAGCTTGTGGGCGGTGTCGTGGCCATCCACGTCGAAGCTTGGATCGGCTTCGGCATAGCCGAGCGCCTGCGCGTCCTTGAGACAATCGGCAAAGGAGATGTCCTCCTTGCCCATGCGGGTGAGAATATAGTTGCAGGTGCCGTTCATGATGCCGAACACCTTGGCGATGCGCGCCGAGCCGAGGCCCTCGCGCAGCGTCTTGATCACCGGTATGCCGCCGGCCACGGCGGCCTCAAAGCCCAGTTGGGCACCGGTGTTCTCGGCCAGCTTGGCCAGCTCGGTGCCGTGCTTGGCCAGCAGTGCCTTATTGGCAGTGACCACTGGACGGCCGAGTTCCAGCGCGGCTTTGACTGAGGCCAGGGCCGGACCGTCTTCGCCGCCGATCAGTTCAACGAACAGATCGATACCATCCGATTTCGCCAGGGCGACCGGATCATCGAACCAATCCAGACCCGAAATATCAATACCGCGATCGCGCGAGCGCGAACGAGCGGCAACGGCGGTCACCACGAGATGGCGGCCAAGTTTTTTGGTCAGTTCAGCGCCATCCTTTTGCAGGATGCTGACCAGGGTGGCACCGACATTGCCCAGGCCGGCCACACCGACCCGCAGCGGCGGCAGCGCCGCGCCATCGCCGAAATCCTGCATCGCCTTGAGGATGCGGGTGCGGGTGTCGGAGCGCGGTTCGCGCCCCTCACGCAGGTCAAACACGAATAGCGGATCGCCGGCAACGGTGCGCCCGAAGCGGGTCGGCGTCCAGCCGCGTGCGGAGATGAAGGATTCGACGGCTTGGCGGAAAGACTGGATATCACTCATGGTGGCGACATCTGCGTAGGTAAATGCCTAGCCGTCAATAGGAGTTTAGCCAGAACCCCATATGATCCGGGCCATACCGCCCAATTGAGACAGTATGGCCCGCTTTTGAGCGTCCGAAGTGGGGATCAGCCGGCCAGTGGCACCACATTGCCCGACCCGGTCTTGGAGCCCAGCAGTTTCTTGACGTTGCGCGCCGCCTGACGGATGCGCTGTTCGTTCTCGACAAAGGCCAGCCGGATATACTGATCGCCGTATTCGCCAAAGCCGACGCCGGGAGCAACGCCAACGCCGGTTTCACGGATCAGCAGCTTGGCGAATTCGAGCGAACCGAGATGAGCAAACTGCGGCGGAATCGGCGCCCAGGCAAACATGGTGGCCTTGGGTACCGGAATGATCCAGCCCGAGCGGGCAAAGCTCTCGATCATCACGTCACGGCGGAATTTGTAGATCTTGCGGATCTCCTCGACCACATCGTCAGAGCCGTTGAGGGCAGCGGTGGCCGCCACCTGGATGGGGGTGAAGGCACCATAGTCGAGATAGGATTTGACCCGCGCCAGGGCCGCGATCAGGCGTTCATTGCCAACGGCAAAGCCCACCCGCCAGCCCGGCATGGAGTAGGTCTTGGACATCGAGGTGAATTCGACCGCGATGTCCATGGCGCCGGGGACCTGCAGCACTGAGGGGGGCGGCACATCATCAAAATAGATCTCCGAATAGGCCAGATCGGAGAGGATGAAGATGTCGTTCTCGCGGCAGTACTTGACCACTTCGGTGTAGAAATCGAGCGTGGCCGTGTAGGCGGTGGGATTGGCCGGATAGTTCAGCACCAGCGCGATCGGCTTGGGGATCGAGTGCCGCACGGCCCGATCGAGCGAGCGCATGAAGTCTTCATTGGGATCGGCCGGCATCGAGCGCACGACGCCGCCGCTCATGATGAAGCCGAAGGAGTGGATGGGATAGGTCGGATTGGGCACCAGCACCACGTCGCCAGGCGCGGTGATCGCCTGGGCCATGTTGGCAAAGCCTTCCTTGGAGCCCAGCGTTGCAACAATCTGGGTGTCCGGATTGAGTTTTACGCCGAAGCGACGGCCATAATAGCTGGCCTGGGCCTTGCGCAGTCCCGGGATGCCCTTGGAGCTCGAATAGCGGTGGGTACGCGAATCGAGCACCGTGTCCTGCAGCTTCTTGACGATGTGTTCGGGCGTCGGCAGATCGGGATTACCCATGCCGAGGTCAATAATGTCGACCCCTTCCGCGCGCGCCTTGGCCTTGATCGGATTGATGTGTTCGAAGACATAGGGTGGCAGGCGGCGGATGCGATGGAACTCTTCGCTCATGATTTCCTCTGCGGTCCGACAAGGACCAAACGTGGGCCACGACGCGCCGATGCAGCGCCAAACCCCATTATGGGGCCGATTATCGCGGAATTGTGGTTGTAAACGGGTTAAAGACCCGCTGGCCGCTTGGTGATGTTCGGCTCTTCCCGGCCGGTGGGGGCCATGCGGGAAGAGCTAGCGGGCGTTTGCGCCAGCCGCCGGAAGGGCGGCCGCAGCCATTGCACTGCCGGCGAGCGAAGCTCCAACCCTAGCAACAGTGTACAGAGACTGCATGTCCCTTGCCCTTCGAATGCGATTTTTGTATTGAAACCCACTATAGATAGCCGTTCATAATTCCTCGTCGAGGTATTGTAAATGGCGGGCCGGATGCCAATTTTGGGCTCCACGGCTGCCACACGGTGAGGTTAGACACTTGAAGCGCATTGCCCTTGTCACAATCGGCACGCAGGGCGACGTTCAACCCTATCTTGCTCTGGCCATTGCGCTGCAAGAGCGCGGCTACTCTGTCGTACTGGGTGCGTCCGAAGAATTTCAGGGCATGGTCGAGGGCTACGGCATCGAATTCCACACGCTGGGACCATCGATCCAGTCGTTCCTGACCCAGCAGCGATTCGAGAACGCGATGAGCCAGTCCATGCTCATCAACGGCCCTTCCCTGCTGCGGCAGGGTCAGCAGATCGTCGATACCGCCGCCCGGCATGCCTGGCAGATGTGTCAGGGCGCCGACATGCTGATCCTGAACATGAACACCAGCTTTGGCATCGACATTGCCGAGGCGCTGCATGTTCCGGCCATCATGGTGGCGTTGCAGCCGCTGAACTCGACCAGTGAATTCCCGCTCTGCATCTACTACGGCGCCGATTTCGGGCCCGCTTTCAACCGGCTGACCTATACCGCCATGACGGTGCAGCAGATCTATTACAATCTGCCGCGCAACAAGCTGCGGCGCGAGCTGATGGGGCTGGATTCGCGCAAGAAGGGTGGCTTCTTCCGCAATACCGACGGCACCTCGCTGATAACGCTGTACCCCTATTCCCCCGTGGTATCGCCGCGGCCGCGCGACTGGCCCAAAAGCGCCATCGTCACCGGCTACTGGAACCTCAAGGACCGCTCGGACTGGCAACCTTCTGCCGAGTTCCAGAAATTCCTCTCCGAGGGAGACGCGCCGGTCTATATCGGCTTTGGCTCAATGCCCTTCGGGGCCGAGCGCAATACCAGGATCCTCAAGGAAGCGGTGGCGATGTGGGGCGGTCGGGCCGTGGTGGCGCGCGGTTGGGGTGGGATCAATCCCAAAGACCTGCCCGAGACGATTTTTGCCATCGAGAAGGCGCCGCACGACAAGCTGTTCAAATATGTGTCTGCCGTCGTTCATCACGGCGGCGCCGGTACGACCTCGGCAGGGCTGCATCTGGGCCGCCCGACTTTTGTCGTGCCACAGGCCGTCGACCAGCCCTATTGGGGACGACGCGTCTATGAACTGGGCTGCGGCCCCAAACCGGTACGGCTGCGCAAGCTGACCTCGGAAATCCTGGCCGGCGCGCTGGCCGATCTGAGCAGCAATCCCGATTACCGCCGCAACGCCAGCGACATAGCCGAACAGCTGCATGCCGAAGACGGTACCGATAAGGCCATCAAGGTGATCGAGCGCGTGATGGCCAATTATGTGCCGCGCGTCAGCAAGGTCAAGCCTGTCAAGAAGGTCAAGCAAGCGCTGAAAAAGGTGGGCTAGCGCATGCCATCGTTTCGCTGAAACGGCGCCATCGCTGAAGGTCTTTGTTGGGTCGGGTTTTCGAACCGCAAGACTGGTGTCACTTTTGCCGAAACGTTCCTCGCCTGTTGGCGTGCGTTCGCTCTGGCACAGAAAAGGGAGGCTTTCGCCTCCCCTTTTTACAGGTCCTGCGTGAGCCCGTCAGGCAGGCACGGCGTCATTGACGTCGAGGGCATCAATGCTTCCGCCCCGGTCATAGACCTCCTGATTGAGGATGCCCTGACGCTTGGCAACGATGGTGGGTACCAGCGCCTGGCCAGCCACATTGACCGCGGTGCGACCCATATCAAGAATCGGATCGACGGCCAGCAGCAGGCCGACGCCCTCCAGCGGCAGGCCCAGCGTGGACAGGGTCAGCGTCAGCATGACCACGGCGCCCGTCAGGCCTGCCGTGGCGGCTGACCCCAGCACCGAGACAAAGACGATCAGCAGATATTCCTGCAGGCCAAGCTGAATACCGAAGAACTGCGCGACGAAGATTGCCGCGATCGCCGGATAGATGGCGGCGCAACCGTCCATCTTGGTAGTGGCGCCCAGGGGCACAGCGAAGGCAGCATATTCACGCGGCACGCCCAGATTCTGCTCGGTAACGCGTTCGGTCATCGGCAGCGTGCCAATTGAGGAGCGCGAAACAAAGCCGAGCTGGATCGCAGGCCAGGCACTCTGGAAGTAGCGGATCGGGTTGAGGCCATTGGCCTGCAGCAGGATCGGGTAGACCACGAACAGCACCAGAGCCAGGCCGATATAGATGGCGCCGGAGAACCAGCCGAGTTGGGCCAGCGCGTCCCAGCCATAGACGGCCACGGCATTGCCCAGCAGGCCGATGGTGCCGATCGGGGTCAGCCGGATCACCCACCACAGGATTTTGTGGATGATTTTGAGGAACGAGCGATTGAACGCCAGGAACGTATCTGCCGCGGGGCCGACACGCAGCGCCGCAACGCCCACGACAATGGCGACCACCAGGATCTGCAGCACGTTAAAGTTCAGGCTGGTGCTGGCCGAGCCATCGGTGATGCGGGTGGAGGCCTGCAGACCCAGGATGTTGGCGGGAATCAGTCCCTTGAGGAAATCCAGCCACGACCCCGACGAGGACGGCAGGCGGGCGGCCTCAGCGGAAACGCCTGTATGCAGACCGGGCTGGATGAGCAGCCCAAGCGCGATGCCGATGGACACCGCGATCAACGCGGTAATGGCAAACCACAACAGGGTCTGCCAGACCAGTTGCGCGGCATTGTTGAGCTCACGCAGATTGGCGATGGAGGCGACGATGGCAGTAAACACCAGTACCGGCACCAGAGCGCGCAATAGCGACACGAAGGTCGAGCCGATAGTGGCCAGCGTCAGGCTCAGCCAGTTGGCGTTGCCGGCGACATCAGGGCCCATCTGCCGGGCAATCAAGCCGAGGATAAGGCCGACCACCATGGACGCCAGAACCTGAAAACCGAAGGTGCTGTAGAAGGGTTTTGCCGGGCGCGGCGGCCGGGCAGCAGAGAGTGTTGTGGGAGACATGATGCACCTGTGACCTGCCGGATCGTCCGCCCACTTGCTGGGCAGATCGCCGACTAATTAGGCAACACCCTACGTCTTTGACAGGATGTGCACAGCACATGGCATTCCAAATGTTAGCATATGGTGAGAAAATCCTGCCGGCCGCAACCGCTCCCGGGCAATTGCTGTGCGAACTCGGTAACTAGTTGCGCGCCAACAGAGATATCAGTGCGGCGACCAGCGCAGGGGCCAGCATCGCAACCGCAAAGCCGATCACCAGCACGCCGATGCCAACATCGAACCAGGCCAGCGCCAGCAGGGTTACGCCGGCCAGAAAGGTCGTGGTGCCCGCAGCGCGATGCACCAGCCTCCAGGCGCGATCCGAAGCAATGGGCCAAGGCATGCGCAGTCCGGCATAGGTGTGCCGCTCCGCCTCAAACAGCACGACACCAAGCAGCAGCAGCGTTGCGCCCAGTCCGAAGCCGGTGAGACGAACAATATCGAGATCGGAGCCGACCCCGACCAGCAGCAGCCCGAGTTGGGTCGCAGCGACAATCGCCAGCAGCAGCGTCAGGGCCGGATCGAGAATGTGCTGGGTCTTGGCGAAGTGGTTCTTGCTGAGCAACCGCCCGATGACAAAAAAACCAACCAGCAACGCCAACGAGACGGCCGGTCCCACAGCCAGGGCGATATCGCGCGGCCATTGCCAGACCGGGGTGCCGCCGGACCAGAGGGCGACAAAACCGAAGTCGACCGGCACACGCAGCACCGCCACGCCGGTAATGGCAATGGTGACGGCGGTCAGCAACAGGTGGAAGCGGGTGACGAGGCTGTTCATGGCGCTGAGATAGGTGAACCGGCCGACAATGTCAGCGGGCGGAGGCCACAATAATAGTGCTGACGCGGCAGAACGACCGCAGGCACCGCATGCTGCAAAGGTAAAAAAGGGGCCGGTTTCCCGACCCCTCTGCAATTTTTGGCAGTTCCAGCTTAACGCTTGGAGAACTGGAAGGACTTGCGGGCCTTGGCCTTGCCGTACTTCTTGCGCTCGACAACGCGGCTATCGCGGGTCAGGAAGCCACCCTTCTTGAGCACTGGGCGCAGGCCCGGCTCGAAGAAATTGAGAGCCTTGGAAATGCCGTGACGCACGGCGCCGGCCTGACCGGACAGACCGCCGCCGGCCACCGTGACGACGACGTCATACTGATCGGTGCGTTCGGTTGCCACGATTGGCTGCTTGACGATCAGCTGCAACACGGGACGCGCAAAGTATGTGGCGAACTCACGGCCATTGACCGTGACAGTGCCCTTGCCTGGCTTGATCCAGACGCGGGCAACCGCGTTCTTGCGCTTGCCGGTGGCATAGGCACGACCCTGGGCGTCGAGCTTCTGAACGTGCACCGGTGCGGTGTTGACGACAGGAGCGACGGTGGTGGTGCCGAGGTCTTCGAGGGAGTTGATGGTTTCGGCCATATTACTTCACCCGCGCATTTTTGGGGTTCATCGCAGCAACGTCCAGCTTGGCCGGGTCCTGCGCTTCATGGGGATGCTCGGCGCCAGTGTAGACGCGGAGATTCTTCAGCTGCGCACGGGTCAGCGGGCCGCCCGGCATCATGCGGCGAACGGCGTTCTCGAGCACGCGCTCAGGAAAACGACCTTCGAGGATCTCGCGGGCCGTCCGGTCCTTGATGCCGCCAGGGTGGCCAGTGTGCCAGTAGAACTTGTGCTGATCGAGCTTGCGGCCGGTCAGCTTCACCTTGTCGGCATTGATGACAATGATATTGTCGCCCATGTCCATGTGTGGTGTGAAAGTTGGCTTGTGCTTGCCGCGCAGACGCGAAGCAATGATCGAAGCGACGCGACCCACGACGAGGCCTTCGGCATCGATCAGGATCCACTTCTTTTCGATCTCGCTCGGTTTTGCCGAGTAAGTGCTCATGCTTGAATTCCCTAAATTCTTGGGGTGATCAACCCTCTCCTGAGGAGAAAGCGTCACGTTCGCTGGCTCGTTTATGCGGGATTCCTGCAGACGTCAACAGCTTTGAATTTAAGCAATGAAATCAAAGCATTACAATTGCGGTATTATGTTACCACAATCAACGCGTGACACGAGCGGCCCGCTGCATATCGGCAATGTAGGCCAAGGTAACACCCGCCAGCATGAAGGCCAGCGCCTGGTGGCCGACGGCCAGCGAGGTGGGCACGGCCATGAGCAAAGTGCCAATGCCCAGAACGACTTGCAGCAGCACCAGCAGACCAATGCGCGGCAACCAACCATGCACGCCGGAAAACCCACCGGCTGCTCGCTGCTGCCAGATCAGCACAGCCAGATAGGCCAGGATGACATAGGCCAGGGTGCGGTGGATGAATTGCACAGTCAGGGCATTTTCAAACAGGTTTTTCCAGAACGGTTGCATAACACCGAGGCCGTTGGGGACCAGCGCGCCATCCATCAGTGGCCAGGTGTTGTAGCTCATGCCCGCATCAAGACCGGCGACAAATGCCCCTGCCCCGATCTGAAGGATAATCAACACCAGCAACAGGGCGGCCGAGCCGATATTACGGCTGGGGTCAACGCCCGAAATGCGACCAGGCTCTAGTGATCGCGGCACATAAACCAGGGCAATGAACAGCAGGCAAGCAGCGGTCAGGTGCGCGGCCAGCCGATATTGCGAGACCGAGGTGAGCACGCTAAGGCCGGACGAAACCATCCACCAGCCCAGCAAACCCTGAAAACCACCGAGCAGGAACAGCCCAAAAAGCGGCCAGGCCAATTGCGCGGTAAAACGCTTCTGCACCAGGAACACCAGAAAGGGCACCAGGAAAGCCACCCCCAGCAGGCGTCCGAGCAGTCGGTGCACGAACTCCCAGAAGTAGATGAACTTAAAGTCACCCAGTCTCATCCAGCTATTGTTCACTTCATATTGCGGGATTTGCTTGTAGGCATCGAACTCGGCCTGCCACTGCAGATCGTTCAACGGCGGAATGGTGCCGGAGATCGGCTTCCAACTGGTGATCGAGAGTCCAGAACCGGTGAGCCGGGTGATGCCGCCGACCACCACCATGAGCAGGACCAACCCAGCCATGGCATAGAGCCAGATGCGCACCGGCCGGAGCCGATCACTGGCATAGTTGATTTGGCTGCGTGCGGCATTGTGGACGGTGGTCACGGCATTTTCCCAGTGTCGATCAACGGGTCAGAGTGGTATGCCCGACCGAGTTCTCCTGCAATAGGCGCAATGCCGCACATGACCCAGCGCAACCGCAAATTGATCGGTGTCTTCCTCATTCTGGGGTCTATCATCGCATGGCTATCGATCTTTACCTCGGTTTATCTGGCGTTTCCGCCCGACCTGCCGATCTGGATCCTGATGCCCTATTTCATCGTCGCAGGCATGGGCTGGCTATATCCAGCCATGGCTATTATCCGCTGGATGGCCAAACCAGACGCCTGATCAACCAGTCAGTTTTCCCAACAGCGAGAATATCGCTCCTGTCGCGAAAACATCGACATAACGGCGAGATTGAAAGTAACCGTTGAGCGAGATCCGCGGCAGGGCGTGGGGACTATCGGCGTGGTGCTCATACAGCCCACCGGGACGCGTCGTGACCCCTGACGCAAAGCCAATTTCGCGGGCAAGCGCAAATTCGCGCGGCCCCGCCGACAAGGGACCACCCAGCGGATAGGAAATATGGGCTGGCCGCTGCCCGAACTGGGACTGAATAATGTCGGCCGACTTGGCCATTTCGTTGCGAGCCTGGTCCAGTGGCAATTTGGCCAGTTCGTAGTGATGGACAGTGTGGGCACCGATAGTGCAGAGCGGCTCCCCGGCAAAATGGCGCAGTTCGGGCCAGTCCATGATCAGATCCCGACATTGCTGATCCAGATCGTAGCCGTAATCGGCGGCAAATTTGCGCAGCAGAACGATGCGCTGAACTTCCGGCATCTGGCGCATCTGCCAGTAGAGGGCGTCGAAGGCTGACTGCTTCTGCCGCGTGGTTCTCGTGTCGACGTAGTCAGTCTCTTCCCCCGAAGTCAGGGTGATCGCCTCCTGGCGGGTGATGATGTCCTCAATGGCCTGCCACCATAACTCCCCCACCCCATCCACCAGCGCGGTGGGGACGTAGAGGGTAAACGGCGCCTCCTGCCGTTGCAGAATGGGCAATGCGTATTTGAGATTGTCCTTATAGGCATCATCAAAGGTCAGAACCACGAAGGGGCGGGGTTTGGCAGGTGCAGCCAGGCGCACAAGCGCTTCGTCAAGGCTGACAATATCGATGCCCAGGTCACGCACGCGCTCGATGACATATTCAAGAAAGCTCGGCTCGACCTGCAGAATAGCATTCGGCGAGAAGTCGGCGGGTGTATCGGGAAGTACCCGGTGTAGCGTGAAAATCACGCCGCGCGATCGCGACAGGAGCCGCACCAGGCCTGGCAGGCGCGCCAGCCAGATGAGCTCGAACATGGTACGAATGGCCGCATATTTGGCAGACATTGCGGGCTCCGATCAGGCGGCGACGCGCGCCGGTCCCCGAGCCACCTCGACGGTCTTGAAGCCGGCTTCGAGCAATTGGGCCCGGCTGTCAGCCACCGCATCGCTGTCGTCCTCGACATCGGCAACCAGAACCACCCGGCCATTCATCCCGGCGAACATGGGCAAAGTGGAATTCATGCCTACTCGTCCCGTTAGCAGCACCACAACTTCGTAGATGTCACCCAAAGCCTCGACCAGCGTCACCGGCTTTTTGGACTGACGTTGCAGTGATGGGGTCCGTCCCCAGGGGATTTCGGCAAAGCTGTTGTCCGCGGATTTATGGACCACGTCACCAAAGCTGGCTACGTCGCCACTCAAGTCTGACAGCCCGAGCTCCTCGCTGATACGAGCGCTACCCGCATCGACCAGGGCGACACTAAGCCCGCGTCCAAGCGCTTCGGCGACGAGTTCTTCGGCTACCGCCTCGCATTCGGCATGGCGACGATGTGCCGCCAGCATCACCAGATGGGTCCGACCCAGCCCAACATCGGCGGCCAAGGTGGACATACTGAGGAGATCGGGAATGGCCTCCGCTGGTGCCGGGGCCACAGCAGGTTGGGTCCGCTCAAGCGCCGACTCGGCGACTAGTGCAGAGATGAAGTCGGCCGCCACGGAGCGCGTCGCGCGTGTCGATTCCGATGCAACATCGGGTTCAAACTCAAGCGCAGGGCCTGCGACAAACGGTTCATCAACGATTGGCTCGAGTACGTCGCTATCGTGTCGGGTCTCGGCCAGGGTAAATTCGTTATCGTCGCCGATCTCGGTGTCGAAATTGGTGTTACCGGTGTCGGATGCGGCCTCGTATCGCTGGTCGGGCTCCAGTTCGGCTTCATTGAACGGCACTTCCTCAAGTTCGTCCTGCGAACCTTGGTGCGGTTGGATGGCAATAATGGCGCGACCGGACACCATTTCGAGAAAGACGACCAGGCCAATTTGAGCGAACAGCGCCACCACGCCAACGGCAACTAGAATCATCGAGGTCTTCGGTGAGGCCGGCGATACTGATGGTGCAGCAACGCTGACGACACGAACATCGGGCAGTGCCGAGTTGGTTTCCGTGCGTGATGAGGCTTCGTTGTAGCGCTGTAGGTAGCTCTCCAGCAGGTCGCGCTGGGCCTTGGCATCGCGCTGCAGAGCGTCAAGGGTCACCGTGTCCTGGGTCGCCGTCGATGCGGAGACTTTGGCGCTGGACAGATTGGCCTTCAGTGACGCTTCCAAATCAGACTCGATCTGGGCTTCAGCATCAAGGGCATTGGCCACACGACGCCCCTCAAGGGCAATCTGACTATCCAACTCGTCGATCTGGGCGGTCAGCGCACGGATGGTGGGATGGCTGGCCAGTAGCGTTGCGGAGCGCTGGGCCTTCTCCCCTTGCAATCGTGCCTTTTCCTCGCTCAATCGCTGAATAACCACCGAGTCACGCACATCGGCAACACCAGCGATGGACTGACCCCGTTCAAGCATGCCCCGGATAAGCTGCGCCCGTGAAGCTGCGGTATTCTTGCGTTCCTGTGCCGCACTGATCTGCCCGGCAATGGTAGAGAGTTGCTGATCGAGCAGGCTGCCATTGTTGGCACCTGTAAACAGGTCATTGCTGACCTTGTAATTGGCTACGGCGGTTTCGGCATCCTTGACCACGACCTCCAGCCGGGCAATCTCGTCACGCAGCCAGCCGGACGCGTCGGCAGTATCGGACAGCGAAAGCTGAGCTCGGCGCGCCACATGGGCACTGGCAATGGCATTGGCAATGTCGGCGGCGCGCTGCGGGTCTGTGGAGAGGACTTGTACCGAGAACAGCCGGGAATCGCGCTCCTGACTGACCGTGAGCTTGTCGTAGAGATTTTTGAGTACGGTCTCGTCGATACTGGTTGGCGTCGTCTTGCGACCCAGCAACTGACTGATGAGCGCCATCGGCGAATAGCCACTCCCATCGCCGCCGTTGAACTCCGGCACGGAACGCAAGCCCTGTTCATCAATGACGCGCATCAACGTGTCACGCGACTTGATCAACGCGATTTGACTGGAGACAACACCCGGCTCTCCTCCTGTCAGCGACGGCGCCTGCTCATTTGGAGCGCGCGTATACACATTGCTGCGCGACTCCACGAGAATGGACGCCGAGGATTCGTACTGACGAGGCACAAACATGAGCAGGACAAAGGTCGCAGCCAGCAAAACCAGCGTCAGCACGATGATGCGCGGCAGGCGGCTGACGATCGCGCTGAGCACCGCACCAATGTCGATCCGCGTATCGAGCGCGGCTGTTGACTCATAGGTCATTGCTATTCCTCTTCAGATACAGCGATTTATGGCGCTCGCGTGGTAAGTATTTGGTTAAGTAGCTCGCACGTTGCGCGAATTCATTGCAGGTCGAAGGGGTTTATTAACCACGCGACGGCAACAGTGGCGGCACCTCAAACGCGCGGGATTTTAGATGCGCTGGCTACCCTTGCTCACCCTTGCCTTAATGCTGCCGCTCGCAGCATGCGCCACCACGCGCACAGCGACCTATTTGGTGGAAACCAAGGGTCCTTATCAGCTCGATACCGGAGACGCGGTGCGTGTCACTGTCTATGGAGATGCTGACCTGAGCGCCACCTATCGCGTCGATGATAGCGGCGCGGTGGCATTCCCCTTGGTCGGCCCCGTGCAGGTGCGGGGCAATACCACCAAAATGGCCGCCGGCAATATCGCCGCAGCACTGGCCAATGGCTATATGCGCAACCCCGATGTTGCGGTTGAGGTGGCCGAATATCGCCCCTTCTTCATCCAGGGTGCGATCAGCAAATCCGGCCAGTTCCCCTATGTCTTCGGCATGACCGTACGCGCGGCGATCAGCACGGCCGGTGGATTCACCGATACGGCCGACCGGCAGACTGCCGTGGTCTATCGCCGCCAGGGCGGTCAGATGGTCAAGGGTAGCGTCAATCTGGATTTCCCGATCTTCCCGGGCGACACCGTCGTGGTGCCTGAACGCTGGTTCTGACGGAGGCCGGCATGACGGCACGCAAGCTGCGCATCCTGCAGGTCATGCGGGCGCCGGTGGGGGGCTTGTTCCGCCATGTCGCCGACCTCACTCGCGCGCTGTCAGCACATGGGCATGCAGTGGGCCTGGTGGTCGACAGCCTGGCCAGCGACGCCCAGACCGAATCCCGACTGACCGAATTGGCGCCCTATGCAAGCCTGGGCATTCACCGCTTTGCTATGCCCCGCTTGCTCGGTAGCGGTGATCTGGTTACCCCGTTGGCGATCCGCCGGCTGGCGCGCACGCTGGGCATTGACATACTGCACGGTCACGGCGCCAAGGGCGGGTTTTATGCCCGACTGGCTCGGCTGGGCAACAGCAAGGCCGTCGCAATTTATACCCCGCATGGCGGGGTGCTGCACTTCGACAAGGCGTCGCTCTCGGGCCGGATATTCCACGGGTTGGAGCGCTGGCTGATGGGGCAAACGGGCGCGATCATATTCGAAAGCCAGTATGCGCAGGCGACCTATGCTGCGCTGATCGCCTCCCCCACCTGCCCTACAATGGTGATCTACAACGGTTTGTCGCCCGACGAATTCGTGCCGGTGCACCCCGATTCTGATGCGGCCGATTTTGTGTTCATTGGCGAACTGCGCGAGCTCAAGGGCGTGCATGTGCTGATTGAGGCGCTGCCGGCCCTGAGACGAACCGATGGTCATCCGGCCACGCTGGTGATGGCCGGGGCTGGCGGCAGCCGGGATGCCCTACTGGCCCAGATCGCCCGTCTGGCACTGACTGACCGCGTTAGCCTGATCGGCGCCCAGCCGGCTCGGCCCAGCCTGGCTCGCGGGCGAATTGCCGTCGTGCCCTCCCTCGCCGAATCGCTGCCTTATATTGTGCTTGAGGCGGCAGCGGCACAGCTACCGGTGATCGCCACCCGGGTGGGCGGGATTCCGGAGATTTTTGGGCCGACGGCAGCAAGCCTGGTGCCGGCCAATGATGTGCAGGCCCTGCACGGGGCGATGCAAATGGCGCTGGACAGGCCCGACGCGGCCCAGGCGGAGATGCGGGCCCGGCTCGAGTACATGGCCGAGCGCTTTGCCCTGGCGGGTATGGCAGGCCAGATCGAAGCACTCTACCGTCGTTTGGCCGTGCAGCGTTAGGTGCGCAACTTCACCGAACCTAAACCCATTTTAGGAACAATGGCGCGCAGTATCCCAGACTGGTAGCGCCTAATGTATCGTGTTGACCCCAAGCAGGCCCTGCTTGACCATGCCGCCTCTCAACGGGAGGCCACCGAACTCTCCCCCCAGGCCGAGGCAATCATCGCCGCGCCGGTAGAGCCGACGATCTCCGGGGCTGTTGTCGTGGGCATCGCCCAGGTCGTTGAGGCCCTGCTCCTGGCGATATTGGGTTACGGCATCTACGAATTTTACGTCGAACTGGGACAGCCGGCCTTCTACATTCCGGTTATCCTGGCGTCATGTCTGTTGGCCAATGTGCTGTTCAATGCCGCGCGCACACACCGCATTGGCGCTTATCGGACGATCCTGACCCAGATCGGCCGCGTGCTCGCCGCATGGACGCTGGTCATGGTGGTGCTGGCGGTTGGAATTTTCTTCCTCAAGGCCAGCGATCTTTTCTCGCGCGTCTGGCTGGCCAGCTGGTTCTTCGGTGGTGCGGTATTGCTGGTAGTCTACCGGATGGCATTGCGCGCGCTGGTGATGGTCTGGACCCGGCAGGGACGGTTGCGCCGCCGCACGGCAATCGTGGGCGGTGGTAGCGACGCCGAGATCCTGATCGAGCAGATTCGCGCCAGTGCCAGCAATGACATTACCATGCTCGGCCTGTTCGATGACCGCATCGATGATCGCTCACCCGACAGCGTGGCCGGCGTGCCCAAATTGGGCAAGGTTGCTGACCTGATCGAGTTTGCCCGGCGCACCACGGTGGATCTGGTGATCGTGTCGATGCCCCTATCGGCGGAAAAGCGTGTGCTCGACATGCTGACCCAACTTTGGGTACTACCGGTCGATATCCGGCTGTCGGCCCATATGAGCAAGCTCAAATTCACCAACAAGGCCTATTCCTATGTCGGCGACATTGCCGTGTTTGACATGGCCGACCGGCCGATCTCGGACTGGAACCTCGTTTTCAAATGGGTATTCGACAAGGTCGTGGCACTGACCGCACTGGTGCTGCTGTCACCGGTGATGATTGCTACAGCCATCGCGATCAAGCTGGAAAGCAAGGGGCCGGTGTTCTTCATGCAGCAGCGGCATGGCTTCAACAACGAACTGATCAATATCTACAAATTCCGCTCCATGCGCAGCGATATGCTGGATTCTGGTGCGGCCAAGCTGGTGACCAGAGGCGACCAGCGGGTCACCCGTGTCGGCAAATTCATCCGCAAGACCTCGATCGACGAACTGCCGCAGCTGTTCAACGTGCTCAAGGGTGAACTGTCCATCGTGGGGCCACGCCCCCATGCGTTGCAGGCCAAGGCGGACAACAAACTGTATTACGACGCTGTGGAAGGGTATTTCGCGCGCCACCGCGTCAAACCCGGCATGACCGGCTGGGCCCAGATCAATGGCTGGCGCGGAGAAACGGACACCATCGACAAGATCATGCAGCGGGTAAACCACGACCTCTACTATATCGAGCATTGGTCTATTCTGTTTGACCTCTACATTGTGATGATGACCCCGGTCCGGCTACTGAATTTTGAAAATGCGTATTGAGCACATGATGAGGTACGCCCCGCTCCACGCTGCCGGTTTTGCTGTCATGGCGTTCTTCGGAGCGGTCGATGCAGCCGAGCCAGAACTTGCCAATAGTGAGATCTGCGTCGAATGTCTCCAGGTTCGCGTGGGTCCGCCCGTCGTCGTGCGCGGGCCGTTCCCGGACGAGCTTGATGCGACCTTCACTGCCCTGAAATTAGCCAACGGATCATTTCGAGGCTTCAGCGCCAACGGCGCGACCTATGCCATTGAAGGCGCCTCACTATGGGATATGGCTGGCGCGCGCCAGCCCGTCCTGCAGCCGGGCGAACCGGGCAGCATCAACGACTGCGGACGCTGGTTGACCTCGATCATGCGATCCGATGACGGAGCCCTTGGGCTGGTGCACCAGGAAGCCGCCTGCAATTACAGTCAGGGGCGTACCGACAAGTCGATGGCGATTGCAACTTCCGCCGACGAAGGCCTTACCTGGACCGATCTGGGCACCGTCATCACCGGCCCCGATTCGCCGCTGCCGGACAGGATCACCGGCGAGGGCGACTGTACGATGATTGATGGTCTCGACAGCTATCTCTACGCATATTGTCTGCGCAATTCCGACTGGCAGACGATCGCTGCTCGGGCGCCGGCAAGCGATCCGACAAACTGGCACAAATACTATGAGGGCGCCTGGAGCGAGCCGGGTCTTGAAGGCAAGGCAACGGCGATCGGTTTCGTTGGCCAAGGCGCCGCCTACCTGCTGGAGCCGGGCTGGGTTGCTGTCGTCGCCACCGATCCATGGTTCGGCGGACTGCGGCTCTCGCTGTCAAAGGACAAGGTGTCCTTTGTTGACCTCAAGGAACCCCTGGTTGTGATCGAGGGATCGGATTGGGAACGTCCAGCCGCCACCGGTCTGGTTGCCTACGGGACCATGTTGAATCCGGACAATGGCAGCAACGCCATCAATCGCCATTTCCTGCTGAGCTATCTCTATGTTCCGCCCGACGAGGGGTTCGAAAGCCGCTACCTAGTCCATCACGAGGTGTCGCTGGCCTTTGGTGACAGGCCAATCCCAGTTCAGGTTGGAACGGCGCTGACACGCTGGTCGGACCCGAAGCACGAAATCTACGTCACATCCACCGGGCCATTGACCGGCGACAGGCTCGTCTTCCGCCGCGACAAGACGGTCGCATACATGCTGACAGGCGCGCCTGAGGGTGTTGCGAGTATAAAGGTGGCCGAGTGTTCCAGTGACTGGCCCGGTCATCTGGATCACACGATCGCCGAAGATGGCAGCTGCAAAGCGAACGGCTATGTGCGTGAGCGAACCGCAGGCTGGCTATTTGCTGCAGAGCAGACAGGGTCCGTGCCTGTCTACCGCTGCGTCAATGCAACGGCGCGCACGCATTTTGCGTCGAACGCACCTGATTGTGAGGGGCTGGGCTCGATGGAGTTTCTGCTCGGCTACGGCCTCGCCCCATGAGTACGGACGCGGATAGCCGCAGTGGGACGCGCGACATCGGGGTGAGCGTTGCCGGTCTGCGCTTCGCGGTCTTCTCGATGCGAAACATGGTCTTCTGGGCCGCCGTACTGGCGATGAATTTCACACTATTTCGGCCCTCGCCCGTCGATATGCTGTTCATCGCATCGTTTGTGATCACCCTGGTGCATATGCGGCTCTTCAAAAAACTGGAGGCCACGCGCCGCGCCGTGGCGCTCTCGCTTCTGCTTCTGGCATGGGCCGTTTCCTATTTCCTGGCGTCGCTCCCGCACCTGGATGAGGAGTTTGTCAGTTTCGAGTTGCTGGCCAAGACCTTCGCTATTTCCATTGGATTGTTCGGCGCCTTTGCTTCGATGAGCTGGAACCGCCGACACTTCGAGACCTTCTTTAAGGTCTACATCGCCTCGTGTGTGATTGCCTCAATCCTGGGCACCATCGGCTTCCTGCTCCAGTCGGACCTGCTCACCTGGGACGGGCGCGCCAGGGGCCTCCTTGACGATCCCAACATGTACGGTTCATTCCTGATTCCGGCCGTGATTTTCTGCGCCTACTTCCTCTCTCGTGGCCAAGGTAGCAAGGTGCTGCTGAGTGGGGCGCTGGCAATTGTCCTGCTCGGCATCCTGCTCTCGTTCTCGCGCATCGGCGTTGTCGCGACGTTATCGTGCTTTCTGGCCTACATTTTCTTCCACAATCGAGGGCGCCCGCGTCGGCTGATGCTGATTGTCGGCGGCCTTTTCCTGACCAGCGTCGTCCTTTTCATTTTCGCCAGCCTCACTTCGGCTGAGTTCACCACCAAGCTTCTTGATCGCCTCACCTTTGCCAAGTCCTACGACCTCGGGGAGGAAGGTCGGTACCACCGCTATCTGCTGGTGTTGCCGATGATCCTGCAGAACCCTATTGGCCTCGGGGTGCTCCAGCTCGAGAAGATCTTCCCCGAGCCGATCCACAACATCTGGCTCAGCTCCTTCGTCAATTACGGCTGGGGCGGTGGGATCAGTTGGGTCATTCTCGCCGTTGGAAGCGTGGTGGCATCCATCCGGAACTATCGGCGAACAAAAGACGAAATCTCAATCGCGCTAATGATCTCGTTGATTGGCATCGTCATGTGCTCAACGCTGCATGAGGGCGAACATTGGCGCCATATGTGGTTGTTCTTTGGCCTCGTGTGGGGCTTTAACACCTCAAACTTCGGCTTAGGCACCAGGCCAGATCGAACTGATCAGAATCGGGCAGATAGGCCTTCTCCGCAAAGGCTCGTGCGAACCGCTGTGCGGTCGCGTGTCGGCGCGCCAGCCGATGCGAGAAGATAGGCCCAGGCGGAGGGCAAAGCGGCGCTGAAGGTTCATCGGAGGTCTGCAACGGTTATCGGCGGCGGCCCGTGCATCATCTGGGCGCGAAGTCTGGGGCTCTGCTTCCTCCAATTCAGGCTACGCTATTCGGGCCAGATGGCGCCGCGCAAATAACGCTCGGCCAGTGCCGCAGTCCCATCGGCAAAACCGGGCATATACTGCTGCGCCAGCTCGGTTTCCGCGTGCGACCCGATCCATGCCAACAGCGCCATGCGGCGCAACATCACCATGCTATCGATGGATTTAAGGTCCCTGTCATTGAGCGGGCGAACTGTCTGATAGTGCTCGATCCAGGCCGAGCGGAGCGCTGGTATGGCGGGACTGGTCTCATGAAAGGAGATGGCCGCGGCAAAATCATAGGTGAACCAGCAGAAACCGCAGTCGTCAAAGTCGATCAGCGAAACGTTCTCCCCATCGACCAGCACATTGCCCAGCCGCATATCGGCATGGATCAGCCCATAACGATCTGCATCCATTCCATAGTCAGCCAGACGTTGCCAAAGCATGGCATCGAGACGATCCAGAATCGGGCGGTTGTGGGCAGCGACCCCCGGTGCGACGCGCCAGTCACCCCACGGCCCGTCAATGTCGAGGATGGTCGCGGCCTGCCAACTGGGACGTTCAAAGTCAGCGGGACGCTGCCAGGTGGTGACGTGCTGGTGTAGCGTAGCTGCGTAGCTGCCCAATGTGCCGAACAGGCCATCCAGATTATCTGGAAGCACCGGTTCGTGGCCTGGAATATAGTCAAACAGCACCGCCATGCGCACTGATCCGTCAGGAGCAATGAAGCGCTGCAGCAGCTCGCCATCGCAGCCGGCAATTGGCTGGGGGATAGGCAAGGAGGTATCTCGTTGCAGCGCCTGCAGCCACGCCAACTCACTCTGGATCGACAAGGTCGACTGGTACCCAGCGCGGTGGACCCGGAGCATGAAGCACTGCCCGTCAGCAGTATCAACGCGGAAAGTCTGGTTTTCGGAATGATTGACCAGATTGGTGCGGGCCCCATTCAACCCTGGCCACCGTTGCAGCGCTGGGCCAACATCCATCGATGTCATCGGCATGGGCAAGCTCCGACGGACTGGCGCTCGCAAGGATGCCGCGCAGGGCCAGCAGCAAGCAATTAAAGAGTGTGATGGTCGGAGCGGCGGGATTCGAACCCACGACCCTTTGTCCCCCAGACAAATGCGCTACCAGGCTGCGCTACGCCCCGACTGCGCGGAGACATAGAGAAGCCGGGGATTTGGTGCAACCCTCATTTTAGGGACCATGTGAACAAAGTGAGATTTTTTCGCTGTTGTGGCTCGTCGTGGGACCGAAAGTCCCACGAAAGTCCCACGGGCGTTCTCCTCATGTTCACGGAGCTAGCCAGCTAGCTTTCTACGGAACGGCCGTAAGATTCCGAGTCTCGACGGTGGCTGTATGAGTTGCTCGTAGGTTCAACCTCAACGCGGCGCATCGGCGTCAGCCATTTAGCTTCCTGTCCCAACACAAAACGCAGGTGTCTCGGTTAATGTAATGTAAAGTGAATCGGCGTCTGGTCGTCGTTGGGGCCCCGCATGGATATCGTAACAGGCGAACAGCGTTCACGGATGATGAGCGGTATTCGGGGCAAAAATACTGGCCCTGAGATGGCGGTGCGCAAGACTGCTCATGCCCTTGGCTTACGCTTTCGCATTCACCGCAAAGACCTTCCAGGCTCCCCTGACCTTGTATTTCCAGGCCGGAACACTATTGCTTTCGTTCACGGTTGCTATTGGCACCGTCATGCCGGGTGCCGTTATTGCTATACCCCCAAATCCAACGTTGAATTCTGGACCAAAAAATTCAAGAACAACGTTGCACGTGATGAACGCGTGCGGGAGGAACTTGAGCAGCGTGGCTGGCGTGTCGTTACCCTTTGGGAATGCGAAACCGCCAACAAAGACGGTCTGCGTCAAAGGCTCAAGGGAATATTCAAGTCATGACGTCCAAGGAACAGCAGCTTACACGCCGCAACAAGATTGCCAGACTGCACTCAGGCGCCACACCTCGCGCACTCGAAATCTGCTCGGGTTGCGGCGGCCTGTCCCTGGGCCTGAAAACCGCAGGCTTTGATCTTACCGCCCACATCGAAATCGATCCTGAGGCCGCGGCAAGCTACGCGCTCAACTTCGGTGGGGATCAGGCCGCTGACAGTGAATGGGCGCGCCCGCGCGACATGGAAAGCTGCTCCGCATCTCAGCTCGTCGCAGACCTCGAACTGGGTACCTCAGCTTCCGAGTCCTTCGACCTCCTCGCGGCGGGGCTCCCTTGCCAAGCCTTTGCACGGATCGGCCGCTCCAAGCTTCGTTCCGTCGCTGGAGAGGAAGATGCCTTCCAGAAGGACCCTCGCGCCGCCCTCTATCGTCGCTTCCTTCAGTACGTTGAAGACACGCAGCCCCTCGTCATCATCATCGAGAACGTTCCGGACATTCTGAACTTCGGCGGTCACAACGTCCCAGAGGAAATCTGCGAGACTCTCGGTCTTGCGGGCTATCGAACCGGATACACCATTCTCAATGCCGCCTATTTCGGTGTGCCGCAGATACGCGAGCGATTGTTCATCGTCGCCATCGCTACTGAACTCGGCGAAGAGCCCGCTTTCCCCGAGCCGATCCACTTCCTCGACCTTCCCAAGGGCTACGAAGGATCGCGTCGCGTGGCGCTCAAGCACGTGAAGAAAGACAGCGTTCACTTCCACCCGATCCCGGTGCCCCACAAGAATCTCAAGAACGCCGTCGGCGTCAAAGATGCACTCGAAGACCTTCCTCGGATCAAGGAACATGCAACCGACCCATCGGTAATCCGCAAGCGTAAGCTTCGCGATGTCCTTCCCTATCGCAAGCTTGAAGGCAGCCTTTCGGCATACTCCGTTGCCATGCGCACTTGGCCCGGCTTCAAGACCGAGGACGGTACGGATGGACACTTGGTTCGTCTGACTCCTCGAGATTTCCCCATCTTCGCCAAGCTCAAACACGGCGCCGACTATCCACAGGCCCGTGCCCTGGCCGAGAAACTCTTCGAGGAAGAGCTGATTTCACAGCGCATGACCAAGGTGCATAGAGACTCGAAGGCCTTTCAGGAACTGCGCGCCAGCATGGTGCCCCCATACGATCCAAACAAGTTCCCGAACAAATGGTGGAAGCTCGATCCGTCCAAGCCGTCTCGCACGCTGACCGCTCACATGGGCAAGGACACTTACTCCCATATCCACTATGACAGCGCGCAGAAGCGCACCGTATCCGTGCGTGAAGCTGCGCGTCTGCAGTCATTCCCGGACGGGTTTACGTTCGCTGGTGCGATGAACGCCGCTTTCCGTCAGATCGGAAATGCTGTCCCACCACTCCTGGGCCTCGCCGTCGCAAAAGTGTTAAAGGCTCAGCTCGTCGGATCGTCCCGCGAAAAAGAGGCAGTTGATCGGCAGGTCGCCTGACATGGCCGCGGAACGTACCATCGAGATACCACCGAAGGCCTCCGCACTGATCAACTCACTCAGGGGATTGGGCTATTCGCCTGAGACCGCAATAGCCGACCTCATCGACAACAGCATCACTGCTGGCGCAGTCACTGTGGAAATCGACCTCCAGTGGAACGACGGACGCCCCGTTGCTGCCATCTTCGACAACGGACGCGGCATGGGCGAAAAGCGCCTTGCTGAGGCGATGCAGCTCGGTGGTGACGGCCCTGACGCCGACCGCAGCGAGAATGATCTTGGACGCTTCGGCATGGGCCTGAAGACCGCATCGTTGTCACAAAGCAGCCGCCTGACCGCCGTCTCTCGGGCGGAAGATACGACGACCGGAATAACGATGGATGTCGAAGTCATCGCAGCGCGCGGCTGGATCGCCACCGTCCCCGATCCGCTGCCCAAACACCCTTTCGTCTCGAAACTTCTTACACTTTCCGCCGGTACGGTTGTCCTCTGGGAGAATATCGACGAGCTGAGCGGACTCTCAGGCCTCGTCAAGGAGGCCTTTTACCTTCGCCTCGAAGAAATCCGCGCTCATCTCGGCATGGTCTTTCATCGATTCATCAACGGTGATGCCGATCGCCTCGCAATCGTTCTCAATGGACGCCCCGTCAAAGCGTGGGACCCGTTCCAGACACAGCATCCAGCGACCATCGCCATGCCCGTTGAAAGAATCCGGCATGCCGGCTCATCCTTCAGCGTGAAGCCCTATGTCCTTCCGCACCGGGACCGCTTCGCCAACGACACCGAGTACGAGGCCGCAGGCGGCCCAGGTGGGTGGGGCGCACGCCAGGGCTTCTACGTTTACCGCGGCAAGCGTCTTCTTGTCGCCGGCAGCTGGCTCGGCCTTGGCGGTTCTCGCACCTGGACACGCGACGAAGCCAGCCGACTTTCCCGCATTCAGGTGGACCTGCCGACCGGCATGGACCGCGACTGGCGCATTGATGTTCGCAAATCGCAGGCGCGCCCGCCTGGCACGCTGCGGGGACGTCTCACCGCCATTGCCGGACACTGCAGAAAGGAAGCTCGCGAAGTGTTCGCGTTCCGCGGACAGACTACAGCCTCTCTCCATCGGGCGCGGCGCAAGGATTCGCTCAACCTCGAGCACGTGTCCGTGCCGGTAAAAATCATCAAGGTCGGGGGCGCTGATCTAAGCGAAATGGTGTCGTCCATTTCGCGCGCAGCTAACCGCCAGAATACGGTTCAACTCGCAGACTTCTCTGCAAACGACCCCTTCCATCAGCAGATCGAAACCCTCGCCAATACGACTTGGCTTGATGACGCCAAAGGCCGCTGGTTTTACGAGCGTGCTCGCGGCTCGTACCTCGCCGCCGAACAGAAGGCTGCCTTCAAGGTCTCCGATACGAAGACATTCCGTCAGCAGACGCCAAAACAACGCCGTCTCAGCAAGCTTGATGTCGCCCGCTATCTCAGCGCCTGGGAAAGCCTGCCGGACAAGGTCTGCCTTGGCGGTCAGAAGAACTTCCAGATATTCATGCAGCGTTTGAAGGACGCTCCGGTTCCCGAGCCAGACCAGAATTGGTTCAAGCGCTTGATCGCTATCTCTGTTCTGTACCGCGCTGCCGAGAAGAAGATCAAAAGCATGAAGTTCCCAGCCTATGGATCGCAGATCACTGCCTATGTCGTGGCCGGCTTCTCACATCGTAGCGGCGGGCGCGTCGACTTCGACCGTCTGTGGTCGAAACAAGCCGTCAGCCTGGAACTCGAGCAACTCATCGCAGACTGGGCGCCGAAACTTGACGCAGTCATGCGTGAGTCAGCAGGTCAGCGAAACCCCAGCGAATGGTACAAGAAGGCCGAATGCTGGAAGGACATCCAGGATAAGCTTCCTGAACTGTCCGATCCTCTACCACCCGAGCTCTCCTATGAGACCGCCAGCAGTTCGACCGGAATCAGCGGGCCGATGATTCCGAAGGGCACCCACACAGTTGCCGACTACGACCGCATTGCTCGCTGCATGGAGATACCGGCCGCAATCTGGTTGGAAGTTGCGGAGAGGGGACAGCAGACCAGTACCATCCACTGGACCGTCGCCGGTATCTGCAGGACAATTGCAGGCTACGCCGCCGGTGGTTGGCAGCGTAAGCCGACCGCAAAGCAGGCGAAGCCCGCGCTCGAAGCCGTCATTGCTGTTGAAAGAGCCGGCTTGGTCAAGGCCGGGCTGATTACACAGGAGGCAAAGGCCGATCAGGCCTGAGTCTTGTGCTCTGCAGGAAACTCCTCGCTAAGCCAAGTGCGGACTGCTTCAACGCTGCCGCGGCCGTTGCGCCGCAATAGGTCAACGATGTCTTGCGCCGCGATCACAAGGATCGGGTGCTGATCTTCCTTAATCTCCTTGTACGCCTGCAGATCAACACACGAGGTCGTCACGATCACCCCGAACTGGCGATGACGCAGCCGCGATATCAGCCGTGACATGTCCTTGACGCCCACTGCAGTCGGCGGCGTGTAGCATTTTGCTTCCAAGGCAAAATCCACCAGAATACCGCTTGGTCCGGAGCCTACGCGAAGCTGACCGATCGCATCACGACCGCCGTCACGCGATGGCCGCGTGACATCCAGGCCAGCAATGTCCGGGATCATCAAGCGCGCAAGTGCGGCTGCACAGTGCTCGAATGCGTGCGGCCGGCTCTTGAAGTGCTGACGCACGACGTCGATGATTGCTTGGCCATCGTGGTCCGACGGCAGTTGCTCATTCCTCGATCGGTACTCCAAGGTTCGCGCTGCGATTAGCGGTTTGCGGCGTCCTGTTTTACGCCAGAGCTGCCATTGATCTGGCGCGAGCGAGTGATCGGATTTGCCTGCGATAATGCTGTCGACCCACGCGCGATGCATGCGGGCGGCATCGATCACCGTGAATCGTGCTCGGTAATTTTGAAAACGCTCGCCTTTGGTACTGCGCCAGATGGCAACCAACTCTTCCGACGCGTCAAGATCGCTTGCGCCCGGCACCGCCAGCCCCAGGAAGCGAACATCCCGCGACACACCTGCGCTCGCAAACAGGAATATCGGCGGTACGACCTGCCGACCCTCCTGGCCTGCGCGGGAGTGCTCGAAAATCGTTCGCAGGATCAGGTTGCCGTCGCGCCCCGTGTCATGCAGGTCGCGTCCCGGCTTCTTGTTGTCCCCAAAGTAAGTAAAAATGCCTGTTTCGGCATCAAGCTCATCAGGCCAGTCGGCATCATTCATGCTCGTGGTCAGAACGAGCATATCCAGCTTGCCCTTGACCTTGCCCCGATAGCGGAAGCCACCCTGACTGTCGACGCGCACCAGCTTGGGCAACGGGTCGTCGCCGGCATTGCCCTTGCGTCCACCTTGGTAAATCGCATCGACCTGCAGATCGGCGGTGGAGAGTTGGTCGACTGGTACGATTGTCATTTTGTGGTCCCCTATCAAAGTTTGAATATCGCCGCACCACCTGTCGAGCGAAGATTGGCCGAATTCGAACTATGTAAGGGCCGCAACCCAAACGGAACCGTAATGTCGGCTCTGGGCGAAGCAGATGAAAGGTGGGTCAACTGTTATCACTTAACTATGGCTCGAACTGGTCGGAATCCAGCGTATTGGGCTTTGCGCAGCCCATTTTAGCGAATTCTTTCAGTGTTGGCTTGCCGAACTCCCTCACCTCGCCAGAAGCCCACACGGCCGTCATACTGCTTGTGCCGCTTCCACCTGATTGCTTTCGAGCGTACCGCCCGCTAGTCCTTGTCGAGGCATGCCCCATAGCTTTCGCTATCTCAACGGGTGACCAACCTGCCTTTTTTAGGTCCGCAGAAAAACGGTGACGAAGCGTGTAAGGGCTGATGGTAAGCGGCAGCTTTGCCCGCGTAGCCGCTGTTTTGATGTCGTCGCGTAACGCGTCGGGGCTACGAGAAAACAGCAGTTTGCCGCCGGCCTTTTTGACCAGAGCCAAAAGCTGCGCCGTGAGGCTCCACTTACGCGCATCGTGTCTTTGCGCACGCCGCTTGTGACCGGTGGATTGGGTATGCTTCACCCCATTTATATCAATATCAAGCCAGTGTTCCCTCGACACTTCTAGCGTAACGCCTCGCGCGATTTCTGCCGGACGCACACCTGCAATGGAAAGAACAAGGATCCCAACGAGTCCCGCTTTTCCGGCTGCTGTTGCAAGACGTTCGCGGAAGTCGCCTTTCTTGCTTAACGCCTTAAGCCCTACTTTTTTGCTTTTGCCTTTTTGTGAGCGCGCCCCTTTCCGGGTTTCAGCTGCTACGCTCTTGACCAAATCTGCGTACACGCGAGTCTGATCCAGACGCCACCCCAGATTGGTCTCGCCTAGGGCTGAGGCTTCATCAAAGCTGATTATGCTCTCCGCCAATGAGAACCTCAGGCGCCAAAGGAGTGCGGCTTTCCTTTTGTAGAAAGTGCTATCTGGCGCTGACCGGAGATAGGCGACAAAGTCACCATCGACAGCCCTTATGATGCGCGCGTAATCAGCCTGGGTGCTGGCCGCCAGATCGAACTTCATGTCCTTGGTCTGGTCCGCCATAAAATGCCGTAGCTCAATGAGTGTCATAAAACCCTCGGTACCTGTCCCTCTGAAATCCAGATAACTCCAGATCTCAGGCTTTCAAGTTTCTCCGCACATAAATCTGGTTGGACGTAATTCTATGGTCGGACTGAGAATGAAACAGCCCATCTTACCCGACTGACAAAAGGGCATCTTACCCGACTGATAAAGGTGTTCCCCCCAGTCCAAATCAGGTGTTCTTGCTGGCCGTATTGTCGGGGTGGGAACACCCCCGAGAATACGGCCATTACGATGTCAAACGAGCTTCTTCAGCGAGCTTGCCGCCCTGCTGCCGAAGGTAGCGAAGGGCGGTTTGACATTGGAATGGACAGCATCTTTCCACTTAGGGAAAGATGCTCGAATGACTGGCATGACGAACGAAGAGAGCTTGCCGCCCTGCATCACTATGTGATGCGAAGGGCGGTCAGGACGGGCATTCGGCGGCTGGGTCGAACCGGCGAAGCTTGCCGCCCTGCGCGAAGCGCGAGGGGCGGCCGGTTCGAACCAGACGCTGACAAGAACACCTCGATCACACCAGAACACCTCACCTGCGAGGCGAAGCCGAGAGATTGTGTTTCGGCGTGCAATTTTGACCCCCTAAGCGGGGTTATCGGCGTCCAATATTGACCCCCTGATGTTTGGTTTGAGCAGACTGCCCGTCTCGGATTG
>NZ_JAUYGL010000236.1 GCF_030689745.1 Devosia sp.
ACCAGGGGAAGGCCGCGAAAGGATACGCCGGGCCGGTCACGGAAATGCGCAACCCCGCCCGACACAATGATATCGTCGGCAGCGTCACCGATGCCAGCACGGATGACGTCACCGCCGCCATTGCCGCTGCAGCAGCCTCCAACTGGGGGCAAACTCCGGTGGGCATGCGCACCGCCTCCCTACGCGCCGCCGCTGACCTTTATGAAGCCCGCAGCGCCGAACTTTTCGCCCTTTTGGCCCGCGAGGCCGGCAAATCCTGGTCTGACGCCATTGCCGAAGTCCGCGAAGCCGTCGATTTCCTGCGCTATTATGCCGATCAGGCCGAACGGCTCCCGCTTGCCTCCCCGCTCGGTCCCATCGCGGCCATTTCGCCGTGGAATTTCCCGCTGGCCATTTTCACCGGCCAGATTGCCGGCGCACTGGTCGCTGGCAATCCGGTGCTGGCCAAGCCGGCGCCACAAACCCCGCTCATCGCGTTTCGCGCCATCCAGCTCCTGCACGAAGCCCGCATCCCGGCTGACGCCCTGCAATTGCTCCCCGGCGGCGGGGAGGTCGGCACTGCGCTCACCGCAAACCCGGCTATTGCCGGCGTGGTCTTCACCGGCTCGCTGCCCACCGCACGCCGCATTGATCACACCATGGCCACCCATCTGGCCCCCACCGCGCCGCTTGTGGCGGAAACCGGCGGCCTCAATGCGATGATCGTTGATTCCACCGCGCTGCCCGAGCAGGCGGTGCGTGACATCATCACCTCGGCCTTCCAATCGGCCGGTCAGCGCTGCTCGGCCCTGCGCATTCTCTACCTGCAGGAAGATGCTGCCGAGCGCACTATCGAGATGCTCAAGGGCGCCATGGATGAACTGGCACTGGGCGACCCCTGGACCCTGGCCCATGATGTCGGCCCCGTCATCGACGAGGCTGCGCGCACCAAAATCCAGGCCCATATCGACAGTTACGCCAAGGCCGGCAAACTGATCCATCAGCTGAAGGCACCCACAGGCGGCACCTATGTCGCCCCCACCGTGCTCAAGGTGAACGGCATTGCCGATCTCACCGAGGAAATCTTTGGCCCGGTGCTGCACATCGCCCTTTTCAAGGCCGACCAGATCGACGCCGTCATCGCCGACATCAATGCCTCGGGCTATGGCCTGACCTTTGGCATGCACACCCGCATCTCCTCGCGCGTCGCCGCCGTCTCGCGCGCCATCCGCGCCGGCAATATCTATATCAACCGCAATCAGATCGGCGCCGCTGTCGGCTCGCAGCCTTTTGGCGGCGAAGGGCTTTCCGGCACCGGTCCCAAGGCCGGTGGGCCGCACTATGTGCCGCGCTTCACCACCGCGCCCGGTCCCACGGACAGCGCTCCCACGGTGCTGCCTGGCCCCACCGGGGAGAGCAATATCATGCACTCGGCGCCCCGCGGCCGCGTGCTCTGCCTCGGACCCACCACGGCCCAGCAGCAGGCCCAGGCCGTTATCTGCGCCAGTCTGGGCAATACGGCCCTGCTGGCCGAGCTCGACCTCGATGTGCTGCGCAGCAGCGACAGTTTCGACGCCGTCGCCTGCTTTGCCGACGAGGCCACCCTGCGCGCCGTCCGCATCGCCCTGAGCGAACGCGATGGCCCGATCATCCCGCTGCTGACTTCTGCCGACGATTCCAGCCGCCTGCTGGTTGAACGCCATGTCTGCATCGACACCACCGCCGCCGGTGGCAATGCCAGCCTGATGGCCCTGGCGGGCTAGGCGGGCAACCCGGCTGCCTGACAGCTATTGCAACGACATGTCCCGCTCCGGCTATCACGCCAGTGCGGGGGAGTTTCGCGCTAGCGCTTCTTGCGTTGGAGGCCGCATCAGTGGCACCCCGGGCCCTGTCAGCGCCGCCGACAGGCTGCCCGAAGCGTCGCCACTGCCGCCTGCTATGGTCCCAATATCCTGCACCGCACCGGCCACGGCGGGGGCATCGAGATCCACGCGGTGTCCTGCCTCAGCGTCAGTCACGAGACAATTTTTGACGGGGGGGGCGTGGTGTTCTCCATCGGACGAGGTATCGGTCTGCAGGGCCACCACGTCCGCATGGATGCAGGTGGTATTTGAGTGCTTCACAATTGCTGTGCTTTGGCCGCCGCAATCGGCGCGCAGGCGCTTGCAATTGCATTCGGCATTGTCTATGCAGACCCCGCGTCGGAGATCACCATCTCCCACGCCAGCCGGCTACCGGCCTGCTGGGGAATAGTTCAATGGTAGAACAGCGGACTCTGACTCCGTCGATCTTGGTTCGAATCCAGGTTCCCCAGCCAAATATCCCGTAAGTTACTGATTTTGCAGAGAAATTTGTGTGGTGTGTGAATCTTTCACACACACTTCCACACAAGGTCCCACACACGCCGACTCGAAAAGAGATCTGCATGGGTACCAAACTGCCGTTCTGCATCCTGCGGGGCACCACATTCTACTGGCGCCGCCGCCTGCCAAGCCCCTGCAAAATGTCCGTGGAATTCAGCCTTTGTACTAAAGACCTGCGCGTGGCGCGCGGACTATCCTCCATGCTGACGATCGAGACAGATCGCGCGTTTGCAGTATTGCGTGAGGGTAAGATGACGCCGGAGCAAGTCGACACATTCGCAAGGCAAAAATTTGCTGAGCACAGCGCTAAGTTGAGCGCCGTGCATCACTTGGGCCGCGACCTGAAAAGCCCTTGGAAGGATGAGATAGATGCCACGCGCGCGGCCACGATCGCGATGTCTCTGCTGGCCCATCATGGGCGATCGGCGCAGCTGTGCGACTTTCCCGGTGCCATAGATGGCGAGCTCGGCGTGGAAGTGATTCAACGGGCGCAGGCAATGTTGGAAATGTACCGGCTCGACTACTGGTCCGTCGTCCGGGCCAAGCGCCTGCAATCCGAGCTTGCCGAGATGCTGTCCATCCGCGACCCCTCGCCTCTCGATGTCGCAGAGGCTAGGTCTGCGACGCTGGAGGCTTACGCGGCGGCGGGCGCGGCGACGGCCGCTAAGTTCGGTGCCACTCCCAAATCACTGGACGACCTGATTATTCTTGCGTCCCGTTTCAGCGATCCTGTGAAAACGCCGCATGCAAGCGAACTGCCTGCGGATCGCGATGTGGCACTTGAAGCGACTTCTGTTGCACCAGATTTCATCAGGCCAACAGCTTCGAAGGCTGATGTTGAAAATGCGTGCCGCCCACAAGCGCCTGAAGCTCCTGTTCAAGCTCATGATGACATCATGTCATTCGCTGAAGCCGCTGCATCATTCGACGTTGACAAAAAGATCATCAGGGCATCGACCGCCCGCCAGAAGCTTCAGGTGTTCACCCTTTTTCTTGCGATAACGGGAAAAGCTACGTTCCAGACACTGCATCAGGCAGACATCAGAAAATTCGTTGACGTCATGGCCATGCTGCCGAAAGTGCGGGGGCGTTCTGTCGCCGAACAAGGGATGAGTGTGGAAGAACTTCTCATCAAGGGCCGCTCTCTCCCGAAGACGAAGGTGGGGCTGAAAGCACCAACGGTGAATAGGAACCTGTCATACCTGAATAAGCTCATGCGGCAGGCGCGCATGGCAGGCCTTGAGGGGCTTCCGCAGCTCGAGATCAGCGGCTTTCGAATGAAGAAGACAGGCAAGGCAAACGAAAAACGCCCCGCCTACTCGACCTCCGACGTCGAGAGCCTGTTTAAGTACACGATCTGGACGGGTTGTCTTTCTGCGGCACGGAGGCACATTCCTGGAAATCATATCGTCTGGGATGGGCTCTACTGGTGTCCACTCATCAGTGCCTATTCGGGCGCGC
>NZ_JAUYGL010000001.1 GCF_030689745.1 Devosia sp.
TTTATTAACTAGGCAGGTGGTCGATCGGGCCTGCTTTCGGTCCCACAAGAAACCCGTGGAAGACCTGACCCGTCAAGCAAGATTGCAGAAATACATTCCGCACAGCGGAAGACTTCTGGGGACCCTAGGACGACGCAATAACGTCACGGCTCGCTAACGCCCGCTAACGCGCTGGTCAAACACTTCAAGGCTGAGCAACACGCGCAACGGCTATGGCCGCAAGACGGCGACGACTGAGACCGGCACGATGGCGATCGAGGTGCCGCGCGACTGGCAGTCCGGCTTTAAGCCCCAATCGTGTTGATTGTTGCCAGGATTTGACCCGGGGGATGCAGACGAAAACTTGGACTATCAAAAGAGGTAGTTCATGTATTCTTACGAAGATCGGATCCGCGCGGTCGAGCTGTACATCAGGCTCGGCAAACGTGTCAGGGCGACCATTCTGCAGTTGGGTTACCCGACCAAGAATGCCTTGAAAAGCTGGCACCGCGAATACGAAAAACGCCTCGATTTGCCAGTGGGTTTTGCGGTGCGAGGCCCGAAGTACAGTCAGGCACAGAAGCAGGCGGCTGTAGAACACTACCTCACGCATGATCGCTGCATTTCCGCAACGATGAGAGCATTGGGCTATCTCGGCCGTGGAACGTTGACCGCATGGGTTCGCGAGGCGTTCCCTGAGACCAGAAAAGCAATAGTTGGGGCCGCTAGCCGTCCAAACAATCCGGATGCATTGAAGCAGGCAGGCGTCATTGGGCTTTGCAGTCGACAAGAAAGTGCGCAGGTCGTTGCTGAAAAATTCGGCGTGTGTAGGCCGACATTGTATTACTGTAAAAACCAGTTACTCGGCCCTGAGGCTCCGCCAACCATGAAACGCCATAGGTCCTCACCGGCAGCGCCAGAGCGCGAGGAGTTAGAGCGTCAGCTCGACTCCCTGCAACGCGACATCCGGCAACTGCAGATCGAGCGGGACCTTTTGAAGAAGGCCAATGAACTCCTAAAAAAAGGCCTGGGCGTTGATCTGCAGCTCCTGAGCAATCGGGAGAAGGCACTGCTGGTTGACGCCCTCAAACATCTCTATCGGCTGCCAGAGCTGCTTGCCCAGTTGGGGTTGGCACGAAGTTCGTATTTTTACCATCGAGCCCGTGTGAAAATGGTAGACAAGTACCGCGCTGTTCGTCGCAGCATCGCTGAAATCTTCGAGCTCAACCATCGCTGCTGCGGTTATCGCAGACTGCGTGCGTCGCTGGCCAGGCAGTGCGTTATAATCTCTGAAAAGGTCGTGCAGCGGTTGATGAAACAGGAGAGCTTGGTCGTTGCCAAGCCAAAGCGGCGCCGGTACGGCTCCTATCTTGGCGAAATCAGTCCGGCTCCTGAAAACCTTATCAATCGCGACTTCCAGGCCGGAGCCCCGAATGAAAAGTGGCTCACGGATATCACCGAGTTCCAGATTCCGGCTGGCAAGGTGTATCTCTCGCCCATCATCGACTGCTTCGATGGCCTGGTCATCAGCTGGTCCATTGGAACGCATCCAGATGCCGAGCTGGTCAACACAATGCTGGATGCCGCCATCGAGACTGTGGCTGACACAGATGCACGGCCCATCGTTCATTCTGATCGCGGTGCCCATTATCGCTGGCCAGGTTGGTTATCGAGGATCGGTGACGCGAAGCTGGTTCGCTCAATGTCTCGCAAGGGGTGCTCGCAAGATAACGCCGCATGCGAAGGCTTCTTCGGTAGACTGAAAACGGAACTCTTTTACCCGCGGGACTGGAAAGCGACCACGGTCGAGCAGTTCGTCAACGAAGTTGATTCCTACATCCGTTGGTACAATGAGAAGCGCATCAAGATATCCCTTGGCTCTCTTAGCCCAATCGAATACCGACAAAGTCTCGGCATTGCGGCATAATCGATCCAAGTTTTAATCCG
>NZ_JAUYGL010000003.1 GCF_030689745.1 Devosia sp.
CGGCATGGTGCGGACGCTCAAACCGGGCGGGTTGCTGTTGCTCGAAGGCTACCGGCCCGAACAATTGGCGCATGGCACGGGCGGGCCGCCGCAGGCTGAAAATCTCTATACCGAGGCCTTGCTGCGCGCGCAGTTCGCCGAGCTCGAGATCATCACACTGGAAAGCTATGACACCGAGCTGACCGAGGGCGCCGCCCATGCCGGTCTGTCGGCCGTTATCGATCTGGTAGCGCGCAAACCCGGGTAATCGCAGGTTGGGTTGGGCATCCCTCCCGACCTCCCCCGTAGCGGAGGAAGTCGGGCGGCGTTTGGGATACTACTGAGCGCCGCCGGTTTTGGCGGCTTTGGCTTCGTCGTACCACCAGATGGTGGGGAAGCCCGAGGAGAACTCGGGCAGTGGCTCGGGATGGCTGAAGCGATCCCAGCGGGCAGTGCGGGCGGTGCGCAGCGTATAGCCGGGAACCACATAGTGGTGATGCAGCAGGACCCGGTCGAGCGCCTTGGTCGCGGCCTCCTGGGTGGCGCGATCCTTGGCGCCGATCACCTTTTCAATCAGTGCGTCCACCCCTGGGTCGGCAATGCCGGCATAATTGGTGGAGCCCTCCTGATTGGCGGTGGAGGAGCCAAAGAAATAGCGCTGCTCGTTGCCGGGTGAAAAAGACTGCGCCCATTGCGTATAGATGATGTCGTAATCGAAGCTGCGCAGGCGATTGATGTATTGCGGGGCATCGACGATACGGATGCTGACCTGCACCCCCAGCCGCCCCAGATTGGTGACCAGATTCTGGAACACGGGCTCCAGCGAGGGCTGGTTGCTGAGAATTTCCAGCGTGAGTTGCTCGCCATTGGCGTCGACCATGCGCGTTCCGTCCAGCGTGTAGCCGGCCTCGTTGAGCAGGGTCAGTGCGTGGCGAAGATTGTCGCGCTGCGCAGCGGCGTCGGCATTGACGGGATTGGTGTAGGGCTCGGTGAATACCGATGCCGGCACCAGATCCTTGACCGAGGTGAGGATATCGAGTTCCTCGCCCTCTGGCAGGCCGCTGGATTTGAAGGGCAGGCCATAGAAGTAGCTGTCGATGCGCTCATACTGGCCATAGAACAGGGTCTGGTTGAGGGATTCGAAATCAAAGGCGTAGTTGAGCGCCTGACGCACCCGTTCGTCCTGAAACTTCGGTTTGCGCAGGTTCGGGATGAAGCCGACCATCAGCCCGTTACTGGCATAGTCCTGCGGAAACAATTCCTGCACCACGCGGCCCTGCTGGATGGCCGGGAAATCGAAGGCCGTCGCCCAGCGGCGCGCAGCGTATTCACTCCACCAGTCAAACTGATCGCCCTTGAAAGCCTCGAAGCGCACCGTCTCGTCGAGGAAATATTCGATGCGATACTCGTCGAAATTGTTGCTGCCGACCTGGGTAGGCTGGTTGAGACCCCAATATTCCTCAACGCGCTGATAGGTGATGGTGCGCCCGGCGTCGAAGCTGGCCAGCGCATAGGGTCCTGAACCCATTGGCGACTCGAGCGTGGATTGGGCGATATCACGCGGCTTGCCATTGGCGTCTGTGCCTTCCCACCAATGCTGGGGCAGCACCATCAACTGGCCCAGGATCAGCGGCAGTTCGCGATTGCCGGTCTGATCGAAGGTAAAGGTGACTTCGCCGGGAGCGGTGACCTCGGCCTGGGTGACATTGGCGTAGTACTGCGCTGAATTGGGGCTGAGCTGTTTTTCGATGTTGAAGGACCAGACCACATCCTCAGCGGTCACCGGTTCACCATCGTGCCAGCGGGCGTCGGGGTCGATGCGGAAGGTCACCGCGCCATAGTCGGATGCGATCTTCAGGCTTTCGGCGAGCAGGCCGTAATAGGTGTTCACCTCATCGAGCGAGGGGGTCATCAGGGTCTGGTAGACCAGGCCGATGCCGTTGGCCGGTTCGCCCTTGGGCAGCACGGGATTGAAGGTATCAAAGCCACCCAACTGGCCCAGGCGCACCGTGCCGGTCTTGGGGGCATCCACATTGACATAGTCGAAATGGCTGTAGTCCGCGGGGTATTTGGGCTCACCGGTCATGGTGAAGGCGTGGGTCCACACATCGGTGGCGGTCTGGGCCAGGGCGGGTGCGGCCAGGCCGAACAACAGGCCGAGGGTAAGGATGGGTGCGAACTGCATCGGACGGCTCCGGGGTCGTTGAAAGTTCAAGACGAGACTAGCCGCGATCATGGGCTGGCAACAGGGGTGAGCGTGGCAATGTCGAAGACGGCGGCGAGCAGGGTTTTGGTGTAATCCGATTTGGGAGCGGCAAAGATGTCGGCGGCGGGGCCGTGCTCGACAATCTTGCCATCGCGCATGACGATGAGCTGGTTGGCCAGGGCGCGCACGACCTTGAGATCGTGGCTGATGAACAGATAGGTCAGGCCATGGCGCTGCTGCAGATCGCGCAGCAGATCGACCACCTGAGCCTGGATGGAAACATCGAGCGCCGACGTCGGTTCATCGAGCACGACGAATTGGGGCTGCAGCACGAGGGCCCGGGCGATGGCAATGCGCTGGCGCTGGCCGCCGGAAAACTCGTGCGGATAGCGGAAACGGGCGGCGGGCGGCAGGCCGACTTCTTGCAGCGCCGCGACGACGCGGGCGTCGCGCTCCACCGTGTTGAGCCGGGGCTGATGCACGGCCAGGCCCTCGCCAATGATCTGGTCGACCGACAGGCGGGGGCTGAGCGAGCCGAAAGGGTCCTGAAACACGATCTGCAGATCGGCACGCAGCGGGCGCATGGCTTTCCAGGAGCGCGTCTGCAGATCGTTGCCCAGCACGACGATGCGGCCCTTGGAGGGCAATAGCCGGAGCAGGGCGTAGCCGAGGGTGGATTTGCCCGAGCCGGATTCGCCTACCACGCCGAGGGTTTCGCCGCGCCTGATGGTCAGGTCGACGCCATCGACGGCGCGGATATGGCCAATGGTGCGGCGCAACAGGCCGCGCTTGATGGGGAACCAGACCTTGAGATCGCTGACCTCGACAATCACGGGGGCGGTGGCGTCGCTGGCCGGTGGGGTGCCGCGCGGTTCGGCGGCCAGCAAATGGCGGGTATAGGCGTGCTGCGGCCGGGCAAATAGCGGCGCTACTGGACCGGTTTCGACGATTTCGCCCTCGGTCATGACGCAGACGCGGTCGGCAATGGTTTTGACGATGCCCAGATCGTGGGTGATGAACAGCATGGCCATGCCGAGGCGTTTTTGCAGATCCTTGAGCAGGACCAGGATCTGCGCCTGCACGGTGACATCGAGCGCGGTGGTGGGCTCGTCAGCAATCAGCAGATCGGGCTCATTGGCCAGTGCCATGGCGATCATCACGCGCTGGCGCTGACCGCCCGAGAGCTGGTGCGGAAACGAAGCGAGCCGGCTCTTCGGATCGGGAATGCCGACAGCGTCGAGCAGTTCGAGCGTGCGGGCGCGGGCAGCGCTGGTGCGCAGGCCGCGATGGATTGCGAGGACTTCCCCGATCTGGTGCTCAATGGTGTGCACCGGATTGAGCGAGCTCATGGGCTCCTGAAAGATCATCGAAATATCGTTGCCGCGCACGGCGCGCAGGTCTGCGGGCGGGGCGGTGACCAGGTCCTGCCCCTTGAACAGGATCTGGCCCGAGAGGCGGGCGGTAGGGGGCAGCAGCTTGAGCACCGAGAGCGCGGTGACCGACTTGCCCGAGCCACTTTCGCCGACCAGCGCCAGGGTTTCACCCGGGGCGATGTCGAACGATACATTGCGGGTGGCGGCATTGGCGCCGAAGGCAATGGTCAGGTCGCGGATGGAGAGCAGGGGGGCGGTCATGCAAATGCCTTGCGGGGATCGAAGGCGTCGCGGACGGCCTCGCCGATGAAGACCAGCAGGGTCATGAGGATGGCGATGGCGAAAAAGCCGGTGAGACCGAGCCACGGGGCCTGCAGGTTTTCCTTACCTTGAAACAGCAGGTCGCCCAGTGAGGGCGTGCCGGGTTCGAGGCCGAGGCCGAGCAGGTCGAGCGAGGTGAGGGTAACCACTGATCCGGACAGGATGAAAGGCATGAAGGTCAGCGTGGCGACCATGGCGTTGGGCAGCAGATGGCGCCACATGATGGTGGGGTTGGAAACGCCCAGGGCACGGGCCGCGGCGATGTACTCGAAATTGCGGCCGCGCAGGAATTCGGCGCGCACAATGCCCACCAGGGTGACCCAGGAGAACAGCAGCAGAATGCCCAGCAGCACCCAGAAGGTGGGGGCGATGACGCTGGAGATGATCAGCAGCAGATAGAGGGCGGGAATGGCCGTCCAGATTTCGATGAGACGCTGGGCGATCAGGTCGAGCCAGCCGCCGAAATAGCCCTGCACGGCGCCGGCGACGAGGCCAACCACCGAGGACAGGATGGTCAGGGTGAAGCCGAACAGGATGGAGATGCGCACGCCATAGAGCAGACGGGCCAGCACATCATGGGCCTGGCCGTCGGTGCCCAGCCAATGATAATTGCTCCAATTGCAGTTGGGATCATCGACGCCCAGCGGATAGCGCTGGCAGGCTTCCTCGCGGCTGAGCATCCAGGTGGGGGCGATGGCGCCCGAGCCGGGCTGAAACACATCGACGGTGCTGTAGCTGAAACGTACTGGCGGCCAAATGGCCCAGCCATTGGCGGCAATCTGTTCGGCCATGAAGTCACCGCGATAGTCGGGCGCGCCGAGAAAGCCACCAAAGCGGGATTCCGGGTAGTCGACAAAGGCGGGGAACAGCAGTTCGCCCTGATAGGACACCATGATGGGCTTGTCATTGGCGATGAATTCGGAGCCCAGGGTGAGTACGAAGAAGGCCAGAAACAGCCATAGCGACCACCAGCCGCGACGATTGGCGCGAAAGTTCTGCCAGCGGCGCTGATTGATCGGGCTGAGCCAGCGGCGGCGCGGCGGGGCTTGGGCGGTGTCGCTGACGGTACTCATACTTCGCGACTTTCAAAATCCAGCCGCGGATCGACCCACATATAGGCCAGGTCCGAGAGCAGCGAGATGACGAGGCCGAGCAGGCTGAAGATATAGAGCGTGGCAAATACCACCGGATAATCGCGGCTCACCACCGAGACAAAGCCGAGCAGGCCCAGGCCATCAAGCGAGAAGATGGTTTCGATCAGCAGCGAACCGCCGAAGAAGGCACCGACAAAGGCGGCCGGGAAGCTGGCGATGATCAGCATCATGGCGTTGCGAAAGACGTGGCGATACAGCACCTGGTTTTCGCTCAGGCCCTTGGCGCGGGCGGTGGTGACATATTGCTTGCCGATTTCGTCGATGAACGAGTTCTTGGTGAGCAAGGTGGTGGTGGCAAAGGCGCCCAGCCCCATGGCGATTACGGGCAACACCAGATGCCAGAGATAATCAAGCAGCCATAGATGAAACGGCCAATTGGCGGCGCCCGAGGAATGCAGGCCACGCAGCGGAAAGATCGACCAGAAACTGCCGCCGGCAAACAGGATGATCAGCGCGATGGCGACGAGAAAACCGGGCACAGCATAGCCGATGATGACGATGGTGGAAGTCCAGACGTCAAACCGGCTGCCGTCGGTGACGGCTTTCTTGATGCCGAGCGGAATGGAAATGCCATAGGCGATCAGCGTCATCCACAGGCCCAGCGAGATGGAGACCGGCATTTTCTCCTTGATAAGATCGATCACCGAGATGTCGCGGTAGTAGCTGTCGCCGAAATCGAAGCGGAGGTAATTCCACAACATCATGCCGAAGCGTTCGAGCGGCGGCTTGTCGAAGCCGAACTGCTTTTCGATTCGTTCGACCAGCTCCGGCGCCAGTCCCTGGCTGCCGCGATAGGCGGAGCCGCCCTGCTGCTGTGTCGGCTGGGCGGCGAAATCGCCAGCGTCGCTGCCGCTGATGCGCTCCACCATGGAGGTGTTCTGGCCGGAAAGATTGGCCAGCGCCTGCTCGACCGGGCCGCCAGGGGCGAATTGGGTGATCAGGAACGAAATGGCCATGATGCCGAACACGGTCGGGATCATCAGCAGGATGCGGCGTAAAATATAGGCGCCCATCTGGTCTCCGGGCAGGCAAGTTGTCCAGCAAACTAAGCGCTGTGAGTGGGATAGCGGCAAATCACCTTGCAGTGAAAGGACTTGGCCGGGATTGCATCATTTTGGTGACGGCTTGGCAAGCCGTGCCTGGAGCACATACGTTCGCGGGCGGCTGCGGGTGCAATGGGCTTGCCCTGCGGTGCGGGGGGCGTCAGGATCGGGCAACAGGAGCCGCTCATGAGCTATCAGATCATCGCCGATGTCGACAATCCAACCACGGCTCGCGTGCTGATGGCAGCGCTGCGGGCGCATGGCTTTCACCCGCTTGAACACGGCGAAGGTGGTCTGCCGGGGGTGGGCAATGTCTTCGGCAAAGGCGGGGTGCCCGTCCAGGTGCCAGAAGAGGAGGCCGATGATGCAACGATTTTGGCCGCCGAGTTGTTGAAAGAAATGATGGCGGGCAACGCGTAAAAGCGCCACACTGATACGCCTTGGGTCCGTTGCGGGCTGCGGCGGTTGAACGCAGGGAAAGCTTTGGTTATAAGCCAGCCTAACTGTTAACGTTTGTTAAGCCTTTGGGTAGGAGCGACCAATGAGTGTTTGGATGCGCGGATCGTTGTCCGCTGCGGGCGTTGCAGCAATTGCGCTGTTGATAGCGGGTTGTTCCTCGACGGGATCAAACACCGCAAATCTCAATACGATCGGCGCCCCGGCGCAATTGCAGCCGGTGCAGAATTCTGTCGTGCAGCAGGGCACGCTGCCGGCCATCGGCGCCACCGGTACGCCGGCACCTGGACTGTCCGGTCAACCTACCTTGGGTGGCGTCGCCGCCAATCCTCAGTTGGCAACGGCCACTACCGGCACCCCATCCTCGATCGTGTCACTCGATCCGCTGGCCCAGCCAAATGCTGGCGCCATGACCAGCGGCCCCGAAGGAGTGTGGAATGTCGTCGCCGGGGCGCAGCAATGCCGCCTTAACCTGCCCATGACCGCCAAGACCGGCACCAGCTATTACCGCGCTTCGGCGCCGGGCTGTGCCATTCCGGCCCTGGCAAGCGTTTCCGGCTGGCAGCAGGTGGGCAGCCAGCTCCAGCTCTATGACGAGAACGGCAATATCGCGGCCTTCCTGGCGCCAAGCGCCGGTCGCTACATTGGGACAATGAGTGGCGGTCAAGCCATCTCGATGGCCCGCTAATCGTCGGCTGATGCCGGTCTGCAAATCGTGATCAGTTGCGCTGCCGGTGCTCAGCTATCCCTGGATAGGTTGCGCGCCGGCTCTCGCTGATTGCGACTTTCGCCCCCGCCTGACCCCACTACCGAGAGGCCGGCGTAATTGGCTGCGCGTACCAAGACTTCTAAGCGATCTGGCCCTGTCGGCGCGGCGTATGCCGCGCTGGTGGCGCGTGGGGCGTTGACGGCTGATCCAGCCCAGCACGATGCTGCGGAACTGCTCGACACTGTGTTGGCGGGGCTGCTGGCCGACAAGCCCAAGGGGATGCTGGGCAAGCTGTTTGACAGCAAGACTGCACCGGTGCGCGGCCTGTACCTGCATGGCGAGGTCGGGCGCGGCAAGACCATGCTGATGGATCTGTTCTTTGCGGCGGCCGCCATCAGCGGCAAGCGGCGCGTGCATTTTCACGAGTTCATGGACGAGATCCATGCCGGGATGGCGACCTTTCGCAAAAGCGCCAAGGGCAAGGATGCCGATCCGGTCGAGGCGGTGGTCAAGCCAATCCTGAAATCGGGGCTGCGTTTGTTGTGCCTGGATGAAATGCATGTGCACGACATTACCAATGCCATGCTGCTGTCGCGGCTGTTCGAGAAGCTGTTTGCGGGCGGGGTGACGCCGGTGGCCACCTCCAATGTGGCGCCGGAGGGGCTGTACAAGGACGGGCTGAACCGGCAGTTGTTTCTGCCATTCATCGCGCTGCTGAGAGAGCATCTGACGGTAGCTGAATTGCCAGCGGCGCAGGATTACCGGCGGATGAAATTTGCCGGGCAGCACGTCTATGCGTTCGGCACAGGTGCGGCGGTGCGGGCCGAGATGGACCGGCTATGGCTACGCATTACCGGTGGCGAGCCGGGTGAGCCGGACAGGGTGCAAAGCACAGGGCGGTCGATTGCGGTGCCGCTGGCGGCGCTGGGTGCGGCGCGGTTCGGCTTTGCCGATCTGTGCGAGAAGCCGCTGGGTTCGCGCGACTTCGTGCGCATTGCCAATCAATTCGATTCCATCATTATCGATGATGTGCCGCAAATGGACCGCACCATGTCCAATGCCGCCAAGCGGTTCATCCTTCTGATCGACAGTCTCTATGATCGGGGCGTCAAGCTGGGCGCCAGCTTTGCCGTTCCCCTTGAACAGCTCGGCAAGGACGACAAGACGGCATTCGAATTCCAGCGCACCGTGTCGCGGCTGATCGAGATGCAGTCGGAAGACTATCTGGCGCAGGGGTTGCGGGAAGCGGTGAGTGCTCCTTCTTAGCCTGTCCTGATCGGGTTGGAGACGCTCCCTGCCTATCCGGCAACACCCCTTCGCCCATGGGCAAGGGCGAAAGCGCGGTTTATACGAAGGGTTCACTTGCCCCTGTTAGCCGCTAGGGTTAAACGTGCGCCCAATTCAACCTAGTTGGGGATGACGACATATGGCGCGCAAGAAGATCGCTCTTATCGGCTCTGGTCAAATCGGCGGAACACTCGCCCATCTCGCCGCTCTTAAAGACCTTGGCGATATCGTGCTGTTCGATATTGTTGACGGCGTGCCACAGGGCAAGGCCCTTGACCTGTCACAGTCGGCCCCGGTCGAAGGCTATGATGCCTCGATCACCGGCACCTCCAAATATGAAGACCTCAAAGACGCTGACGTGGTGATCGTCACCGCCGGCGTGCCGCGCAAGCCGGGCATGAGCCGCGACGATCTGCTCGAGATCAACCTCAAGGTGATGGAGCAGGTTGGTGCCGGGATCGCCAAGTATGCGCCCAAGGCCTTCGTGATCTGCATCACCAACCCGCTCGATGCGATGGTCTGGGCGCTGCAGAAGTTCTCCGGCCTGCCCACCAATCAGGTGGTCGGCATGGCGGGCGTGCTGGACAGTTCGCGCTTCTGCCACTTCATCGCCGACGAACTCAATGTCTCCATCCAGGACGTCAATGCCTTCGTGATGGGCGGGCATGGGGACACCATGGTGCCGCTGCCCCGCTATTCCACCGTGGCTGGCATTCCACTGACCGACATCGTCAAGATGGGCTGGATGAGCAAGGAAAAGCTTGAAGAGATCATCCAGCGCACCCGTGATGGTGGCGCCGAGATCGTCGGCCTGCTCAAGACCGGTTCGGCCTTTTACGCGCCGGCCACCTCAGCCATTGCCATGGCCGAGAGCTATCTCAAGGACAAGAAGCGCGTGCTGCCCGCCGCCGTCTATCTCAATGGCGAATTCGGCGTGAAGGGTACCTATGTCGGTGTCCCGGTGGTGATCGGTGCCGGTGGCGCGGAAAAGGTCGTCGAGATCGCGCTCAACTCTGCCGAACAGAAGGCCTTTGACAAGTCGGTCGGCGCGGTTGAAGGGCTGATCGAGGCCTGCAAGAAGATCGCCCCCAAGCTGGCATAACGAGAAAACAACATCCCCGCGCAAGCGGGGATTTCCCCTTTGGGGGCATGAACAGAGATTCTCGCAATTGCGGGAATGAGGTGGTGGGAGCGGATGCTCCGTGACCGCAAAGCGATTTACCCATCAAGGGAATTAGACATGAACATCCATGAACATCAGGCCAAAGAGCTGCTGAAGTCCTACGGTGCGCCGGTTGCGGCGGGCGTGGCGATTTTTTCGGCCGATGAAGCCGCTGCTGCCGCCAAGTCGCTGCCGGGGCCGCTCTATGTGGTCAAAAGCCAGATCCATGCCGGTGGCCGTGGCAAGGGCAAGTTCAAGGAACTGGGCCCCGACGCCAAGGGCGGCGTGCGCCTGGCCAAGACCATTGATGAAGTGGTTGCCTTCTCCAAGGAGATGCTGGGCAATACGCTGGTGACCAAGCAGACCGGCCCCGCCGGCAAGCAGGTCAATCGCCTGTATATCGAAGACGGTGCCGACATTGCCCGCGAGCTGTATTGCTCACTGCTGGTCAATCGCGACAGCGGCCGGGTGTCGTTCGTGGTTTCGACCGAAGGCGGCATGGACATTGAGGCCGTGGCCGAAGAGACCCCAGACAAGATCATCAGCGTCGATATCGACCCGACCGCTGGAGTCACCGAAGCCGACGTGGCCAAGATCGCGGCTGCGCTGGCGCTGGATGGCGATGCCAAGGCCGATGCGGCCAAGCTGATGCCTATCCTCTACAAGGCCTTTGTCGACACCGACATGAGCATGCTTGAGGTCAATCCGCTGATCGTGATGACTGATGGCCATTTGCGCGTGCTCGACGCCAAGGTGAGCTTCGACAATAATGCCGCCTTCCGGCATGAAGACCTCAAGGCGCTGCGCGATCTGAGCGAAGAAGACGCCAAGGAAATCGAAGCGTCCAAGTTCGATCTGGCCTATGTGGCGCTTGATGGCAATATCGGCTGCATGGTCAATGGTGCGGGCCTGGCCATGTCGACCATGGACATCATCAAGCTCTATGGCGCCGAGCCGGCAAACTTCCTCGACGTTGGTGGCGGCGCCACCACCGAAAAGGTCACAGCGGCTTTCAAGATCATCACGGCCGATCCGGCAGTGAAGGGCATTCTGGTCAACATCTTTGGCGGCATCATGCGCTGCGACGTGATCGCCGAAGGCGTGATCGCTGCGGTCAAGGAAGTGGGCCTCGAAGTGCCGCTGGTTGTTCGCCTGGAAGGCACCCGCGTCAAGGAAGGCAAGGCGATCCTGGATCAATCGGGCCTGAACGTGATTTCGGCCGATGACCTTGATGATGCGGCGCAGAAGATTGTTGCCGCCGTCAAGTCCGCTGCCTAAGCCCTGTAAGAGAGACCAAACCCATGTCCATTCTCGTCAATAAAGACACCAAGGTTCTCGTTCAGGGCCTCACCGGCAAGACCGGTACCTTCCACACCGAGCAGGCCCTGGCCTATTACGGCACCCAAATGGTGGGCGGCGTGAACCCCAAAAAGGCCGGTGAAACCTGGACCAGCGGCCTGGATGCCTCAGCATCGCTGCCCGTCTATGCCAGCGTTGCCGAAGGCAAGGAACGCACCGGCGCCAATGCCTCGGTGGTCTATGTGCCGCCTCCCGGCGCCGCAGCTGCGATCATCGAAGCCATCGACGCAGAAATTCCGCTGATCGTCTGCATCACCGAGGGCATTCCGGTGCTCGACATGGTGCGCGTCAAGGCGCGTCTGGAAAACTCCAAGTCACGGCTGTTGGGCCCCAACTGCCCGGGCGTGCTGACGCCGGAAGAGTGCAAGATCGGCATCATGCCCGGTTCGATCTTCTCGAAGGGCTCGGTCGGCATCGTGTCGCGTTCGGGCACGCTGACCTATGAAGCGGTGTTCCAGACCACCAATGAAGGCCTGGGCCAGACCACGGCTGTCGGCATTGGCGGTGACCCGGTCAAGGGCACCGAGATCATCGATATCCTTGAAATGTTCCTGGCTGACGACGCGACCAAGTCGATCGTGATGATCGGGGAAATCGGTGGTTCGGCTGAAGAAGACGCCGCCCAGTTCCTGATCGACGAAGCCAAGCGTGGCCGCAAGAAGCCGATGGCTGGCTTCATTGCCGGTCTGACAGCACCTCCAGGCCGTACCATGGGCCACGCTGGCGCCGTCATTTCGGGCGGCAAGGGCGGTGCCGAAGACAAGATTGCGGCGATGGAGGCTGCGGGCATCCGCGTGTCGAAGTCGCCGGCGCGCATCGGCCGGACATTGGCAGAATTGCTCAAGGGCTAAGTCATGCGGCTCGGCGGGATTCTTTTGGGGTCACCGGTTGGTCAGGCCTCGCCAGCGACGTCCATAGGGGACCTCGCTGGCGAGGCTATCTGGGACGCCGGCAAACGCGGCAAGATTGTCGTGTTGGTCGAAAGTAGGCCGCGTTTCGGACATAGAACGATGTTACCCCGTTGGGGTGACTGTTGCGGATTGAAATCATGAGCCGCGGCGCCTTGCGGGGCGCCGTAAGTGTTAACAGATTGCAAAGGAAGAGTGGTCAATAGTCACAATCAGCAATGACCGCTCACGGGGCCGGAGATTATCCGGTCAGTTCAGAAGGATGGCGGGGCGCGGGCCTCGCAACATAAAGCGATGACACGACAGGAAAAGAACGACACGTTCTTGCTGACCTCGTTCCTCTATGGTGGGAACGCCGACTACATCGAGCAATTGTACGCACGGTACAAGAGCGACCCGTCCAGTGTTGATGAGACCTGGCAGAGCTTCTTTTCCAAACTGGATGACGGCGAGGGTGTGGCGCAGCAAAATGCGGACGGCCCGAGTTGGACCCGCAAGGACTGGCCGCTCGCCGCGGATGGCGACCTGGTCAGTGCGCTGGACGGCAATTGGGGCGACATCGCCATCAAGACCGAAAAGGCCATCAGCAAGAAGGCCGCGGCGCTGGGTGTTGCCCAGTCGAGCGTCGCCGACGTGCTGCAGGCTACGCGCGATTCGATTCGCGCCATCATGATGATCCGCGCCTATCGCATGCGCGGGCATCTGCATGCCGATCTTGATCCGCTCAAGATGAAGGCTGATGAGCCAGCCCCCGAGCTTGATCCGAAAAGCTATGGCTTCACCGAGGGTGACTACGGCCGCAAGATTTTCATCGACCACTATCTGGGCATGGAATACGCGACGATTCCAGAGATGCTGGCGATCCTGCGGCGTACCTATTGCGGTACGCTGGGCATCGAGTTCATGCACATCTCCGATCCTGAAGCCAAGCAATGGATCCAGGAACGGATTGAAGGGCCGAACACGGAAATCGCCTTCACCGCCGAGGGCAAGAAGGCCATTCTGAACAAGCTGGTCGAGGCCGAAGGCTTCGAGAAGTTTATCGACGTCAAATATACCGGCACCAAGCGTTTTGGTCTGGATGGCAGTGAAGCCACGATTCCGGCGCTGGAGCAGATCATTAAGCGCGGCGGCGCACTGGGGATCAAGGACATCGTGCTGGGCATGGCCCACCGTGGTCGCCTCAACGTGCTGACGCAGGTGATGCAGAAACCGCATCGCGCGCTGTTCCACGAATTCAAGGGCGGCGCCTTCTATCCCGACGACGTCGAGGGTTCAGGCGACGTGAAATACCATCTGGGCGCGTCCTCGGACCGCGACTTTGATGGCAACAAGGTGCATCTGTCGCTAACGGCCAATCCGAGCCACCTCGAGATCGTCGACCCGGTGGTGCTGGGCAAGTCGCGCGCCAAGCAAGATCGGCATATCGCGCCCGAAGGCAAGTTGGTCAACATGCCTACCGATAGCAGGCCAGATCGCGCCATGGTGCTGCCATTGCTGATCCATGGCGATGCCGCCTTTGCCGGCCAGGGGGTGATCGCCGAATGTCTGGGGTTGAGTGGCCTGAAAGGCCATCGCACGGGTGGGTCAATCCACTTCGTGATCAACAACCAGATCGGGTTCACCACCAGCCCGATGTATTCGCGCTCCTCGCCCTATCCGACCGACGTCGCCAAGATGATCGAGGCGCCGGTGCTGCATGTGAACGGGGATGACCCTGAAGCTGTGGTGTTTGCGGCCAAGGTCGCGGTCGAATATCGCCAGAAGTTCGGCAAACCAGTCGTGATCGACATGTTTTGCTATCGCCGCTTCGGCCACAATGAAGGCGATGAACCCAGCTTCACCCAGCCCCTGATGTACTCCAAGATCCGGGCGCACAAGACGACGCTGGAGATCTATGCTGAAAAGCTGATTGGCGAAGGTCTGGTGACCGTAGCTGATGTTGACAAGCTCAAGGCCGACTGGCGTGCGTCGCTGGAAAAAGAGTTCGAGGCCGGTCAGGACTATCGCCCGAACAAGGCAGACTGGCTTGATGGGCAGTGGAAGGATTTCCGCCCCGCCGATCAGGATGGTGCGCGTCGGGGCGAAACCGGCGTTGCCATCGATCAGCTGATCAAGATTGGTACCGATCTGACGCGCATCCCTGAAGGCTTCAACGTCCACAAGACGGTCAAGCGCTTCATGGACAACCGTCTGGCGGCGATCAAATCGGGCGAAGGCATTGACTGGGCTACTGCGGAATCGCTGGCCTTCGGCACACTGGTGACGCAAGGCCATCCGGTTCGGCTGTCCGGTCAGGACGTGGAACGCGGCACCTTCAGCCAGCGCCATTCGGTGCTCAATGATCAGTTGGTCGACAATAAGAGCTATACGCCACTGAACAACCTTGCTCCCGATCAGTGCCGCTACGAGGTCATCAACTCGATGCTTTCGGAAGAAGCAGTGCTGGGCTTTGAGTATGGTTATTCACTGGCAGATCCCCGCGCATTGACGATCTGGGAAGCCCAGTTTGGTGACTTTGTGAACGGCGCCCAGGTGGTGATCGACCAGTTCATTTCGTCGGGCGAGCGCAAGTGGTTCCGCATGAGTGGGCTGGTGATGCTGTTGCCGCATGGCTACGAAGGACAGGGGCCCGAACATTCCTCGGCGCGTCCTGAACGCTTCCTGCAACTGTGTGCGGAAGACAATATGCAGGTCGCCAACTGCACGACGCCGGCCAACTATTTCCATGCCTTGCGCCGTCAGGTAACCCGCGACTTCCGCAAGCCGCTGATCCTGATGACGCCCAAGAGCCTGCTCCGCCACAAGCGTGCAACCTCTGGGCTGGCTGAAATGGGGTCAGATTCGGTGTTCCATCGTCTGCTATGGGACGATGCTGAAGCCCCTGGTGCGCCCAAGACCACGATCAAGCTGGCGGCTGATGAAAAGATCCGTCGCGTGCTGCTGTGCACGGGCAAGGTGTATTACGATCTGCTCGAAGAGCGCGAGAAGCTCGGCATTGATGATGTCTATCTGCTGCGTATCGAACAGCTTTACCCGTTCCCCGCCAAGGCGTTGCTGGACGAGTTGAACCGGTTCAAGAATGCCGAGGTCATCTGGTGCCAGGAAGAACCCAAGAATATGGGTGCCTGGGCGTTCATTCAGCCCTATGTTGAATGGGTGTTCGATCAGATGGGCCGGACCGGTCAGCGCGTGCGCTATACCGGTCGTCCGGCGTCCGCTTCCACGGCCACCGGCTTGATGCGGACCCATCTGGCACAGTTGCAGGCCTTCCTCGACGAAGCCTTCGCGCAATAAAAGGACTAGACATGTCGACAGAAATCCGTGTCCCGACGCTGGGCGAAAGCGTTACCGAAGCCACTATTGGGCAATGGTACAAAAAGGTTGGCGAAACCGTCGCCGCCGATGAACCACTGGTCGAGCTTGAAACCGACAAGGTGACCATCGAAGTGCCGTCGCCTGCCGCTGGTGTGCTTGAGGCCATTGCTGCTCAGCCGGGCGAAACGGTTGATGTGGGCGCACTGCTCGGCGCCATTGGTGGCGCCGGTGCCGTGGTGACGCCCAAGGCTGAAGCCAAGCCCGATGCCAAGTCGGAAGCCAAGTCCGACACGCCTGCCAACAATGCTGCGGGTCCCGAAGAGATCAAGCCTGAGCCGGCCGCCGAGCCGGTGACGGCGACAGATCGCGCACCCGCGCCGTCGGCGCAAAAGCTGATTAACGAAAACAATCTTGAGGCCGGCGCGATCGCTGGCTCGGGAAAGCAGGGCCAGGTGCTCAAGGAAGATGTGCTGTCGGCCATCGCCAAGCCAGCCCCTGCCGCCAGCCAGGCCGCCCCGGCGGCAAAGCCCGCTGACGCCCCCAAGGCGCCGGTAGCGCCGCGTGCGCCATCTTCGGCCGACGAAGCCTCGCGCGAAGAGCGGGTGAAGATGTCCCGGTTGCGCCTGACCATTGCGCGTCGTCTCAAGGATGCCCAGAACACAGCAGCCATGCTGACCACCTTTAACGAGGTGGACATGGCGCCGGTGATGAACCTGCGCACCCAGTACAAGGAACTGTTCGAGAAGAAGCATGGCGTCAAGCTTGGCTTCATGGGCTTTTTCACCAAGGCTGTGGTGCACGCGCTCAAGGAGATCCCGGCGGTCAATGCCGAGATTGATGGCGACGATCTGATCTACAAGCAGTACGCCAATATCGGCGTGGCTGTTGGCACCGAGAAGGGCCTTGTTGTCCCCGTGGTGCGCGGCGCCGATCAGATGAGCATTGCCGACATCGAAAAATCCATCAACGGCCTGGGCAAGAAGGCACGCGATGGTCAGTTGTCGATGGCCGATATGCAGGGCGGCACGTTCACCATTTCCAATGGTGGGGTTTATGGCTCGCTGATGAGCACGCCAATTCTCAATGCCCCGCAGTCGGGTATTCTGGGCATGCACAAGATCCAGGAACGGCCAGTGGTTGTTGGTGGCGAAATCGTTATCCGGCCGATGATGTATCTTGCGCTGAGCTATGACCATCGGATCGTTGACGGCAAGGAAGCCGTGACCTTCCTGGTGCGGGTCAAGGAAAGCCTGGAATCACCGGAACGCCTGGTGCTTGATCTTTAGATCGCCGCATTGAAATTGCACTGATGGGGGTCCGCTGTGGCGGGCCCCTTTTTGTTGGCGCTTTCGTGATGTCGGTGACGCTCGATGCTAACATTCTGTTAACGTGAGTGCAGCACATGACAGCTCATTGCTAGCGCGGTTTTCTGGAGTTGAGCGTCTGTTGCGTCCCCTGATCTGTTCCGCCGTCATCTGCCTTGCCGCTCTGGCCCCCGCCCATGCCCGGGCTGCGACTGACCTTGAACTGGTCGGCGAACTGATGGCTTTTCACGGGACCAAGGCGATCGTGTCGGCCATGACGACACATTGCTATGAAACCACCGGGCTCGACAGTGCCTACCAGACGGCCAACGACAACTGGTACCTGCGCAATATCGGCTTTTTGGAGCTGGCCAATCGGGTTGCCGAGCGGCTGGGGGGCGGCACACCCGAGGAAGTTGTCGCGGCCGAGACCTATGGCGGCACACAGATCATGAGCGCCTACAATCAGGCAAAAGACAAAGACAGTTTCTGCCAGGCGTTTGTCGAGCAGGTGAACAGCGGCGCTCTCGATATCGACGAGAGCCTGCCCGGGCCGCTGAAACAGGCGCAGGCAATAGCCGCCCAGTAGTCGCGCGCATATTGGCGGTTTGCGAACGGGGCAGAACTGGCTAAACAGAGATGCCCGCTTGGACGGACTTGACGCAGCAATTGGTGCCCGATGGATTTCCCCTGGCTCGAATTTCTTGGCTTGATGCTAGCCTTCGGCATCAATGCGGTGATCCCCGGCGCCGATTTTGCCGTGGTGCTGCGGCAGTCGATTGCCCATGATCGACGGGCTGCGTTGTTCACCTCCGCCGGACTGGCCGTTTCGATTCTGGTGCATGGCAGCTACACGCTGCTGGGCGTCGGGCTGATTGTGAGCCAGTCGCTGCTGCTGTTCAACGTGCTGAAATGGCTGGGCGCGGCCTATCTGGTCTATCTGGCCATTGCGGCGCTGCGCAGTCCGCCGCCCAAACCGCCGATCGAGGGCGAACTGGCTGGCGCGCGACGCGGCGATTTTGCGGCGTTTGCGCTGGGTTTTTTGACCAATCTGCTCAATCCCAAGGCCGTGTTGTTCTTTCTGGCGCTATTTACCAGTCTGGTCTCGGTGCATACCGGCGGTGATATCAAAGTGTTCTATGTGGCCTGCATGAGCATGATGCTTTTTGCCTGGTTCGCATTGGTCTCGGTTTTCTTTACGACAGCGTCGGTACGACAAGGTTTTTTCCGCTTTGGCAGGTGGTTTAATCGGGTCACCGGCATTACCTTCATCTTGCTGGCCGTGCGTGTCGCACTGGCGCAGCAACACTAAACAGTTTCGGGGCTTCCAATGGCAGACGTTTTTGACCTCACCATTATCGGCTCGGGTCCGGGCGGCTATGTCGCAGCGATCCGCGCGTCGCAGCTTGGCATGAAGGTTGCCGTGGTGGAGAAATGGGCCACCCATGGCGGCACCTGCCTGAACATCGGCTGCATCCCGTCCAAGGCGCTGCTGCACGCTTCAGAGCTGTTCGAGGAGGCCGGGCATGGCTTCAAGGCGCTGGGGATTGATATTCCCGCGCCAGTGCTGAACCTCAAGCAGATGATGACCCACAAGACCGAGACGGTTGCCGCCAATGTTGGTGGGGTGGATTACCTGTTCAAGAAGAACAAGATCACCACGTTCCAGGGTATTGGCACCATCGCAGCGCCAGGCAAGGTGCATGTGACGCCGCAGAATGGCGCGATGATCGAGATCGACAGCAAGAATATCGTGATCGCTTCGGGGTCGGTTTCGGCCAATTTGCCGGGGATCGAGATCGACGAGAAGAAGATCGTAACCTCTACCGGCGCGCTGAACCTGGAAAAGGTGCCGGGCAAGCTGGTCGTGGTTGGCGCGGGCGTGATCGGTCTCGAACTGGGGTCCGTCTGGGCGCGCCTGGGCAGCCAGGTGACGGTGGTTGAGTATCTGGACCGCATCCTGCCTGGCATGGACAGCGAAGTGGCGCGGCAGTTCCAGCGCATGCTGCAAAAGCAGGGCATGGAGTTCAAGCTTTCGAGCAAGGTGGCTGGCGTCGACAAGCAGGACGATGGTTCGCTCAAGGTGAGTGTGGAGCCGGCGAAGGGTGGCGCGGTCGAGTTGCTCGATGCCGATGTGGTGCTGGTGGCCATTGGCCGTAAACCCTACACTGAAGGCTTAGGCCTCGACATTGTGGGCGTGGCGCTGGACGAGCGTGGCCGGGTACGGGTGGATGGCCAGTACAAGACCTCGGTCGACGGCATCTATGCGATTGGCGATGTGATTGCTGGCCCGATGCTGGCGCACAAGGCCGAGGATGAAGGCATTGCCGTGGCCGAAATCCTGAACGGGCAGGCCGGACACGTGAATTACGGGGCCATTCCGTCGGTGGTCTATACCAGCCCCGAAGTTGCCAGCGTGGGCAAGACTGAGGATGAACTCAAAGCCGATGGCATTGAGTACAAGATCGGCAAATTCCCGTTCAGTGCCAATGGACGGGCCAAGGCAATGCTGGCGACGCAGGGCTTCGTCAAGATCCTGGCCGATGTCGACACGGACCGGGTGCTGGGCGCCCATATCGTCGGCAAGAATGCCGGCGAGATGATCCACGAACTGGTAGTTCTGATGGAATTCTCTGGTGCCGCCGAAGATCTGGCCCGCTCAATCCATGCCCACCCGACCCTGTCGGAAGCGGTGCGTGAAGCGGCTCTTTCCCTCGGTGACGGTGCGATCCACATCTAATCAGTGTTCGACAGTTTTGAGAATGTGGCAGCGCCGCCCGGGTCATCCCTGGCGGCGCTACTGTTTGGTGATAGGCGTTGAGGCGGGCCATGGGTGTCTGAAATTCATCATACAACATGAACATTATTGTATGTTGACTATCCTGCGGTTCTTCCATACCAGTTTACAGACCAAGGTCGGGGCAGGGTTCAGGAAATGCATCGGGCTTGAGTGGCGGGGGCAACCCTGTGCTGCAATGAACGGCATCGGTTGCGACGGGCTCGGAGGATGTGCCCGACTGGTGTCATCAGACATTTGGGAGGACATCTATGTTTCATCTGCCTAAACTGGCAGCGACGGCACTCGTCGCTGCAACCCTGATGGTTTCAACAGCCAGTGCCCAGACGGCGCTGCGCTCATCGGACACGCATCCCGATGGCTATCCGACCGTTGAGGCGGTCAAGTATTTCGGCGAACTGCTGAGTGAAAAGACCGGTGGCCGTTACACGGTTGAGGTGTTCCACTCGGCTCAGCTGGGCGAAGAAAAAGACACAATCGAACAGACCCAGTTCGGCGTGATTGATCTCAACCGTATCTCGATTGGCGCATTCGGCACTCAGGTGCCAGCGGCCACCGTGACACAGCTGCCCTATATCTTTCGCTCGGTCGATCACTTCCATGCCGTGCTTGACGGCCCGATCGGTGACGAAATCCTTGCGGCATTTGATGCTGTGGATCTGAAGGCACTGGCCTATTACGACGGTGGCGCCCGCTCGTTCTACAATAGTGGCAAGCCAATCAACTCGCTTGCTGACCTTGATGGCATGAAACTGCGCGTGATGGGGTCGGACGTTTTTGTCGACATGGTCAAGGCGCTGGGCGGCAATGCCACGCCAATGCCGTATGGCGAAGTGTATTCGGGCATTCAGACCGGCGTTATCGACGGTGCTGAGAACAACTACCCAAGCTACGACACTGCGGGCCACTTCGAAGTTGCCAAGTTCTATTCGCTCGATGAACACCTGATGGTGCCCGAAGTGTTGGTAATGTCCAAGATCGTCTGGGATCGCCTGTCGGCCGAGGACCAGGCGGCCGTTCAGGCAGCCGCCAAGGAATCCGTGGCCAGGCAGCGTGAGCTCTGGGTTGCACAGGAACTCGTTTCCAAGGCCAAGGTTGAAGCCGCCGGCGCGGTTATCAACGAAGTGGACAAGGCTCCGTTTATCGAAGCCATGGCCCCGGTTTATGAAAAATATGTCACCGATCCTGCGCTGCAGGACCTGGTCGCCCGTATCCAGGCGACCAAGTAGTCACAGTCTCAGGCCGGCATTTCGGTGCCGGCCTGATTGTTGAACAAGGCGGCGTGGTGGCCGCGTTTACCCGGGAGGCTATCTTGAGAGTCTGGCTGCTGTCGGTGAGCCGCGTGCTTGGACGCCTATCCACCCTCGCCCTATGGCTGGCCGGATTTGGTTTGGTGGCCATGACCAGTATTGTTGCCTATCAGGTCTTCATGCGCTTTGTGATCAACTCATCCCCCGCCTGGACCGAAGGCGGCGGCATCATGGTCATGAGCTGGTTTATCTTCCTTGGGGCAGCCGTGGGCGTGCGCGAGAAGTTCCACATGGGCTTCGACGTACTGCTTTATGTGTTGCCCAATGGTTCATTGCCGTGGCTGCGTGGCATCAGCGACGTCTTCATCTTTATTTTTGCGGGCGGCATGGTGTTCTACGGTTCGGAACTGGCGATCCGGTTCTGGTCGACGACAATTCCCGTGATCGGGCTGCCCACCTCATTCACCTATTTCCCGATTATCGTGTCGGGCGCGCTGATTTGCCTTTTCATCATTGAGCGCATGGCGCTTCGCCTGGCAGGCGAGCCGGTTGATGACGTCAACCCGAACGAAATCACCGAGGTCTGACAGAACGATGGAATTTCTCATTCTCTTTGGTGTGTTCATCGGGCTGATGATCATCGGAACACCGATCGGCTTCTGCCTGGGCATCGCGAGCTTTGCGACCGTGGTCTATCTGGGCTTGCCGCCGGTCGTGGTATTTCAGCGGCTGAATTCCGGCGTGTCGATGTTTACGCTGATGGCCATTCCCTTCTTCATCTATGCCGGTGACCTGATGATGCGCGGTGGCATTGCCTCGCGGATCATCACCTTTGCCGGGTCGTTGATCGGGCATGTGCGGGGAGGCCTGGGTCAGGTCAATATTCTGGCGTCGACGCTGTTCGGCGGTATATCCGGGTCTGCCGTGGCGGAGGCTGCTGCCATTGGTGGCATTATGGTGCCGCAGATGAAGGAACGCGGCTATGGCGCCGACTATGCAGTAAATGTGACGTCCATGGCGGCGTTGATCGCCCTGTTGATGCCGCCAAGCCATAACATGATCATCTATTCGATCTCTGGCGGCGGCAATATCTCGATTGCCGACCTGTTTACCGCTGGTGTCATTCCTGGCTTGTTGCTGGCCGGCGCACTGATGCTGACGGCCTATGTGGTGGCGCGCAGGCGGGGCTATCCGACCGAACCGTTTCCGGGCTTCGGAATGGTCGGGCACTATCTGGTGATTGCCATTCCCGGCCTGATGCTGATTGCCATCATCTTTGGCGGTGTGCGGTCGGGAATTTTTACCGCGACCGAAAGCTCCTGTATCGCGGTGCTATATGCGCTGCTGGTGACGCTGCTCGTGTACCGCACGATGAGCTGGAATGAGTTTGTCCACTCGACGCTGAACGCCGTCAAGACGACTGCCATGGTGCTGTTCATTATCGGTGCGGCGGCCGCGTTCGGCTGGCTGATGGCCTATCTCAAGATCGCCACCATCATGATTGATTTCATGACCAATATTTCGGACGATCCACTGGTCATCCTGTTGCTGGTCAATGTGCTTCTGCTGGTGCTGGGCACGTTCATGGATATGGGACCGCTCATCATCATTACCACGCCGATCTTCCTGCCGGTGGTAAGTTCGTTCGGCGTCGATCCCGTGCATTTTGGGGTGATCATGATCCTCAATCTGGGGATTGGGCTCAATACGCCACCCCTGGGGCCCGTGCAGTTTGTTGCCGCTGCCGTGGGAAAGATATCGATCTGGGAAGCGATGCGCTCGATCTGGCCGTTCTATGGCGCCGGCGTCGCGGTGCTGGGCCTTGTTACCTATATTCCTGCCCTGTCGCTGTGGCTGCCGGCGCTGTTCCGGGGGAACTGATGAGTGTGAATGACGAGAGGCTTGCGCCCGCCAGAAGGCCCAAACTGGCTGATCTGGTGATCGGAGCGCTGCGCAAACGGATCAGTGAAGGCGAGTACGAGGCGGGCGGCAAACTGCCCACCGAGAACCAGATGACCGCGATCTTCGGGGTCAGCCGCACCGTGGTGCGTGAGGCCATCGCCGCACTGTCCGCTGATGGCCTGGTGCAGTCGCGGCAGGGTGCCGGCGTCTTCGTGATGACCAATGCTGCCAGTGCGTTTGCCGCCATTGGGGCGGAGCGCTCGAACAAGATTTCGGTGGCGCTCAATGTGCTCGAAGTGCGCATGGGCATTGAGATCGAGGCTGCTGCCCTGGCCGCTTTACGGCGTAGTGCCAGCCAGGAGGCCGCGATCCAGGAGGCGTGGAACGAGTTCGAGCGCCTGCTCACGCAGGGAGCACCCACCGGCAAATCCGATTTCGCGTTCCATCGCGCCATCGCTGCAGCAACCAACAATCCATTCTACATCGAGGTGCTCGATGGTCTGGGCAGCCGGACTATTCCATGTGATGTGGTCTCGCCCTGGCGTACAGAAAGCTCCTTGACGCTGGAATACCAGCAGGGACTGCAGCGAGAGCACCTCGCCATTCTCCAGGCCATCGCGGCGCAGGACGCGGAGGGCGCGCGCGAGGCGATGCGCCAGCATCTCTGGCTTAGCCAGGAGCGCTATCGCCAGCGGCTACGCGATCAATAGACAGGACACAGGACAGACCATGAGCACCGATTTCGATATCCGTTTTGCCATTGATCCGGTGAGCGCGAGCGCCATGAATACCGAGGAGTTGCGTGAGCACTTCCTGATCGAGGAGTTGTTCACCCTGGGTGGGGTGAACTGGACCTATACCCATTATGACCGGATGGCCGTTGGCGGTGCGATGCCGGGCGCCAGCGCGCTCGAGCTGGCGGCGATCAAGCCGACCGGCACCGAGAACTTCCTCGATCGTCGCGAGTTGATTGCCGCCAATATCGGGGGGGCAGGCACCATTGAGGTGGATGGTGTTGTCCATGCCGTTGGCACTAAGGACATGCTCTATGTCGGCATGGGCAACAAGGATGTGCGCTTTGCTTCGGCCGATGCCGCCACGCCGGCAAAATTCTATCTGCTCAGTGCGCCAGCCCATATGCAGCATCCCACCAAATTGATCCGTCAGGCTGATGCCAAGCGCCTCGATCTGGGCAGCAAGGAAGCGGCCAATGAACGCTCAATCTTCCAGTTCGTGAACGCCGACAGCGTCAGGACCTGCCAGCTCGTGGTGGGGCTGACCAGCTTTGCGCCGGGTTCGGTGTGGAACACCATGCCCGCCCACATCCATGATCGGCGCATGGAGGCCTATCTGTATTTCGAACTCGATCCCGCAGCAATCGTCGTGCACCTGATGGGTGAGCCGGATGAAACGCGCCATCTGATCGTGCGCAATGAGCAGGCGATCATTTCCCCACCCTGGTCGATCCATGCGGGTGCTGGCACGGGCTCCTATACTTTCATCTGGGCAATGGCGGGCGACAATGTCGACTATACCGACGTTGAAAAGATCGGGATGGATGAACTGCTGTGATCGACCTTTCTGCATTTAGCCTTATGGGCAAGACCGTGATGGTCACCGGTGCCAATACGGGCATCGGGCAAGGCATCGCGCTGAGTGTCGGGCGGGCCGGTGGCAAGGTGATCGGCGTCGGACGCTCGGGCATGGATGAGACGGCGGACCTGTTGGCGGATGCGGGGGCGGCGTTTGTCGCGGTCAAGGCCGATCTGGGTTCGACCGCGGCAGCGCAGGCGATGTTTGATGCGGCCTGGGCCGAACAAGGACCGATTGACGGGCTGGTCAACAATGCCGGGATCATCAGGCGTGCCGACGCGGTGGATTTCACTGAGGCCGATTGGGACGAGGTGATGGACGTCAATCTGAAATCGATGTTCTTCCTTTGTCAGGCGCTGGGCAGGAAGTCGCTGGCCGCTGGCCGTGGCGCGCAGATCGTCAACATCGCCTCGGTGCTGAGTTTCCAGGGCGGCGTCAGGGTGGCCAGCTATACCGCAGCAAAGAGCGGTGTGTTGGGGATTACCCGGTTGCTGGCCAATGAGTGGGCGGCCAAGGGCATCAACGTAAATTCGATCGCGCCAGGCTATATCGAGACCAACAATACCGAGGCACTGCGGGCCGATCCGGACCGGTCGGCCGCTATTCTGGGCCGTATTCCGGTGGGACGCTGGGGTGTTCCATCAGACATTGGCGACACGGCGGTGTTCCTGCTGTCGCGTGCATCCAACTATATGCATGGCGCCGTCATCCCTGTGGATGGCGGCTGGCTGGCGAGGTGAATCATGACTGAGCAGAAACTGTTCGCGCAGGCGGACGAAGGCGAGACCATCGAACTGGCGCCGGGCAATACGCGGCGAGTGCTGATCCACACGCCCGAGCTGATGCAGGTGGAATTCGGCTTCGACAAGGGCGCCGTTGGCGCGCTGCACAGCCATCCGCATGTCCAGGTCAGCTATGTCGCCGAAGGCAGCTTCGAGGTGACCATTGACGGGGTGACCGAGACGGTGGGGACCGGTGGCAGCTTCATCGTGCCCTCGGGGCTGGTGCACGGCGTGCTGGCGCTGGAAAAGGGCCGGCTGATCGATGTGTTTACGCCGCTGCGGGCGGATTTTCTGTAGCTGACGTTTCGGCTCCTGCGTTTCCCTCCCCCTTGTGGGGAGGGATCAAGAGTGGGGGAGTACGCGCTCGGAATTCTCGGAGGCAAACCCCCACCCGACCCCTTCGGGGCCACCCTCCCCACAAGGGGGAGGGAGGGCGCAGGACCGATGAGCCGGGTCTATGTGCCCAGTTCGCCCAGCATGGCGGCATAGGCGCTGTCATGTCTGCCAGACCAGTTGGCCATGCCGGGGTCGGTCAGCAGGCCGCGGCGGGGCGGGATGTAGCTCGAGATCCGGCGCCTGGGTCCTTCTGACCAGGTCAGATTAAAAGCGGCCAGCTTGGGGAAGAATTCCATCTCGCCATAGGGCAGATGATCATGCACCCACCAGGCCATGGCCTCCCAGTCGCCGGTGCGCTCGTAATAGGGCACGAAGCGATTGATCACGATGCAGGCGGTGGCCCCCATATGACCATCAGCGTCGCGGCGGTCCCAGATATGGCCGGCATAATTGGCTTGGTTACGACTGCAATTGAGCTTGTTGATATTGCCAAAATGGTTGACCGCCGACGAACGGTAGGCGGAGCGAATGGCAATGCGGCCGAAGCGAGCCTGCAGCGGCTCAAGCAGGTTCTGACACAAGGCGGTGCCAGCCGCGATAGCGAGCTCGGGGTCGTCAGGAATATTGGGTATGGCGTGGATGGTCGCTATCTCGGAATAGAGAAAGTCACGCAGGAAGAAGTTGGACGACAGGCGGACGCGACCGAGATATTCAAGACCCTTGACGCTGCTGGGTTGGCGCATGATGAGCTCCGGCTTGGACACGGGCATGGTGCGCTATAGCTTAGCGTGCACAAACCCGATTATGACGGCAGGACCAGATGCTCATCACCATTTTTTATATTGCCATCACCGCTGAAGCGATGACGGCGGCTCTGGCGGCCGGGCGGCGGCAGATGGACTGGTTCGGGGTCTGCATGCTTGCCTGTGTGACGGCGTTGGGGGGCGGCTCGGCGCGCGACATCATCCTGGGCCACTATCCGCTGGTCTGGGTGAGCAATCCTTGGCTGCTCGTGCTGGCCTGCGGGGCGGCGCTGCTCACCATTGTCATCGCGCGCGCGGTGCACAAGCTGCGCTGGCCATTCCTGCTGCTCGATGCGCTGGGCCTGGTGGTGTTTACGATCATCGGCTGCAATGTGGCCATGGAGATGGGACAGCACCCGGTGATCGTGATCATGGCGGGCATGCTGACGGGGATTGTCGGCGGCATCTTGCGCGACGTGCTGTGCAACGACATCCCGCTCGTGTTCAGCGGGGAGCTGTACGCGACGGTGTCGGCGCTGACCGGGATTGTATATTTCGGCGGCCTGATGCTGGGCTGGCCGCTTGACCTGGTGATCATCGGGGCAATGACCATCGGTTTTTCCCTGCGGGTGATGGCCATTGTCTGGAAATGGGAAATGCCGCGCTTTGTCTATGACAAGGATTTGCGATGAAATCGGGCGTGCCCATGGTGCGCCAATGCCTGCCCGTCGTGGCCCTGGCTGAACCCGCCAACAAATAGACCTTCTCAGCCGCACCCGGTTGTGGCATGGCACTACCATACAAGAATATGGAGCACTATCTTGCGACAGACGTGGCGGTGGTTCGGGCCCAAAGACCTGTGCAGCATTGACGATATCACACAGGTGGGCGCTCAGGGCGTGGTCAGCGCCCTGCATCACGTGCCCAATGGCGTGGTGTGGACGACCGAAGAGATCGCCAAACGGCATGAAGAAATCGCCACCCGCAGGGATGGTATGGCCTCGGGACTGAGCTGGGACGTAGTAGAAAGCCTGCCGGTGTCGGAAGACATCAAGAAACAGAACAATGACTGGCGCGGTCATATCGAGAACTACAAGCTTTCGATGCGCAACCTGGCCGATAGCGGCATTGAGGTGATCTGCTACAATTTCATGCCGGTCCTGGATTGGACTCGCACTGATCTGCAGTGGAGCGTGCCCAATGGCGGCTCATGCATGCGGTTTGATATCCATGATTTTGCGGCATTCGATATCCATATTCTGCAGCGAAACGGCGCCGGCGCCGATTACACCAATGCGATTGCAAATGAGGCCGGTCGCCGCGCGGCGGCGCTGGACGATGCCGGCAAGAAGCAGCTGGCACGCAATGTGACCATGGGGTTGCCCGGTTCCACCGAATCCATGTCGCTGGATGATGTGCGAGCACATCTGTCCGAATATGCCGGCATCAGTCGCGAGCGGTTGCAGGCGAATTTTGTCGATTTCCTTGAGGCGATCATTCCACTGGCGGAGGATCTGGGCCTGCGCTTTTGCTGTCACCCCGATGATCCGCCATTCGCCTTGCTGGGGTTGCCGCGGGTGATGTCAACCGAGGCCGACTACACCTATATCCTCGATGCAGTCGATAGCCCGGCCAACGGGGTGACACTGTGTTCTGGTTCGCTTGGCGCGCGTCCGGACAACGACCTGCCCGGCATGATGGAACGGCTCGGCGACAAGGTGCACTTCCTGCACCTGCGCAACGTCAAGCGCGACAATGACGCCATTGTGGGATCGTTCTACGAAGCCGAGCATCTGGCGGGTGACACCGATATGGTGGCGCTGATCGCTGCGGTGCTGCGTGAAGAACGCAAGCGCAAGGCGGCCGGCCGCAAGGATCACTCTATCCCCATGCGGCCCGATCATGGCCAGGATATTCTGGATGATCTGGGACGGCGGTCGCAGCCGGGCTATCCGACAATTGGCCGAATGAAAGGCCTGGCCGAACTGCGCGGTGTGATGACAGCCCTTGAGCATCAACTTGTGCAGCTATAGGGCTGGTGCACGGCCAAAGGTTGTGGGCTTAGTGTACCGCGGTGCAATAGTTTACGACTTCTAAAAGTGTTGTGCCCACTCTGCGGCGAGTACCGGCGTGAGGCGCAAAGTGAAAATTACGATGGCTTTCGCTAGAGTGGTGGACTGGTTCATCGCTCCGCATCTGGCAAAGGACCTGCACACGCGCAAGCGCGTGCAGATGTTCATTATCAGCCACATTTTCGGGCCGTTCATCGCGACACCGATTCCGCTGTTTCTGTGGTTTGCCGATCCTGACCCCTGGCCGCATGTGCTTATTCTGGCGGCATCCATCTATGGTTTCTGGCCATTTCTGGCGCTGGTGAAGCTATTTCCGCGCGCCTATACGCTGCTGGCAATGGCCTCGGTGACAAACCTGTCCTTCTGCATCTTGTGGGGTACCTATAATTACGGCGGTGCCAGCTCACCATTCCTGGTGTGGTTCGTGCTGACGCCGCTTTTGGCGTTCATGTATATGGGCTCGAGCTGGACCGCCCGAGTGTTCGTACTGGCCCAGATCACGCTGGGTCTGGGGGGGTTGTACGGGGTGCACGTTTATGGCGATTTCCCCGAGCACATTGCGATCGAAAACATGGTGGTGGCCGGCGTGCTGTCGGCGCTGGGGGCCAATATCTATGTGTTCATGATGGCGGCCTACTACTCAAGCGTGGTAGACAGCCAGTCCGAGCTGATCAAGGAAATTGGCCGGCACCAATATACGTTGAAGGCCCTGACCAGCGCCAAGGACGAGGCCGAGCGGGCCAATAATGCCAAGTCCGACTTTCTGGCCAAGATGAGTCACGAGCTGCGCACGCCGCTCAATGCCGTACTGGGTTATGCCGAACTCCTGCTGGAGGACGCCGAACTGGACGGGCGTGGCGAGCAGATCGCCGATCTGCAAAAGATCAGCGCCGCCGGCAAACATCTGCTGGCCATGGTCAACGACATTCTCGATATCTCCAAGATTGAGGCGGGCAAGATGGCCCTGCACATCGAGAATGTGGATCTGCACGATTTGATCGACGAAGTTGCATCCACCGGCCGCTCGATGGCCGCCAAGAACAGCAACAGCTTCGTCATCGAGCGCGGTGACGATCTCGGGGTGATCCGTGCCGATGCAACCAAATTGCGTCAGGCGGTGTTCAACCTGCTGTCGAATGCCGCCAAATTTACCCATAATGGGACCATCACCCTGGCGACCAGGCGCGATGGGAGCTGGATTGAAATCGCCGTACTCGACACTGGTATCGGCATTTCCCGGGAGCAGCAGTCGATGCTGTTTTCAAATTTTAGCCAGGCAAATGCCAAGATTGCTGCGGTCTATGGCGGCACCGGGCTTGGACTGTCGCTGAGTCAGAATCTGTGCCGGCTGATGGGCGGTGAAATTGAGATTGAGAGCGAAGTGGGTCGGGGGAGCCGCTTTACCATTCGTCTGCCGGTGCGGGTTGAGCCAGCTGCGGCGGCGCCGCAGAGTAACCCAATGGAGGAGAAGCTCACGCCCGCGGAGAGAGAGTTTCTTGACGAGGCCGAGGATGATCAGCAGAGTTCTGCTGGCAAGGCCGGGTCGAGCGAGCCTCTGGAGCACGACAAGCGCCAACGGATTCTGGTGATTGATGACGACCCCAATTTTCTGGATTTAGCCGAGCGGCTGTTCGTCCGCGAGAATTACACGCCGATCTGTTCGGACGCGCCACAGTCGGCACTGCAACTCGCACGAACCGTCAAGCCGGCTGCGATTTTCCTCGACATTCTGATGCCCGGGTTCGATGGTTGGGACGTGCTGGCGGCGCTTAAAGCCGATCCGGCGACGGCTGACATCCCCGTGATCATGATTTCCATTCTGGCGGAACGTGGTAAGGCGCTCGCCGCGGGGGCAGATGGCATTGTGATGAAGCCGTTGGACGCGGCAAAGGTGAAGGCAACTCTGGCCGCGCTCAAGGCAACACGCGGGCGCACCAAAGACGCCGCAGTTTAGAATGGATGGTGAATGGCTCTGATCCTAATTATCGAGGATAACCCGATCAATCGTGATGTGCTGGGACGCCGGCTGGAGCGGCGAGGCTTCGCCATTCGCTTTGCCGAGGATGGCCCAAGCGGCATTACCGCCGCCAAATTGCTGATGCCCGATGTGATCCTGATGGATATCGGGCTGGGCGAGATGGACGGCTATGAAGCAACGCGATGCATCCGGGCCGATCCGGCGACCGCAGCCGTGCCAATCATCGCCCTGACCGCCAGCGCGTTTGAATCCGATCGCGTCAAGGCACTGGCTGCTGGCTGCATCGACTTCGATACCAAACCTGTGGATCTGCCGCGCCTGCTGGGCAAGATAGCGGCAGTCATGGGCACCAAGACACCCATGGCGGCGACGGATCAGAACTAGACGCTTGCGTCCTGGGCGCCGGGAAGCGCAATGGCTTTCCCGCCTTCGTGGCCCAGGCGATATTCAAGATCGGCGTCGCGCATGGCGCTGGCCAGGATGGTGACGACCTCCTCGATGTCCTGCCGGCTGTGCGATGCCATAACCTGGAAGCGGAACCTGGCGCCGCCTTGGGGAACCGCCGGGTATTCCACCAGATTGGCAATACCGCCTCGGGCCATCAGATGGCGCGAAGCGAAGCGCCCAACACCCTCCAGGCCCAGGCTGACGGGCACGATGGGCGATGGATCGCCGAGCACCTCCAGGCCGGCGCGGGACAATTCGGCGCGCAGGTAAAGGATATTGTCCATCAATTTGCGGCGCAGGACGCGACCTTCCTCAGAGCGCACGATCTTGAGGGCGGTCAGCACCGTGGCAGCCTGCACGGGGGACAGGGCATTGGAGAAAGTGTGGGTGGCGCTGTAATACTTGAGATATTCGGCCGCAGCCCTGGTCTTGACGGCGATGAAGCCGCCATTGGAGGCGAAAGTCTTGGAGAAGCTGCCGATGATGATGTCGGCGCTATCCATCGCGTTCTGCAGGCCAAGATGGCCAAGGCCATCATCGCCCACAGAGCCCAGATCATGGGCGCAATCGACCAGCAGGGTGGCATTGAACCGATCGCACAGGGCGCGCATGGCAGCCAGGTCGGGCGTATCGGAGTGCATTGAGAACAGGCTTTCGGTCACCACCAGAATACCGTTCTCGGTATCAGCGGCGCGGATGCGTTCCAGCTTGCGGGTCAGCGCGTCGAGGTTGAGGTGGCCGTGATAGTGAATGTTGCGCGTGGCGGCCTTGGCACCTTCCTGCAGACAGGAATGGGCGAGAATGTCGAGGACGACGTGGTCATCGCTGCGTACGAAGCCCTGGACCGAGCCATAGCCGGCCTGCCAGCCGGTGGGATAGAGCACGATCTCACGACCACCCAGAAACGCCGAAAGACCCTGCTCGAGCAGGAGCGAGTTGGTGGTGTTGCCCAACAGCGCCGCGGATCCGGCGCTGTGCACGCCATATTCGCCAATGGCCTCGATCGCGGCCTGCTTGATGGCAGTGTGCGATGAAAGGCTCAGATAGTCCTGGCTGGCGAAGTTGATACCCGCGAAGCTGTCGCCGGCGTCACTCAGGGCGTTACAGCGTGCCTGCGGCGCCGATGCGGTGGAGCGCGCGTAGGGCCACAGATCATGATCGCGGCGCAGGTCCTGCCACTTATAAAAGCCGGTCACCCGCTGCATCAGATCGGTGCCCTGCGGCGAGCGAAAATCCCTCAGGCTTCCGGTCAGAGCAGCTTCAGGAACGGGTTTAAATTGTACACTCATTGACGCTCTCCACACGCGATTCGCCGGGGTCCCACGCGGCCGAACCTAGTGAGGCGGCTTGAATGGCGGCTTAACGTGAGTTGTTTTTTGTGGGATCTGGGCCTGCCAGAAACTGGGACTGTAGATGTGCCATTGTGACACGAATGAATGGCATGCGGGTCGCCAAACTCACGTAAAATTAAGGGCTTTCGTTCAAGCTCGCGGCATGAGTGTCACCGGCAAGACGGGCCTGATTTCCCTGGTCAATGGGTTCGTTGATCGCGCCATTGGCGCGGACGTCCTGCCATTGGCTGTGCGGCAGAAATTGCTGCGCCAGCAATTGGAATCAGTGGGCGTGATGATGCCTGCCATGCTGGGTGGCACGGTCGTGGTGTCAGCGGTGTTCTTGCTTCTGAGCTGGGGCGCTTCCGGGTTCTGGTTGCTGGCCGCTATCATTGGCATGATTAACCTGCTGCAGGCGCACGCCGTGTTTCTGGCCCGGAAGTTCGCCGCGTTGGAAAGCCGTCAGCAGGCAGGCACATCACCTGCGCGCACGGTGCTGTATGCGTTGATGCTGGGCACGCTGTGGGGTGTGGTGTTCAATTTGTTGCCGGTTGATATGAACAGCACGGTGCGCGGCGCCGCCACGATCGTGGCCGGCGGGCTGCTCTGTATCTCGATGATGGCGTTGGTGAATTACCCACAGGCGCTGGCGGCGTTCACCATCCCGCTGCTTGTCGGCGTGCTGGGGACGGCGTTGGGGATCGGCTCCTCGCCTGACCTGTGGGTGCAGGCGGTGTTGCTGATGGCGTTCACCGCCATCATGGCGCGGATCACGTTCGACCACGCGGCGGCCTTTGTTGCGCATCGAGCCTCAGAGGGGCAGTTGCGCGAGAAGCGCGAGATTATCGGGCTCCTGCTGGGCGAATTCGAGCAAAGCACTTCAGACTGGATCTGGGGCTTTGATGCCCAGGGCGCGATCAACCGCATGTCGAGCGGCTTCACCGCGGCAACCAGTGTGGCCGAGCAAGAGTTGGTTGGCGCGGATTTCGTGTACTTCATGCAGGGTATCACGCCGCCCGACGACCCGCTCATGGGCCAGTTGATACGCGATATCGCCGCGCAGGAGACATTTCAGGATATCGAGCTGCGTGTGACGGCAGCAGGGACAGACTGCTGGTGGAGCCTGACGGGCACCCCAGCGCGCGATGAGTTCGGCGCCTTTGTGGGTTATATCGGAACCGGTTCGGACGTCACCGGGCGCAAGCTGGCAGAGCGCCGTATGACGACGCTGGCCCATTACGATGTGATGACGGGTCTGTTGAACCGCAACAAGTTCACCGAACAGCTCAATAGCTGCGTGGGGCGACTGGAACGCTATGGTGCGCCGTTCTCGGTGATGGTCCTGGATCTGGATCGGTTCAAGTCGGTCAATGACAGCTGGGGGCATTTGGCTGGTGACCGTCTGCTGGCGCAGGTGGCCAAGCGGATTGCCGGCCTGGTGCAGGAGCCAGGTCTGGCAGCCCGGTTGGGGGGCGATGAGTTTGCCATCATACTGCCCAATAGCGGCGATGCCGACAGCGTTGCCCGGCTGGCCGACCAGCTCATCGAAGAGGTCCGGCGACCCTATCTTCTTGATGGCGACGAGGTGAATATCGGCATGAGCATCGGCGTCGCCATGGCGCCGGTGAACGGCACGCGGCCTGATCAAATCTTGCGTCACGCCGATCTGGCGCTATACCGCGCCAAGGACGATGGACGCTGCGTCTACCGGTTCTTTGAAAGCGAGATGGACAATGCGGCGCGCGAGCGCCGGATGATCGAGGTAGAGCTGCGTGATGCCATAACCAAGGGCGAACTGGTGCTGTACTACCAGCCCATGGTGTCGGCTGAGGATGAGCAGCCGGTCGGGTTCGAGGCGCTGATCCGCTGGAACCATCCGAGCCGGGGCCCCGTGCCGCCGGCCGAGTTCATCCCGGTTGCCGAGCACTCCAATCTGATTGTTGATATTGGGGACTGGACCATCCAGCAGGCCTGCCTGACGGCCGTCGACTGGCCTGAACATTTAAACGTTGCGGTGAATTTGTCGGCCAAGCACTTCCGGCGTTCCGATGTTGCGCAGGTGGTGCAGAAGGCGCTGAACCAGTCCGGCCTGGCACCGGGCCGGCTAGAGATCGAAATCACCGAAGGTCTGTTGCTGGAAGACCCCGACGAGGTGGTGCGCAAGCTGGGCGAGCTGCGCGCGCTGGGCGTCATCATTGCCATGGATGATTTTGGCACCGGCTATTCCAGCTTGAGCCATCTGCTGAAATTTCCGTTCGACAAGATCAAGATCGACCGCTCATTTGTTCACGCCTCAGGCGAGGATGACGTGGCGCGCGACATCCTCAAAGCCATCGCCGCGCTGGGTCGCACGCTCCAGCTCAAGATCACCGCCGAAGGCGTCGAGACGCGGGCACAGGCAATGTTCCTGACCGAGCTCGCCTGCCACCAATTGCAGGGTTACTACTTTGCCCGGCCGCTGGACCCCGCCGAGATGCTGCATTATCTGCTGACCCGCGTGCCGGGGCGGGCAGGGGTGGTCAAGGCAGAAGCCGAGAGGCAGTTGGCGGCAATCGCCGGGTAGGCTGCGCGCAGATGCCCGAATCCGCAGGATCAGCTTGGCAATGCTGGCGCCTGGTTTGGCAGGCGACCATGCGCGGACGCGTTGGCAGTGTCGACTTTGTAGCAATTGAGCGTGGCCGAGGTGCGGACGTGCTAATGGCCAGCGTCATCTGGTGCCGTCCAATGGACATTGTGGAATGCTACTGGTCGAGGCTGGCGAGTTTGTCGGCCATGGATTGGGGTTTGTCGGTGCGGGTGGAAAACACCATGGTGCAGAATACCCGTTCGACGCCCAGCTCGGTCAGGCGGGCGCAACAGGTCTCGACCAATGTGGTGACTGCGGCCATTTCGCCCTCGATATTGGTGCCGTTGGCATGCATGACATGCACCAGGCCCGAGGCCTCGATGATGGTGCGGATTTCGCGCACATAGGCCGAGACCGATGGGCCTACGCCCATCGGGACGATGCATAAATCGGCGATGATTTTCATGGTGAGCCTATCTGATCCATTTGGGCATAAACCGCATGCGCGGCGCGGCCGGCATGTGCCGCATCAGCCGTTTATAGACCAGCCCGAACAGGAAGAAGATCACCAGCGATACGGCAAGGAAGTACAGCGCCGCTACCGAGAAGTGCAGAAAGGCGTTGTAGTCGCGTTCGAACAATTCCTTGGCGGTGATCATGACGTCCTTCTGCAGGCCGATCACCGGCAGCGCGAAATAGACAATTGCGGTGGCGTGGAACAGGAATACCACTTCATTGGTATAGGCCGGCCAGGCCAGACGGATCAGATTGGGCCAGACTACCTGGCGGAACTGCTGGCGCCGGCTCATGCCATAGGCGCGGGCGGCCTCGACTTCGCCGCGTGGCACGGCGCGCAGGGCACCATAGAAGATTTCGGCAGTATAGGCGGCCGTGTTCAGTGTCAGCACCAGCGGACCGATGAACAGGGGATGCAGCACGAACCAGGACAGGCCCAATGGCTTCCACAAGCTGATATTGAAGGAGAGGGTCAGCGAATAGATCATGAAGAACTGGATGAACAGCGGTGAGCCGCGAAAGGCGTAGATGAAACCGCGACTAAGGCGCGAGATCAGCGGATTGGCAGAGTCCTTGCCGAGCGCCAGAAACACTGCCGCCACGAAGCCAAGCGGGATCGAGGCCACGGCAAAGTAGATGTTGAACACGATCGCCGGCGCGAACAGGGCGAGTTCCTCAATGAACCAGGTCATGAGCGCGCCTCGCTCAGAATGCCCCGACCGGCGCGATTCATCAGCGCGCCAAACGCCTTTTCGGAGGCGAAGGTCACCAGGATATAAAAAACGAAGAGCACCAGGTAGTAGCGCCAGCGCCAGTCGTCATGGACCAGGCCGACCGCGGACAGATAATTGGGGGCGCCCAGGCGATCGGCCCAAAGCACGATATCGGCGATCTGCAGCAGCGACAGCAGCGAGGTCGCCTTGACGATCAGCATCCAGACATTGGAGAGGCCAGGCAGGGCGTAGACCCACATCTGGCGAATATGGACGCGCCACAGCACCTGCGTGGCCGACATGCCATAGGCGCGTGCGGCTTCAAGCTGGCCCTGGGGCACCGAGCGCATCGCGCCGTGGATCACATTGGTGGCGAAGGCGCCATAGACCAGACCGAGCGAGACCGAGGCCAGGATCAGATATTCGGGCGTGCCGAGAAACCAGTTGGCCTCCTTGCAGGGCGGCCAGGTGGCGGATTGAGCGGCGAGGGTTTCTGGGGTGCAGACCTGGCTGGCCATGAACCATTCGACAGCCTGTTCGAAGGCCAGCGGAAAGAACAAGAAGAACAGTACGTCCGGGACGCCTCGCACAATAGAGGAATAGGTCGAGCCGATCAGCCGCAGCGCAAAGAAGCGAGAGTTCTTCAACGTAGCGCCGGCAAGACCGAATATCACTGCCAGCATGCCGCCGGCGAGCGCCGCAAAAATGGTGAACTGGAAGCTGGCATACCAGGTCAGGTGCTTGCCATTGGTCAGATAGCTCAGCCAGAAGGCGAGATTGTCGCTCATGGGCTGGTCCAGATAGGCAAGATCATTGGGTTATCCCGAATGCGCTCGCTCCCCTGATGGGGAGCGATGGGTGGGGCTGTTACCGGCCTCCATCCCTGTGACGAAAACCCCGCCCTTGATCCATTCCCAAGGGGAGGGATCAAGGGCGGAATGGTCGGGGCTTACTGAGCGTAATAGGGGCCGCGACCGTCAAACCACTGAGCGATCAGCTTGTCCATTGTGCCATCGGCCTTGAGGGCGGTGATGGCATCATTCAGCGTGGCCTCAAGTGCGGCTTCGTCTTTGCGCAGGCCGGCAGCCATGCCATCGCCGATCATGATTTCGGGACCGATATACTCGATCGTGCCGTTGGAAGCAGCGACGATGGGGTCGACATAGGCTCCATCGGCGAAGATGACGTCGAGATTGCTGGCGGCCAGATCGGCGACAGCCTGGTCGGCAGTGTTGAAGACGATGACTGTATTGTCTGCTGCCAGATTGTCCTGGGCGTAAGTCGCCTGGATGGTGCCACTCTGCGCGCCGATGCGCACGCCCGAGAGATTATCAAAGTCGATTTCGGTGCCGGCGAGGGCCACATAGCGGGATGGATCCGCGGGGAAATATTCCTGGGTGAAATTGATGGTCTGGCGGCGCTCATCGGTAATCGACATGCCGGCCATGATCACGTCGTAGTTGCCGGCGAGCAGGTTGGGGATGATGGAATCCCAGTCATTGGTGATGATTTCGCAGGTAAGGGCGGCTTGCGCACAGATCGCGTTGGCCAGATCAATCTCGTAGCCGGCGGGCTTGCCGCTGTCATCGAGGAAGTTCCACGGAGCGTAGGCGCCTTCTGTGGCGATGCGCACCGTCTCCTGGGCCTGGGCTGTGGTGCCGAGCACAATGAGCGCGGCGGCGGCAAGAATGAGCTTTTTCATGGGTTTCTCCGTTGCGTGTTGCTTTTTGCAGGCGTCCATTGAGCGGACCCTGTCGCCTAGTCGTGTTTGGCGGCATTGAGGAATTGTTTTAGGCGCGCTGACTGTGTCGCGTCAAAGACCTGATCAGGTGTGCCCTCCTCTTCGATGGCGCCCTGATGCAGAAAGATTACCCGATCGGAGACCGAGCGGGCAAATTCCATGTCGTGGGTGACCAGCACCATGGTTCGCCCTTCATCGGCCAGCACCTTGATGACCCGAAGTACTTCCACTTCAAGTTCGGGATCGAGCGCTGATGTTGGCTCATCAAACAGCATGACGCGCGGATTAATGCACAAGGCGCGGGCAATGGCAGCGCGTTGCTGCTGGCCGCCCGATAACTGGGCGGGATAGGCATCGGCCTTTTCACCGATACCGACCTTGTCGAGCATGGCACGCGCCTCTGCCTCGACCTCGCTGCGGTCGCGCTTCTGCACGATCAGTGGCGCTTCCATGACATTTTGGAGGATAGTCAGATGCGCCCACAGGTTGAAGCTCTGAAACACCATGCCCAGTTCCGAGCGGATGCGGCGGATTTGGCGCTCGTCAGCAATCTGGCGATGGGGCGCATCGCCGCTCAGCTTGATTTCTTCGCCATCAATGCTGACCGAGCCACTATCGGGAACTTCGAGCATGTTGATGCAGCGTAACAGGGTGGATTTGCCCGAGCCGGACGAACCGATGAGCGAAACTACTTCGCCCTCACAGGCGACAAAGGAAATGCCCTTGAGCACTTCGAGTGCACCGAAGGACTTGTGCAGATCGCGAATGGCCACGACCGGCAATTTCTCCGCATTTGCGGCCGCAGCTTGCGCCATGCTCACCCAATGGCCTGCGCGAACAGGCGTCTACTCGACTGGTGGTTGCCTTTTTCTGAGGCTGGCAACCTTGACCGCCTGCAACAAAAGCAGAAGCAGAGGAGATAGCAAGCGGAAATCGCCATGGCTAGGCGGTACGGCATGCTGTATCGGCTGAGACGGGATGGCGGGAGGGCCGGGCGATGTTCTTTGTGGTGTCAAAGCTGTTCTGGCTGATGGTGCAGCCGATCAGCTTGAGTTTCGGCCTCGTGCTGCTGGGCGGTCTGCTGGTGACATGGGGGCGCAGGCGATTTGGGCTGATGCTGGGCAGTGCCGGTTTGATGGTGCTGGGGCTCAGCGCGTTTACCTCGCTGGGCTTTCTGCTGATCGCACCGCTGGAAGATCGCTTTGTTCGGCCCGCAGCCATGCCGCAGAGGGTAACAAATATCGTGATGCTGGGTGGTGCAACTGTGGGACGGGTGAGTGCGGCACGTGCCGTGGCCGAACTCAACGAGGCCGGCGACCGGCTGGTAGAGACATTGCGTCTGGCCCAGCTCTACCCTCAATCCAGGATCGTATTGAGCGGTGGCTCTGGCGCGCTGGGGGGTGACATCGAGGCAGAGGCTGTCACCGCCGAGCGGTTTTTTGTTGCGATGGGCATAGCGCCGGATCGGGTGCTGCTGGAGGACCAGTCGCGCAATACGGTGGAGAACGCCCAACTGACCGCGGCCCTCCTCGGACCGGGATCGGGCGTCACTGTACTGGTGACATCCGCATTTCACATGCCACGCGCTGTGGGATTGTTCCGCGCGGCGGGAATGACCGTTATCGCCTGGCCGGTGGACTATCGCAGCACGGGTGCCGAGAGCATCGGGTTTGACCTGGTCAACCCGGTGCTCAATCTGACCACTACCGGCGTGGCGATGCGCGAATGGATCGGCCTGCTGGTCTACGCGGCCACCGGGCGGATCGAAAGCCCGTTCCCTGCGCCCTAGGCAGAAGGCCCGAGTTTAAAAAAAGGACCGGCGAACCGGTCCTTTTGCGTCAATTATGGTCCTAGCAAACTCACGCTGCGGCGCGTGAACCCTCGTCGAAGAACAGGGCCTGACTGATCAGGGCCTTGACCATATCGGGGTTGAAAGGCTTGGTGACGAGGAAGGTCGGCTCTGGGCGCTCGCCAGTCAGCAGCCGCTCGGGGAATGCGGTAATGAAAATTACCGGTACCGAATGGGTGTTGAGGATGTCGTTGACCGCATCAATGCCCGAGCTGCCGTCGGCGAGCTGGATATCGGCAAGGATCATGCGGGGCTGGTTCTTGGCGAACAGGGCGACCGCTTCCTTGTGGGTGCGGGCCACGCAGACCACCTTGTGGCCGAGGCTTTCAACCAGCTGCTCGATATCCATGGCGATAAGGGGTTCATCTTCGATGATCATGATTTCGGTCGCCACCTGGCGAGAAATCTCCATTGAAGCTTCGTCGATTAGCCCGGCGAATTCCTGATCGCTAACGCCCAGAATCTCGGCGGCCTGGGGATGGCTGAAACCTTCAACGGCGACCAGCAGGAAAGCCTGCCGCGGACGCGGGGACAAATTGGCAAGGTTGCTGGCAGCGCGTTGTTCCCAAGCATAGCTGGACACCGGCTCGGGCACCGGTACGGACGATGTAGAGAACAATGCGGAGAACAGCTTGTAGAGCGCGATACGGTCATTGCTGGCGACCGGAAACAGCGAAATATCGGCAATCAACGCCTCAAGCGTGGCGGCGACATACGCATCACCTGAGGTTTGTGATCCGGTTACCGCCCGGGAAAACCGCCGAAGATAGGGTAAATGCGGCGCGATCCGCGTGGACAAAGTCATTAAATGAACTCCCAGTGACGCTTAAGGCTCGTGTAAGCTCGTTGTAGACACACGAATTTGCATAACGGAGCCGTTGATGAATAGTTCCGGCGCTTGCGGAACTTTTTTAATCGTGGCGCATTAGGCTACCAAATAACACTGATGGTTTCGATACGCATGAAAAAGGACAAACTTTTGAGCCAGCAACGGATGCGGACGCAGACGGCGGGGGCAGATGACGGGCTCGGTCCAAACACCGATATCGGGTCGCGTTTGCGTGCGCTTTATGGGGCCGTGCAGGACGAAGGCGTTCCCGACCAGTTGCTCGACCTGCTGGAAAAGCTTGATAGCGCCGAGCAGCAGCAAAAAGCGACAAGCACACCCCGAGACGGAGAGTAACGGCATGACCGCCGAACCGACGTCTTTCAAGCGCGAGATGCTTGCCACACTGCCAAGCCTGCGCGCATTTGCGGTCTCGCTGACCGGAAAGCACGACAAGGCCGACGATCTGGTGCAGGACACCGTGATGAAAGCCTGGGCCAAGCAAACCAGCTTCGAGATGGGCACCAATATCAAGGCGTGGTTGTTCACCATTCTGCGCAACGAGTTCTACAGCCAGATGCGCAAGCGGGGGCGCGAGGTGCAGGACACGGATGGCGTATTCACCGAACGGCTCTCGGTGCACCCACCCCAGTATGGCTCAATGGATATGCAGGATTTCAAAAAAGCGCTGGATCAGTTGCCAGATGATCAACGCGAAGCTGTGATTCTGATTGGGGCCTCGGGCTTTTCTTATGAAGAGGCCGCCGACATCTGCGACTGCGCGGTCGGCACGATGAAAAGCCGGGTCAGCCGCGCTCGCACGCGACTGCAGGACATCCTGCAGATTGTCGGTGAATCCGAGTATGGTCCGGATGCTGTCTCATCCCAGGTTACTACCCACAACCATTCATTCTAGTTGCGTTGATCGACAGCTGCGCCGATGGCGCGGCGGAAATCTTCTTCAAGCATCGGTTTGACAATAACAGGGGCGTCCGGGAAATCGGGATGCCCCTGCTGCATCGTGCTGTCGGCGGTAGTCACAATGAGGGCTGCGCCCGCTTCGTGCAGGCCGCGCAACAGGTCAGTGGTGGTGTGATAATCGTCGGCCAGCTCGACAATGGCCAGGTCAATGGCGGGCCATTGCTGACTGCAGGCGTGAGCCTCATGCGGCGAGCGGGCAAAGAGCAGTGCACCGGCTGACAGAGATTCGAGCATGGTCTGAATGTCGAGGGCGATTAGAAACTCTGCCTCGACGATGAGGACCGTATGTCCGTTGAGCATGCCAAATCCACCGCCAAAACCAGTTCAATGGGCGCGATCGATGACAGTGTCATTTAAATTTGACATGTCGAGGAACGCTTTGCCGGTCGGTCCGTTTGCTCTCTAATGCGTCTTCTTCAAGATCCCGGTGTCGCGTGAGTGTCGTTCTTCCCGCCCCCGGGCGCCGCGTGCCCTGTGAACAGTGCCCATTGCGCGCCATGCCCGGCTTCAGGCCGTTTGAAGCGGCAGAACTGCGCTTTGTGTCGACGTTCAAAACTGGTGAACTGGTTGCCGAACCTGGCGCGACCATAGTGCATGAGGGCGCGCATAGTTCGCACCTGTATACTTTGCTGTCCGGCTGGGCGTTTCGCTACAAATTGTTGGCGGACGGGCGGCGGCAGATTCTCAATTATATCTTGCCGGGAGACCTGGTGGGGCTGCAGGGCTCCATAATGGACGTGATGGAGCACTCGGTAGAAGCGCTGTCCAGTTTGGTACTGTGCGTATTTCAGCGTGACCGACTCCCGGAGCTGTTTCGAAATCACGCCGGTCTGGCATTTGATATTACCTGGCTGGCATCGCGTGAAGAGCTCATGCTTGACGACCATCTGCTGAGCCTGGGGCGGCGGACAGCGATGGAACGCGCTGCCTATCTGCTGGCGTTCCTGCACCAGCGGGCAACCTCGGTTGGTCTGGTATCCGAGCGTAGCCTGCTGATCCCCATCACCCAGCAGCATGTGGCGGATACGCTTGGCTTGTCGGTGGTTCATACCAACAAAACGCTGCGCAAGCTGGCCGATTGCGGGCTGATCCGCTGGCTGGATCGCGCGTGTGACGTGATCGATGTAGACGGGTTGATGAAGCTGGCCGCTTGGGAAGGGCTGCCCGCAGGGCGGCGGCCACTGATATGAGCATGCCGCCAGAATCCGCGCCCGGCATGAAAACTCTTGCGGACGATCCGGGGCAGCTGCCGCGTATGATGCAGCGGTTGGCGTTGCTGGTGTCGCTGACTTTGGTGGTGTTGGCAGTGATTGCCGCGCTGGTGCTGGTTCAGGGTATAGACCGGCAGATCGATGATGTGACGCGCACCCATGAAGTGCGCAACCATGCGCGCGAGCTGACGCTGTCGCTCATTGACGCAGAGAGCAGCGAGCTGGGCTATGTGCTGACGGGGGAACAACACTATCTCGAGGTTTATCGCCGATCCACGGCGGCTATCAGCACGCGGGCAAAGTCGCTGACTTCGTTGACCAAGCACGATCCGGAGCAGTCCGCCCGGTTGGCGGCGATCTTGGACGATATTGACCAACGCATGATCGAGTTGAAGCGCACCATGGATCTGGCGATGGCGCAGCGTATGCCCGAGGCGCGCGCCTTGCTGCTGAGCAGCGCCAGTGCGGGGCCGATGACACCGATGCGTCTGGCGCTTGAGCAATTCATCGGCGACGAAAGCCAGAAACTGCACGAGCGTAACCAGAGTATAGATCTGGCACGACTCTGGCTGGTTGGGGCCATCGTGGTGGCTTTGGCCGGAGCGGTTGCGCTGGCCTTTGTGCTGTTCACGCGGGCCCAGCGCGATGTGCGGATGCTGGCGCAAAATCGCCGGTTGCTACAGAGCGAGAACGAAGCTCTGGAAGCTCATGTGCGCGAGCGTACCCAGGCTGTCGAAGAGGCGCGCGAACACGCCGAGCGCGAACGACAGCGGGTTGAGGCTCTGTTGCAGGATACCAGCCATCGGATTGGCAATTCGCTGGCGACGGTGTCGTCGCTGCTGGGCCTGCAGCTGCTCCGCAGCGAATCTGATGAGGTCAAGCAAGCGCTGGAGGCCGCGCGGTCCCGGGTTCACGCCATTGCATCGGGCCATCGTCGGCTGCGTTTGGGTGATGATCTCGAAACCGCCAGAGCGGACGAGTTTCTTGAGGCGGTCCTGCAAGATATGGCGACTACCCTGTGCGATGCAGACGGGGTATCCTTGGTGGGTGAGTTCGAGCCGATTTTGATCAGTGCGCGAGATGCGACGACGATTGGCATATTGGTCGGCGAATTGGTGACCAATGCGCTCAAACATGCCTTCCCTGCAGGGCGGGCAGGGCGCATTCTGGTTTGGCTCAAGCGGGACGCAACTGGCGTACCAACACTGTCGGTTATCGATGATGGTGTGGGGATCGAGGAGAGCAGCCAGCCGGGCGAGGGCGGCCTGGGCTCGGTGATCATCAAGCAGTTGGCCTATCAGTTCGGTGGCGTGCCGGCGTATGAGCGGCGCCTGGAGGGCGGCCTGAAAGTGGTTGTGCCGCTGCCGGGAATTGAACAGCAGCAGGCACCAAATTGAATCCGGCTGACGGAGTTGTCGCATGCACGTTGTAGCGGTGTTGAATCGCGATGGTGGGACGTTGCGGACCATGGATCTGGATGAACTCTGTGCGCAGGTGCAGGCCGCATTCGAGGGACATGCCCATACCGTTGAATGCAAAATTGTGCCGGGTGATGAGGTTGAAGCGGCATTGCGGCAGGCCGCAACCCGCACTGGGGTAGGCGCTGTTCTGGCTGGTGGCGGCGACGGGACGATTTCGACCGCCGCCGGAATCGCTTACGAAACGGGAATGCCGCTGGCGGTGCTCCCCGCAGGGACGATGAATCTGTTTGCCCGGGCACTCAAGGTGCCCCTTGATCTGAACGAAGCGCTGGAGGCCCTGGCTGGAGGGAAACTGGGCGAGGTTGACGTGGCGACGGCCAATGGCCGTCTATTCGTGCATCAGTTTGGCGTTGGGATACATGCCCGGCTGGTGCGGATACGCGAAGGCATGACCTATAGCAGCCGCGTGGGCAAGATTTTCGCCAGCCTGCGCGCGATTGCCGCCGCCGTGATTAGGCCGCCGGTCTTTGAAGTGGAATTGCACACCGCCAAAGGGATCGAGAGGCGACGGGTATCGGGCGTCGCCATCTCCAATAATCGGGTGGGTGACGGTCATATTCCCCATGCCGATCGGCTCGATGCGGGGGTGCTGGGTGTTTATGTCGCTGCCCCGGTGTCGCCGTCAGAACTGGTCGCGCTGGCGACCGGTATCCTGCTGGGTACGTGGCGATCGAACGAAATGGTGTCGGAGACGGAAGTAACCGCGGTTACGTTGCGGTTTCCCAAGCGCAAACGCAGCGCACAGGCCGTGATTGACGGTGAACTGGTCAAGCTTGAACCCTCCGTGGAGTTGGCGATCCGGCCAGGCGCGCTGCGGGTGATCTTGCCCAAGCAAGATAAGGCGGCAGCGGCATGATCTTTTGGGAACTAATGGGACGTGAGCGACGTTCCCGTCAATTGTCCGATGGTTTCGACCGTTGGTTGGGCGCTTTGGGTAAGCAGGACGCGACGTGGTAGCAATAGGAGCCAATTTACCCGAGCAGGTCCAGACGGTTGTGACTGACCCGAAGCGCCTTGCAGCAGTTTCGGCGTTTGTGGGGCAGGAAGGCGAAGCGGACGTCGATTTCGACCGGCTAGCGCGCGCTGTTGCCCATATCTTCCAAACCGAGTTCGCACTGATCAGTGTGGTGGGTCAGGATCGTCAGTGGCTCCGGGCGTGCTTCGGCTTGGCCGAAATGATTGACACCGACACGGAAATGGCATTCTGCGCGCAGACGCTTGGCATGCCTGAGGACGAGACCCTGGTGGTTCTCGATGCGCGTCAGGATGATCGATTCGAAGACACTTCGCCGGTCACAGCGTGGCCATTCCTGCGGTTTTATGCTGGCGCACCGATCATCGTTGCGGGGCAAAAAATTGGCGCGCTCTGCGTGCTCAGCGCGACGCCGCGCGACAGCGTTGATCCCGAAATGATGACGCAATTGGTTGATCTGGCGGCGGTGACCGCTGCGCTGTTTGCGCTCAAGGATGAAGCAAGGGTGCGTGCCCGGACGGCGGCAGCCCTGTTGCGCGAAGAATGGCGCCATGCGCTGACGCTCGAGGCCGGCAAGGTGGGTAGCTGGGTGTGGGATATTCGAACGGGTGAAGTCGCCTGCAACGAAACCTTCCGACGAATGTACAACCTGCCCGAAGCTGGTCCGATTCACATCGACCAGGTGCACGAAGCAACCCATGTGGGCGACCGTGCTGCGGTACAGGCGGGGATAGATGCCAGCCTGAGCAATGGGGTAGACTACAATGCCGAGGCCCGGGTGGCGAGCACAGGCCGGTGGCTGACGATGCGCGGGCGCGTGTATCAGCGGGATACTGAAGGTCGGCCATTGATCATGATGGGCGCGAGCATCGACATCAGCGAGAGCAAGCAATCGGCCGAGCAGACGCGGCTCTTGCTGCGCGAGCTCAATCATCGCGTCAAGAATACCCTGGCCATGATCCAGTCCGTGGCGCGGCAGACGATACGACAAAACCCAGATCCAAAAGCCTTTATCGAGGCGTTTTCAGGCCGTTTGCGGACGATTTCTGAGGCGCATGTACTTCTGGCCGATCGGGATTGGTCCGGCGTCCACCTGGATGAAGTCATTGCCGCCCAGTTTGGTCCAGGTTTCCGGGACAGGCCCGACCGCGCTGAAGTGAAGGGGGACGACATCATGCTGCCCGCCGATCATGCGCTTGGGCTGGGGTTGATCCTGCATGAACTGACGACGAATGCGCATCGCTACGGGGCGTGGTCGAGCGACGAGGGCGTGGTCAGCATCAACTGGACGCTCAAGGAGTACCCGGTGCGCGGGCTGACGCTGCAATGGCGGGAACGGGGGGGACCCCAGGTTGCGCCTGAACAGGAATATGGTCTGGGCGCGCGATTGATTGAGCGCGGGCTGAGCAAGGTTATCGACAGCGAAGTGACGCTGCAATTCCGGCCCGAAGGCGTAGCGGCTGATGTGTGGCTGCCGCTACCCACTGAGCCCGCCTGACGGCGGACCCAGCATTTCTCAATCCGGGTCGTTTTCGCTACTGCTTCGAATCAGCAAAAAAGCAGCCACTGCAGCCACCGGCAGGCCGATAGTGCGCAGCAGCGGCGAGCGTAGCACCATGGGTAGGGCGGATAGTGCCGCCGTCGTCAACAAGGCGTTGGTTTCGCTGGAGCGCCGCTTTTCCACGATTTCACGCTTGCGACGGCCCTCACCAATACGCATGCCGGCATAGACCGCCAGCGCCAGCAGCAGAAATGTGCCGGCGAAGATCAGCGCGGCGTAAATGCCGCCGACGATCTGGGCCAGCGCCATAAAGCCGGCAGCGATCAGAAAACCAGCCCCCATCAAGCCGAAGACGATGATGAAGGCGTTGACCACCACCGCATGCTTGATGCGGTCCGTGATATGGTCGACCTCAAGACCCAGCAGGCTTGCCAGTGGCACCATGAAGTTCATGGTAATCAGCGCCGCGACAGCAAAGCCAGAATGTAGCCAATACCGATGGCGCTCGCCACGGCGGTCAATGGCTTTTCGCGGATGGTGTCCTTGAGCTGCTGCTCGATTTCCCCTGCCTGCTCCTGAACATCGTCAATGACATGCTGACCCTGACGCTGCATATGACGAAGTTCGCCCTTGGCAGTGTCGGTCGCTTCGTTGACCTTTTCGCTGCTCAGTTTCGCCAGCGTGGCCGCAATGGCCTTCAAGTCGGTCTGTAGCTGCGTGATCTGGTCTTCAAGCTGATCTTCGCGCGGCTTGCTGGCGGCGGCGCGGGCCCGGTTGGGGGTCTTGGTGGCGCGACCAGGCGCAAGATCGGATGTGGTTGCCATGAGATGCTCCTTTTAATGTCTAGATGTAACGCGGCAATGGCGCGGCAGTTCCCCGGCGCGGCAGAGATCAAGAAATGCACCCCGAACGCCAGAGGCGCAACGGAGTGCATTCAAGGCGGACGACGGGGGGCAACCGCGACCGCCGGGCGCGCTCCACTCTTGTGGACCCGGAAGCCGGGTGCGCCGTTTCCGGTATGGGGCGCTAGATGCGCCCCATCAGTACCAGAATGAGAACAACCACCAGCACGACGCCAAGAATACCGGAGGGGAAGTAGCCGAAGCCACGTGAGTAGCCCCAATTTGGCAGTGCGCCAATCAGCAGCAGTATCAGAATGATGACGAGAATTGTACCCAAGCCCATGGTCGTTCTCCGTTGGTAATGGATAATAGGGGCGCTCTAGAGCATGGCGAGCATCAACCCAGCGGCTGTGGCAAGAATGACAAAAGCCGGGGCCAGCGCCTTGAGCACATTACTGTAATGGGTCTGACCATCATAGCCTTCGGTCCAGGCCGTTGTCTGCTCGAGCGCTTTGAAATCGATATTTGTCATAACTGCCTCCGCTATGGCCGATAAGCAGACCGGGTCCGGTCATCATGCCGCGCAATGTTGCGCCTGATCAAAGAACGGACGAAGATCAGATTTGGTTCCGTGATCGCAATTGCGCCGGTGCGTGAGATCGAAAATTGCCGATCAGACCATGGCGTCGATGGTCTGGCGCTGGGCGAGCATGGTGAGGAAAATCCGGTAATCCTTATCAAATTGCGGGCGGGCGGCCGGGTCGGGGGGCCTGGAGCGGCCGCCCTGCTGCATGGCGGCACAAGCAGCATCAAGCGTGGGATAGAGCCCGGCGGCGGTGGCCGCGACCATGCCCATGCCGAGCAGGGTGGCATCCTTGGCGGCGGATTGCACGACGGTGCAACCGGTGGCGTCAGCATAAAGCTCCATCAGCACAGCGTTCTTGGTGTGCCCGCCGGTGACGTGCAACGTGTCGATGGCATAGCCACGCGTGTTGAGCGTCTCCAGGATGTGGCGTACGCCCAGGGCGATGGATATTGCGGTGCGCCAGTAGAGGCGGCACAGCGAGTCGAAGTCGCTGTCGAGGGTCAGGCCGGAGATGACGCCCAGGGCGAAAGGATCGCCCAGCGGCGAGCGATTGCCGTGAAAATCGGGCAGGACATGCAGACGATCGGCTAGGCCGAGACCTTCGCGCTGCCGGAGCGCTATGATGCGCTGGGCGATGGTATGGTGCATCTCGGGCGTGGGTTCGCCGCCCGCCCCGTGCCAGCGAATAATGTGGTCGAGCAGCGCGCCGGTGGCCGACTGGCCACCCTCATTGAGCCAGACACCGGGCAGGACGGCCCCGAAATAGGGCCCCCAGACGCCTGTCGTGGGGCGGTCCTCGGCGGAGAGGGCCATGACGCAGCTTGAGGTGCCGGCGATCAGCGCCAGATGGCGGTCGATGGTACCGACATCGTGGGTGAAGGCGCCCAGCACACCCAGCGCCCCGGCATGGGCATCGATGAGGCCGGCGCCAACGCGACAGGCGGTGGTCAGGCCCAGATCGGCAGCAGCAGCTGCAGTCAGCGGGCCAAGATCGGTGCCGACCGGACTGGCCTGGTCCGGCAGTGCTGCCTTGTCCAGCATATCGGAGAGACCTACCTTGGCCAGGAAGTCCGGTTGCCAGCCGGATTCGGCGTGGGCGAGGTAGGTCCATTTGCAGGTGAGAGTAGACTGGCTGCGGGCTTGCGAGCCGGTCGCTTTCCAGGACAGGAAGTCGGCCAGGTCGAACATCATCCCGGCGCGGCCCCATGACTTGGGCATATGGCGCTTGAGCCACATCAGCTTGGGCACTTCCATTTCGGGTGACATGACGCCGCCCGCATAGGTGAGTACCTTGTGGCCGGTGGATGTGCATTCGTCTGCCTCTGCCAGTGCCCGATGATCGAGCCAGACGATAGTGTCCCAGCGGTCATCGCCATTGGTCGAGACGGTGACCGGATGCCCTTGTCTATCGCGGACGACGAGTGAGCAGGTGGCGTCAAAGCTGAGGCCGACGACGTGGCCGGGTTCAGCGCCAGCCCTGGTTATGGCCTCCCGCACGGCGGCGCAGACGGCGCGCCAAATCTGGCCGCTGTCATGCTCGGCATGGTTGGCATCGGTGCGATTCATGACGATGGCGTGCTCGGCCCGCGCGAGGAGCCCGCCCTCCGCGGTCAGCACGCCTGCCCGGGCACTACCGGTGCCCACATCCACTGCCACCAGGAGGTCAGTCGTCAAACCCAGCGCACCCTTTATTTCTGCCGCAGTGACCTTACTAGATCGGGCAGGGTGTGCATATCATCGAAAACACGATCCGGGGCGAGCGCTTCAAGGGCCGGGCGCAAGCCGCTGGGCAGCGCGTGACTGCCCCCGACATAGGCAAACACCCGCATGCCGGCGCGTTTGGCGGCGATGATGCCGGCGGGGCTGTCTTCGATGACCAGGCATTTCTGGGGCGCGACCTGCATGGCGCTGGCGGCGTGCAGGAACAGGTCGGGCGCCGGCTTGCCGTTTGCGACCATGCTGGCTGAGTAGATGTGTGGCGCGAACCGGGCCAGCAGGCCGGTCAGTTCAAGGCTGAGATGGATGCGTTCGGGGGTGGAGGATGAGGCCACACAAAGAGGCATTTTGAGCTGATCGAGAATGGCCGGCAGACCGGGGCTGGCCCGCAACTCTTGGCGATAAAGGGCGTAGAGGTCAGTGCGCATCGCCTGCAGGGCGGCGGGACCCAGCGGTGCGCCGTGATTGTCGTGCAGGCTGGCCGAGATTGAGGCCAGTGAGCGACCGAGAAAGTCGCGATAGGCGTCCGCAGGGGAAATGGTAATGCCTTGATTGGCAATGGCTTTTACCAAGATCCGCATGGCCAGTGGCTCGCTATCTACTAGCACGCCATCGCAATCAAAAACGACGAGGTCGATAGTCATGATCGGCGAGCCAGGACACCACGCCCAGTCCCTCCCCGCACGATGGAGGGAGGCGCAGGTTGGGCGCACTCGGTTCTCCGGCGGGATGCCGATCCGGGCATGTCAAAGCCCATTGGCCAGATAGCGCTCCAGGGTGGCCCTGGTGCCGATCGACCAGAGCGTCGTCAGCGCATGGGTGAAATCCTTGATAAAACTGGGGCTTTTGGCCAGATCGCCATAGATGTCGGTCATGGCCAGCCAGGCCGTTGGGTCGGATTTGGCCAGTCTGGCCTGGACGGTCAGCCGGTCCCAACTGGGGTCGTTGGGGGCAATGATGGCGCCGCTCTCGGTGGTGCCATAGCAATAGCGGCACCAGAGCGCTGAAACCAGCGCAAGCCCTTTTGCGGATTGGCTGTTGTTTACCCGATCCAGGGCCGACGGAATGATGAACTTGGGCTGCCGGTTGGAGCCATCCAGGGCCAGGCGGCGGATGGTGTCGCCGATCTTGGGATTGGCGAAGCGGCGAGTGCAGAGGGCGAAATAGTCATCGAGATTGGTGCCGGGCACGGGGGGCACCACGGGGATGATCTCGTCACGCTCCACCTTGGCGAGGAAGTCACCTACCATTGGATCTGCCATCGCATCATGCACGAAATGGATATCAAGCAGTGCCGCCGGATAGGCGATGGTGGCATGGCCGCCGTTGAGGATGCGGATCTTCATGTGTTCATAGGGGGCGACATCGGTGACGAACTGCACACCGACCTTTTCCAGCGCCGGGCGACCGGCCGGGAAGTTGTCTTCGAGCACCCATTGCTTGAATCGCTCGCAGAACACCGGCCAATTGTCCTCGATGGCGAATTCTTTGGCCAGTAAGGCGATCTCGCGCGCGGAGGTGGCCGGGGTGATGCGGTCCACCATACCATTGGGAAAGGCGACATTGGCCTCGACCCAGGCAGCCAGACCCAGATCAACCAGGCTGGCCAGACCGATGATGGCATTGGCGGTGACATGGCCATTGCCGGGGATATTGTCGCAACTCATCACTGTGAAGGGCACGGTGCCGGCCGTGCGGCGGGCGAGCAGACCGGCCAGGATCAGGCCAAAGGCGGTGCGCGGCGCCGTCATATGGGCGGCGTCAAAGACGATGTCGGGATGCGTGGGATCAAACTGCTGGCTTGCCGGGTCGATATAATAGCCGCCTTCGGTGATGGTCAGCGAGACAATGCGAATGGCCGGATCGGCGAGGGTGTTGATTATGGCGGCGCTGTCGCCGGGCCGCAGATAGTCGATCATGGCGCCGGTAACCCGGGCGCTGCTGGAATCGGCCTCCTGTTCGACAATCGTGGTCAACCAATCCTGGGCCAGCAGCTTTTGCCGCATGGCTTCGTCGGCATCCCGCACGCCGGCACCAATCAGCGCCCAGTCGTGGTCTGACCCGGTGGCGAACAGATCATCGAGATAGACCGCCTGGTGGGCGCGGTGGAAATTGCCGACGCCGAAATGCACGATGCCGGCCGTAAGGGCACTCCGGTCATAGGCGGGGATTGACGCCGTGGTGATGTCGGGGAGGGCGGCGGCGGAGAGCTTGGTGGTCATGGTAGAATCGTCCCGCATAGGGATTGGCCGCAGGGCGAACAGTTCCGCTTCATAGGCGGGATCAGAAGTGACGGTTCCGCGGAATCTGCAAGCCTTGAGACTGTTGCACTCCCTGAACGCCCACCCCCAATCCTTCCCCATAGAGGGGAGGGAGGCGATGGAGCCGCCGTATCTCCCGGTTGACCAAGCATCTAGATTGCCTTTCCGGCCGCATCGAACCGGTAGATGCGGTCTGGGTCGGGCGTGAGAAAGACGTCGTCGCCATGGCTGAAGGTCTGGTCGCCATCGGTACGGATGGTCATCAGGCCGAGACCATCGACATGAACGTGCAGGAAAGTATCGGAGCCCAGCTGTTCGGCGACGCCGACCTTGCCCTTCCAGGTGTTGGGTGTCGGTGCGGTGGCCAGCTTGAAATGCTCAGGGCGCACGCCGATGGAATGAGCACTGTATTTGGCGGCCTCGGGGCCATCGACAAAATTCATGCGGGGGCTGCCGATGAAGCCGGCGACGAAACGGTTGGCGGGCTTGTGGTAGAGATCGAGCGGGGAGCCGAACTGTTCGACATTGCCGGCATTGAGCACGACGATGCGGTCGGCCATGGTCATGGCTTCGACCTGGTCGTGGGTGACATAGACCATGGTGGTCTTGAGCTGCTGGTGCAGTTCGGTGATTTCGAGCCGCATGTTGACGCGCAGGGCCGCATCAAGGTTGGACAGGGGTTCATCGAACAGGAAGGCCTTGGGTTCGCGCACGATAGCGCGGCCGATGGCGACGCGCTGGCGCTGACCGCCCGACAGGGCGCGGGGGCGACGATCTAGATAGGCGGAGAGGTTGAGCGTGCGCGCGGCATATTCGACCTTCTTGTCGATCTCCTGCTTGCTGGCCTTGGCCATTTTGAGCGGGAAAGCGATGTTGTCGCGCACGGTCATGTGCGGATAGAGGGCGTAGCTCTGGAACACCATGGCCAGACCACGGCGCGCCGGCGGGGCTTTGGTCATGTCGACGCCATCGAGCAGGATGGTGCCGCTGGTGGTGTCTTCCAGACCGGCGATCAGGCGCAGCAGGGTGGACTTGCCGCAGCCGGAGGGGCCGACAAAGACGACGAATTCACCATCGTTGATGTCCAGGCTGATGTCCGGGATGATTTCGACTTCGCCGAAGGACTTGTTGACGTGTTGCAGGGAGATCGAACCCATTTTCTAGTCCTTTAGCGTGACGAAACAGAAAGGGCGGGCAAGGAGAGATGACCCCCACCCTTGATCCCTCCCCACAAGGGGGGAGGGAGACGATGAACACCGGCATCGCAGCTTGCGCCTCCCTCCCCTTGATGGGGAGGGATTGAGAGTGGGGTGAGGCCGCATGCTCATAGCCGTTTGGTGGCACGCCATCATTTCACCGCTCCGAAAGTCAGTCCGCGAACCAGTTGTTTCTGGCTGAACCAGCCCATGAGCAGGATGGGTGCAATGGCCAGCAGGGAGGCGGCTGAGAGCTTGGCGAGGAACAGGCCCTGGGGCGAGGAGAATGAGGAAATGAAAGCGGTG
>NZ_JAUYGL010000009.1 GCF_030689745.1 Devosia sp.
AATACTCGACGCTATCGACCTCTTCATGATCGGCCATTTTGGCAACAAAGAGGAGGCCCCTCCATAGGGGATGGGCAAACGCGGCGCAAAAGAAAATGCGCGCCCCCGGTTGGAGGGGCGCGCAGCAGTGTGACGTTGGGACGTCAGGTAGAGCTTTAGGCGGCTTTGTCGAGTTCGCCGGTCCATTTGCCCAGCGCGGCCAGCGAATTCATATGGGCGCGGTGGGTGAAGGCGGCCTGGGCGGCGGGGAAATTTTCCCGGCGACCGGCCCAGGTGCGCAGCGCGACATTCTGCAGCGCGCGGCCCTAGGAGAAGGTCAGCGGCCAGGGCTTTCCGGCTATCTGGCTCATGGCATTGAGGTGCGCGGTGGCTTCTTCGTCGGTCTGGCCGCCGGACAGGAAGGCTATGCCGGGCACGGCAGCCGGCACATGCTCGCGCAGCACCTGGACGGTGCGGTGGGCGACCTCCTCAACGCTGGGACGGTCGCGTGAATTGATGCCGGGCAGCACCATATTGGGCTTGAGCAGCATGCCGCTGAGATCGACGCCGGCCAGGCGCAGTTCCTTGAAGGTGGCTTCAAGCACTTCGCCGGTCACTGCGGCGCAACGCTCCAGCGAGTGGTTGCCCGGGTCGCCGTCGCCGACCACTTCGGGCTCGACCACGGGGACGATGCCGGCTTCCTGGCAGAGGATGGCGTAGCGGGCCAGGGCGTGGGCATTGGCACGGATATTGTTGCGGGTGGGGGCCACGTCATTGATGGTGATGACCGCGCGCCATTTGGCAAAGCCGGCGCCGTGGTCGGCGTAGCGCACCAGGCGCTGGCGCAGGCCATCGAGACCCTCGGTGATCTTTTCGTTGTGGTCGCCCGGCATGGGGAAGGTGCCCCGGTCGACCTTGATACCCGGAATCACATCGGCATCGGCGAGAATGGCGCGGAACGCGGTGCCGTCTGCCGCAGATTGGCCCAGCGTTTCTTCGGTGAGAATGACGCCGGAGATATAATTGGTCATGGCCTTGGTGGAGCGGAATAGCATTTCGCGATAATCGCGGCGCAGGTCGAGCGTATTGGGCAGATTGATCTTGTCAAACCGCTTGCCGATCGTGCCTTCGGATTCGTCGGCGGCCAGGATGCCCTTGCCGGGCTCCATCAGTTTCTGGGCAATGGCATTGAGCGACTTCGTCATGATCAGACCTCGGCAATGGGATTGGCCGAGAGATTAGACTTTGGTTACCGTCACGGCGATTAGACCTAGGGTTATTAGACCAAAGGCGCATCTTGTATGGAAGATGCCGGAACGGTTTGAGCTTGGCTCCGTTGTGCTTTACAATCCTACTCAGTCAGGCGCTTCCCCGGCGCCTCTTTCGAATCTCTTGGCGCGCTGGCGCCTCCCAATCAATGGATGACAATGATGAGCACGCAACCACACGTGACCTTTAACGACGGCCATGCCATTCCCCAGATCGGCCTGGGCGTGTGGAAAGCCACCGACGAAACCGCGGCCACCGCTGTCGCCGCGGCGCTGGGGGCAGGTTACCGCCACATCGATACGGCAGCGATCTACGAGAATGAAAGCGGCGTCGGCACCGGCATGGTGCAGGCCGATGTGGCGCGCGCCGACATCTTTCTCACCACCAAATTGTGGAACGAGGCGCAGGGCTTTGATTCCACGCTGCGGGCAATGGACGAAAGCCTCAAGCGCCTGGGCACCGACTATGTCGATCTCTACCTGATCCACTGGCCATCGGCGTTTCGCGGCAAGTTCGTCGATACCTGGAAGGCGATGATCCGGCTGCGCGAGGAGGGCAAGGCGCGCTCCATCGGCGTGTCCAATTTCGAGGGCGATTATATCGACCAGTTGATCGCCGAGACCGGCGTGACGCCGGCGATCAACCAGATCCAGCTGCATCCGCTGTTCCAGCAGGCCGCGATGCGGGAAAAGAACGCCAAGCTGGGCGTGATCACCGAGAGTTGGAGCCCGCTGGGCCAAGGCAAGCTGCTCGATCATCCCGGGCTGGCGGCCATAGCCGCCCGTCACGGCAAGAGCGTGGCCCAGATCATCATCCGCTGGCATATCGAACTGGGCCTGGTGGTCATTCCCAAATCGGTGACGCCGAGCCGCATCGTCGAGAATTTTGCGGTGTTTGATTTCGCCCTCAGCGACCAAGACAAGGCGCAGATCGCGGCGCTCGACAGCGCCGATGGCCGCATCGGCTCGGATCCGCTGACGGCGACATTCTAGGTCAGCAAACGAAACAAAAGGCCGTCACCCGGGGGTGGCGGCCTTTGCGTTCGATCTGAATATCGACTTACTTCTTGAGCACATCCACTCCCGGCAAAGGCTTGCCTTCCATCCACTCGAGGAAAGCGCCGCCGGCGGTTGAGACATAGGTGAAGTCGTCCTTGACGCCGGCATGGGCGAGGGCGGCAACGGTATCGCCGCCACCAGCCACCGAGACCAGCTTGCCCTCATGGGTGCGTTTGGCGACATGTTTGGCAATGGCCACCGTGCCCGCATCGAAGGGGTTCATTTCAAAGGCGCCCATAGGGCCGTTCCACACCACGGTATTGGCGTCGTCGATGGCGCCGAGAATACGCTCGATCGAAGAGGGCCCGATGTCGAGCATCATGGCGTCATTGTCCATGGCATCGACGCCATAGAGGCGGGTTGGCGTATCGGCCTTGAAGTGCCAGGCCATGACCGCATCGATGGGCAGGATGATAGCACAACCACTGTCGATGGCCTTGTCCATGATGCGCAGGGCCGTTTCGGCCAGATCCTTTTCGCACAGAGACTTGCCCACGCCATAGCCCTGGGCATGCAGGAAGGTGTTGGCCATGCCCCCGCCGATGACCAGGCCATCGACCTTGGTGACGAGGTTTTCCAGCAGATCGATCTTGGAGGAGACCTTGGCGCCACCGACAATGGCGACCACCGGCTTTTTCGGCTTGCCCAAACCGGCTTCCAGCGCCTCGAGCTCGGCCTGCATGGCCAGTCCCGCGGCAGCAGGCAGCAGATGAGCGAGCGCCGAGGTCGAGGCATGGGCCCGGTGGGCCGCCGAGAAGGCGTCGTTGACATAGACGTCGCCCAGACTGGCCATGCGCTGGGCCAGTTCGGGGTCATTGGCCTCTTCGCCGGGATGGAAACGGGTATTTTCCATGATCAGCACGGAGCCGGCCGGCGCCTCGTCGATGGCCTTTTGCGCGGCGCTGACATCGGTCCAGTCGGTGGCGACAAAGCCCACGGGGTGACCGGTGGCGTCGGCAACCGCGCCGCAGATCTGTTCGAGCGAGAATTCGGGATCGACCTTGCCCTTGGGGCGGCCGAAATGGCTGAGCAGGATGGCCTTGCCGTCATGCTTGACGATCTCGCGGATGGTGGGCACCAGCCGTTCAATGCGGGTGGCGTCGCTCACCGCGCCATCCGCCATGGGGACGTTGAGGTCGGCCCGCAGCAGCACGCGCTTGTTGGTGAGATCAAGCTCATCAAGGGTTTTGAACGTCGCGCTCATGGCTCAGGCCTCCGGAATATCTATCCGCCGTGGCGTAGCAGAGCGCTGCGAGAGGGGGAAGGCAAGCCGTGTAAAAAAGATGGCGCCCGCCCTTGCCGATCAGTCGGTGCGGACGAACAGGCCGGGATAGTCGAACACCAGGCCGTCGGCATCGACCGTGATGATCCGCTCGAAGCCGTCACCAACCGACTGGAAGCGAAAGCGGGCCTCGTCGAGCCTGGTATAGATCTGCTCGTGGCGCTGTACGCTCATGGCGTCGGCGTCGATCCAGGCCATGGTAAAGCGCTGCGGCTGATCGATGATCCAGTCGCAGCGCCACAGGGGCAGCGAGTTGGTCAGCGGCGTCGCCGAGATATCCACATCGATGCAGCCACGCAATTCGGGCAAGGGTTCGGCGCGATCATCGCTCCAATTGCCAGCGCCGTCGCTGAACAGTTCAAGCACCTTGCCGTCAGCGCGCTCCAGCCGAACGGTGCGGACATGCCCCATCCCGTCCAGCTTGAGGCGGTAGAACAGGCCGTGCTGGGGCGTGATGATGGCGCCGCGCGCCCGGGTGTCTTTGCTGGTGGTGGTGACATGGCAGTGCTCAAGCCCCTCGGGGTCGAGGGCGCGCCAGCGGAAAGAGCGGTCAAGGCTCATGGGTGACCCGGTGCGGTGAAATCGTGGTCATCATTGCCAAGCTTGGGTCGAGTGGCAATCGGTTACAGCAATAAAATGGGCGCCCCACTGGGACGCCCTTTTTATCGTGCAGTCCGGCAAGAGCCTAGAGCAACTTGCCCATCGCCACGGCAGTGTCGGCCATGCGGTTGGAGAAGCCCCATTCATTGTCGTACCAGGCCAGGATGGAGGCAAAATTGCCGCCCATGACCTTGGTCTGATCAAAGGCCAGGGTCGCCGAATGGCTGTCGTGGTTGAAGTCGATCGAGACGTTGGGCTGGATGGTGTAGCCCAGAATGCCCTTGAGCGCGCCTTCGGCATATTGCTTGATGGCGGCATTGATCGCATCGGCAGTCATGTCGCGCGTGGTGATGAACTTGAAGTCGACGCAGGAGACGTTTGGCGTCGGCACGCGGATCGAGACGCCGTCCAGCTTGCCCTTGAGGTCGGGCAAAACGAGGCCAATGGCCTTGGCGGCACCGGTCGAGGTCGGGATCTGGCTCAAGGCCGCAGCGCGGCCGCGATAGAGATCCTTGTGCATGGTGTCGAGCGTGGGCTGATCACCGGTATAGGAATGAATGGTGGTCATCATGCCGCGTTCGATGCCGAATTCCTTGTGCAGCACATAGGCGACCGGCGCCAGGCAGTTGGTGGTGCAAGAGGCGTTCGAGACCACTACGTGGTCCTTGCTCAGCTGCTCATGATTGATGCCGTAGACGACGGTAAGGTCGGCGCCCTCGCCAGGAGCCGAAATCAGTACCTTCTTGGCGCCGGCCTTGAGGTGGGCGCTGGCTTTTTCCTTGGAGGCAAAGATGCCGGTGCATTCGAGTGCGATGTCCACCTTCATGGCGGCATGCGGCAGCTCGGCCGGATCGCGCACAGCGGTTACCTTGATCGGCCCGCGGCCCACATCAATGGTATCGCCATCGACGGTGACGGTGCCGTTGAAGCGGCCGTGCACGCTGTCGAAGCGGAACAGATGGGCATTGGTTTCGACCGGGCCGAGGTCGTTGATGGCGACCACTTCGATATCGGTGCGACCCGATTCGATGATGGCACGCAGGATGTTGCGGCCAATACGA
>NZ_JAUYGL010000019.1 GCF_030689745.1 Devosia sp.
CTGACCGTGCGCTTCTATGACGACCCGGCGGGCTTCGACCCCGCCAACATCTTCCGGATCGAGAACGAGAACATCGCGTTCAACATCTTCAGCGGGCTGACCACTTACGATGGCGAGACGGGCGAGATCGTCCCGGACATCGCCCTGTCGTGGGAGACGTCCGACAACAAGACCTGGACCTTCAAGCTGCGCGAGGGCGTCACCTTCCACAAGGACTATGGCGAGGTCACCGCCGCCGACGTTATCTACAGCTTCAACCGCGTCAAGGACCCGGCAACCGCTTCGCCCTATGCCGCCGAACTGGCCGGCATCGTCAGCATGGAAGCGCCCGATCCCTATACCTTGATCATCGAGCTTGACGCGCCCAACGGCAATTTCCTGCACACCGTGGCCAATTACCACCAGGGCCAGATCGTCAGCCAAAAGGCGATCGAGGAGGCGGATGACCAGGTGCGCTGGCAGCCGATCGGTACGGGGCCCTATTACCTCGACACCATCGACGTGAGTTCGCAAATCGTGCTCAAGCGACACGAAGGCTACTACAAGGGCCCGGCGCCCATCGAGACCCTGGTCTTCAACATCATCAAGGATGAGGCCACCGCCACTATCGCCCTGCGCAATGGCGAGGTCGACCTGGTGATGCGGTCGAGCCAGGAGGAAAACCTGGCGACGTTGGAGGCTGAAGGCTTCACCATGAATTCGGTGATGGACTATGCCGTCGTCATCGGCGTGCTCAACCCTGAATTCGAGCCCTTCGCCAACCCATTGGTGCGCAAGGCCATGGCCCATGCGGTGGATTATGCCTCCATTACCCAGGCGATATCCCCCAGCCTGACCCAGCCGCACCACTCCATGCTGCTTCCCTGGATGGACGTCTACACCGACGAAATCCCCGTCTACGAATACGACCCCGATAAGGCCAAGGCTCTGCTGGCCGAAGCGGGCTATGCCGATGGTTTTACCTTCAAGAACCTGGGCACCTCCGCACAGGGCGTCACCGAAATCCAGCAGTTCCAGATCGATTTCCTCAGCCAGATCGGCATCAACATGGAAATGGAACTGGTGGACACACCCACCTTCAACCAGCGTCGCAATGCCGGCGAGTTCGACATGGCTTCGCGCCTGCTGCCGGCTGTCAATCCCGACATGATCCTGTTCAGTTTTCTGCACCCCGACAACATGGTGCCCAATGGCCTCAACGGTGGTCGCTACGACAATCCTGAAGTTACGGCGCTGCTTGAAGCCGCCCGGGCCGAACCCGACAAGCACGCGGCCTTCGAGATGTACAAACAGGTCCAGCAGATCGTGGCTGAGGAGGCCGCTTATCTCCCGCTTTACTCCAACAACGTCTTCTGGCCCGGCAAGCCGGAAGTGACCGGGGTGCACATCAACTACCTCGCCCAGGTCAATTTCTACGACGTCGATATCGCCCAATAGGAGCGCCTGCCATGGCCGAATATGCCGCAAAGAAACTGGCTCAGATGCTCATCACCGTCCTGGGTGTCATCACGCTGGTGTTCTTCACCCTGCGCCTTATTCCGGGCGATGCGGCTTCGGCCATGGCAGGGGATACCCTGTCAGGCGAGGCACTGCAGGTCCTGCGCGACCAGATGGGCCTCGATGAGCCCCTGATCAGCCAGTATCTGGGCTTCCTGCGCGATCTGGCGATGATCGACCTCGGTGAAACCATCACCACGCGCATCCCTATCGCCGACCTTCTGTTGCGCGCCTTGCCGATCACCCTCAGCATCGCCATGGCGACCATTGTGCTCTCGATCGTCATCTCCATTCCCCTGGGCACGCTCGCCGCCTTCATGGCGCACAAGGGCCGCAACTGGCTCGACAACGGCCTGACCGGCGCCGCCATGATCATCGACCTGATGCCGTCCTTCTGGACGGCGCTGGTCCTGCTCCTGATCTTCTCGCTCGGCCTTGGCTGGTTTCCCGCCTCCGGCCAGCTCAACTGGAACAATCCCGGCAGCGTCGCGCTGCGGCTGGCTTTGCCGGTTATCGTCCTCTCGCTCTCGCAGGTCGCCACGCTGGCCCGCATTACCCGCACCGCGGTGCTCGAAGTGCTCAACGAGGACTATGTCCGCACCGCCCGCTCCATGGGCTGGTCCGAGATGCGTGTGCTCTTCCGCCACGCCCTCAAGAATGCTGCCCTGCCCATCGCCACCGTGGTTGGCCTCAGCTTCGGCAACCTGCTCGGCGGCACAGTGATCGTCGAGTTCATCTTCACCATTCCAGGGGTGGGCAACCTGCTCATCGCCGGCATCAACAGCCGCGACTACCAGCTCGTTCAGACCCTGATCGTGCTCTACGCGCTGCTGTTCGTGGTCATCAATTTTACGACTGACCTCATCTACAAGACGCTCGATCCTCGCGTGCAGTTTTAGGCAAGGACATCCACCATGGCAGATCTCTCGCTTCCCGCCACACCGACCCGCAAGCCAAGCCTGCTGGCCGTCGGCTCGGCTATTGCCCGGCACCGGTTCCTGTCCCACCCAAAGGTGCGCCTGGCCCTGGTGTTGCTGGTGCCCATCCTGCTGCTCACCATCTTCGCGCCGGTCCTGCCCATGCAGAAACCGCTCGAAACCAATTTGCGCGCCATGATGCAGTTTCCCTCCATCGAACATGTCTTCGGCACCGACAAGATGGGCCGCGATATCTTCAGCCGCACCCTGGCCGGCGTGCAGATCTCGCTGCTGGTCGGCTTCAGCGTCGCCGCCATCGCCTTGGTGTTCGGCATGGTGCTGGGCACGCTGGCCGGCTTTTACGGCGGCATGATCGATCGAGCCATCATGACGGTCGTCGACATCTTCCTCGCCTTTCCCTCGCTGCTGCTGGCGATTGGGCTGGTCTCGGTGATGGGGACAGGGATCGTGCCCGTCATCCTCGCCATCTCTCTGGCGGACGTGCCGCGCTTCATCCGCCTGCAGCGCTCCCAGGTGCTCAGCCTGCGCTCCCGCGCCTTCATCGATGCGGCGCGCACTGTGGACGCCTCGCAATACTGGCTGATGACCCGCCACATCGTGCCCAACACACTTGCCGCTATGCTGGTGGCCGCCAGCATCGCTGCGGCCAACGCCATTCTCGTCGAAGCGAGCCTGAGCTTTCTGGGGCTTGGCATCATGCCGCCGCAGCCGTCGCTGGGCAACATCGTGCGCGATGGTCAGACCTATCTCGAGCAGGCCTGGTGGATTTCGACCCTGCCCGGCGTGGTCATCCTGCTGATCGCCGTCGGCCTGCACTTTCTTTCGGACGGTGTCCGCGAGCTGCTCGACCCGCGTTCGCGCTAACCGGAGGAAACACAGATGAACTATCAGGCTCCGGTCAAGACGACCCTGCTCGAACTGCGCAACCTGCACACCGACTTCCAGACCAGCACCGGAACGGTCAAGGCGGTCGATGGCGTCTCCTTCGCCATTGAACGCGGCGAGCGCGTGGCGGTGGTGGGCGAGAGCGGCTCGGGCAAGAGCGCCATGGCCATGTCCATCCTGCGGCTGCTGACGCATCCCGGCAAGGTCGCCGGCGGCGAAGTGCTGCTCGATGGCCGCGATATCTCACGGCTGAGCGAAGGCCAGCTCAACGCCATCCGCGGCCGGCTGGTCGGCACTGTGTTTCAGGATCCCATGTCCTCGCTTGACCCGGTCATGCGTATCTCCAAGCAGATGATCGAGCCCATCATGCGCAACCTACGGCTCAACCGCGAGCAGGCGCGCGAGGAGGCCATCAAGTGGCTGGGAAAGGTCGGCATTCCCGAACCCGAGCGCCGCATCGAAGCCTATCCATTCGAGATGAGTGGCGGCATGCGCCAGCGCGTCATGATCGCCATGGCCCTGTCCAGCCGACCGCAGCTGGTCATCGCCGACGAGCCCACCACGGCCCTCGACGTCACCATCCAGGCCCAGATCGTCGAGGTACTCAAGACGCTGACCGAGGAATCCGGCGCTGCCATGCTGTTCATCACCCACGACCTTGGCCTCGTGGCGCGCTTCGCCCACAAGGTGGCGGTGATGTATGCTGGCCGCATCGTCGAGTTCGGGCGGGTGGAGGATATCTTCGCCAGCCCCGCACACCCCTATACCCAGAGCCTGCTCGGCACCATTCCGAGCACCGCCATGCTCAAGTCAGAGCGCTTGCCGCAGATCCCCGGCCTGCCGCCCGACATGCGCTTTCCCATCACCGGCTGCGCCTTCAAGGAGCGCTGCGCTGCTGCCCATGATCGCTGCTGCGTCGAGGCGCCCCGTCTCAGCCAGTGCGGCATCGACCATACGGCGGCGTGTTGGGCCCCGCATGGGCTGGGCGAGGGAGCAACCCTGAAGGCCGAGCGGCCCGACCGCCCCAACAGGCCCTTCGAGCCCGATGGCAGCGTGGTGGTCGAACTGAACGCTTTGTGGAAGCAGTTCGACACCTCACGCAAGATGGTCGTCCGCGCCGTCAACGGCGTGAACCTCCGCGTCCACAAGGGTGAAACCCTCGGCATCGTCGGGGAGAGCGGCTGTGGCAAGAGCACCATCGCCCGCCTGCTGCTCGGTCTCGAAAAGCCGACCTCGGGCGACATCTTCATCGCTGGCCTGGCCCAGATGGTGTTCCAGGACCCCGCTTCCTCCTTCAACCCCAAGATGACCATTGGCGGCATCGTCGCCGAACCACTGGTGGTCAGGGCGCACGGCAGCAAGCCCGAACGCAAGGAGGCCGTACGGCGCCTGATCAGCCAGGTCGGCCTCGACCCAGCCTTCGCCGAGCGTTATCCGCACCAGCTAAGCGGCGGCCAGCGCCAACGCGTCGCGGTGGCCCGCGCCCTGGCGCTCAATCCATCTGTCGTGGTCGCCGACGAGCCGACCTCGGCGCTCGATGTCTCGGTGCGCGCCCAGATCATCAACCTGCTGGTCGATCTCAAGCAGGAGCTGGGCATCAGCTTTGTCTTCATCTCCCATGACCTGCTGACCGTGCGCTACATCGCCGACCGCATCGCCGTCATGTATTTGGGTGAGGTGGTCGAATACGGCGCCGCCGAGGAGGTCTTCGCCGATCCGCGCCATCCCTATACCAAGGCGCTCATTGACGCCGTGCCGGTGCCCGATCCGGCCATAGAAAGCCGCCGCACCAGCACGCCTTTGCAGGGCGAACTGCCCAGCCCCCTCAACCTGCCGACCGGCTGCGCCTTTGCCTCGCGCTGCCCCATGGCGACCGATCGCTGCCGCGCGGAAAAACCGGCGCTGCCCACCCATGACCTCGCAAGACAGGTAGCCTGCCATTATGCCAGCTGACGTTGTGTCTGGTGACCCCGCGGCGCGCTTCGCCCGCTTCGGTGTCATTGGCGGCGGTGTGTTCTTCACCATCCAGGGTCTCGCCAACCCCTTCTTTGCCCTCTATGCCACCGAACTGGGCGCCTCCACCTTCGCCGTCGGCCTGATGGTGACGCTCAAGGCGCTGTTGCCCATCGTCATCGCCATGCCTGCCGGTCAGCTCATCGACTCCATCGGGCCGATGAAGATGCTGAAATACGGCTCCTGGTTCCTGCTGGCCTCGCTGGTCTGCACGGTCTTTGCCACCGGCATTCCGCTGCTGGCCCTGTCCCAGGTGCTGATCGGCGCTTCGGTCATCATGATGGCCTCCTCGTTCCAGGTGCTGGTCGCCCATGGCGACCGCGAACGCCGCAACACCGCCATCAAGCAATATTCCATGTGGATGTCGGGCGGTGGCATGCTCGGCCCCATCATCGGCGGCCTGATCGCTTCGGCCTTTGCCGTACCCAATCACGGCTATCGCGCCGCCTTCGTTGCGTCCCTCGTCGCCTGCGTCCTTTTCATGCTCGCCCTTTTCTGGCTGAGTGGGCGATACCCCCATCCAGATGCCAGCCATGTCCGGGTCCGCGAGGTCTTCAGCCCGTCCGGAATACTCACGAGCTACAAGCGTGGCATTGGTCTTGCCGGCTCGCGTCCAGTGCAATTCGGGCTCACCGGCACTTTCCTCGTCATGTACATCCAGGCGCTCTACATGAGCTTCTTGCCGCTCTACCTGGCGCAGAACGGCTTTGCCACATTCCTCATCGCCCTCACCATTTCGCTTAAGGGCCTGGCGGGCATGCTGTCCCGCTTCGCCCTCAGCGGGCTCATGAAGCGTTATTCGCTTGAAGTCATCCTGCTCTGCGCCAGCGCCATTGCCGCCGTCGGCGTGGTGCTAACGCCGCTGGCCGTGGGTGATCCAGTCACCATGCTGGCCTTGGCCGCCATCATCGGCGGCGCGGCCGGCCTCAATCTGCCGGTCAGCATCATGATCATGGTCGATGCGGTGGGCGAGAATGAGCGCGGTAAGCTCATGGGCCTGCGCCTGCTTGCCAATCGGTTCTCGCAGGTTCTCAGCCCCGCCATGTTCGGCATTCTGGGTCAGCTCTTCGGCCTCACCGCGGCCTTCTATAGCGGCGGCGCCGTGCTGGTCGCCACGGTAGTCGGCTTTTCCGCCTACACCATGCACCAGGGCCCGCTCAAAGCGCCGGGCAAGCCCGTCGAACCGGCGGAGTAAGGGATGAACGCGCTCTTCGGCGACATCCCGGTCAATCCGGCCACGTGGCGTGAGACCCTCAAGGCCATGCCATACCTGCCCATTACCCTGGTGGCGGTGGTCGGCCACATGATGCTCTTCGGCATGTTGACGCCGGTCATGGCCATCTATGCCCAGAGCTTTGCCGTCCCCGACTGGCAGATCGGACTGATGATAACCGTCTTCGCCGCTGGCCGCCTCGCCGCCGACCTGCCAGCCGGCCATTTCGCCTCGCGCGTCGGCATCCGCCCATTGCTCGGCTTCGGCTTGCTGCTCTGCTCGCTCGGTGCCGTCCTCGGCGCCCTCGCGCCCAGCTACGCCATGCTGCTAACCGGCCGCGTCATGCAAGGCATCGGCTCGGGTCTGTTCATGACCGCCGCCATGATCTACCTGGCCCAGAACAGCGATCGCCGCAGTCGCGGCAAGGTCATGTCGATGTTCCAGGGCGCCACCCTCGTTGGCGGCGCCTTCGGTCCCAGCGTCGGCGGCCTCGCCGCCAATCTCTTTGGCCTGTCGGGTCCCTTCTGGGCCGCCGCTGTCATCGGTCTCGTTACCGGCCTGCTGCCGTTGATCCTCTTCAAGGAGACCGCGAGCCAGCGCGACAACCCCCAGCAATCCGGATCGCGCGGCATGCTTGGTCTGCTGCTGATCCTGCCTTTCCTCTGCGTCCTGCTCGCCAATTTCGGGTTCTTTCTCACCCGCACCGCCGGACAGTGGCAGATGATCCCGCTGCTGGCAGACCAGCGCTATGCCATCGGACCCGACCAGCTCGGCCTCGCCATGTCGCTTTCCGCCGTGGCTAATCTCGTCGCCTTGCCAGTCGCGGCCTATATCGTCGACCGCCTGCCGCGGGCTTCCATCATCGCCTTCTCGCTGCTCGCCACGGCCGCCGCCCTGGCCGGCATCGCCATGGCCGACAGCGCCGCAATGCTGTTCGCCGGCATGATCGCCATCGGCCTTGCGACCGGCATCGGCGGTCCCGCCATCGGCGCCTATGCAGTCGACGTCGTTCCGGCCCGCCAGCAGGGCTCGGCCATGGGCATGCTGCGCTTTGCCGGCGATCTGGGTTACCTCGTCGGGCCCCTTGCCATCGGCACCCTCGTCGATGTCGGCCAGCTTGGCTACGACGGCGGCCTCTTCATCAATGCCCTGCTTCTTGTTGCCTTCGGCGCCGTCTTCGTGCTCGGCGGACGGCGCCTGCTGATCACCCGACCCCACGAGCACACCCACCCCCTCGAACCTAGGAGACCTCTCACCATGACGGACCGTATCTGGGACAAGTATCTGAGTGAAGAAGACAAGGCGGTTTTCGCCTCCTCGGGCTTTGGCTCGCTGGCCGAATGGGGCAAGCGCCCTGCCCTGCTGGTCATCGACGTCAACTACGCCTTCTGCGACGAGAAGCCGACGCCGATCCTGGAAAGCATCAAGAAGTGGCGCACCTCCTGCGGCGAATATGCGTGGGAAGCCATGCCGGTGCTCGAAAAGCTCATCGACACCTGCCACGGCAAGGGCATCCCGGTGATCTATACCACCGGCACCCAGCGCGCTGACAAGTGGGACGCCGGCTCTTGGGCCTGGAAGAGTTCGCGCCGCAAGGACGAGGCCCATGCGACAGCACCCCTGCTCACCAGCGACGGGCTGGACGGCAATGAGATCGTTGCCGAAATCGCACCCGGTCCGCGCGACATCGTCATCCACAAGCAGAAGCCCTCGGGCTTTGCCGGCACGCCCCTGGTCTCCTACCTGCAGCTGCTGGGCTGCGATAGCGTGATCGTCACTGGCACCACCACCTCTGGCTGCGTCCGCGCCACCGTGCTTGACGCCTTCTCGCTCAACTACCGCGTCACTGTGGTCGAAGACGGTTGCTTTGACCGTGCCCAGGCTAACCACGCCATCAACCTGTGCGACATGCATGCCAAATACGCCAACGTCATGCCGTCCGATGAAGTGATCAACCACCTCAACGGCCTGAGCCAAGGCATGTACGACCTGCCTTCGGGTGCCGGTATGGAGCGTGTCGCCGCAGCCGAATAACCTGTTGTCGCTCCGTGCCATCGTCACGATGGCACGGAGGCGAGTTTCACAGCACCAGCGCGCAGGCTGTCGGCAGATGGATTTGATCGTGGGATATTGGGTGCCTCACAGCGCCTGACGGCGGTCCACCCCAAACGACCGGGCGAGGAGCTTTGCTGAAGCCTAATGAGACCACACGAAGCCTGGGATTGCCGGCAAGCGCAGGCGTTGGCGAAGAGTGGGCTGGTGGTCCACTGCAAACAGCGTTCTTTCAGCGAGTTCGGGAATTACAAAGTCGATAAACCGTGCCAGATCGCCTGGCATGACCGGGGCCATGACGTTGAAACCGTCAGCAGCGCCGTTGTCGAACCAGTCCTGCATTGTATCTGCGATGTCCGCTCCGGTGCCCACTGCAAGCAAATGGCCCCTTCCGCTGGCCAAACGCATCAGCAGTTGCCGCAAGCTCAGTCTGTCGCGCCGTGCGATGCCGACCAGAACCGCGACGCGGCTTTGGCTCGACTGGCTCTTTGCCGCATTGGCACCGATGGTTTCGGGCAACGTGTCATCGAGGTCGGCTTGCGAAAGATCGTCGCCCAAAAACTCTGAGAGTTTGGCCAGGACGTGTTCTACGACCATGAAGCCATTCATCTGCGCCAGCCGATCTTCGGCCTGATGTCTCGTGGGCGCTGCGATGGGTACGATGCCGGGATAGATCATGAGGCTTTCTGGCGCTCGACCATGGCGGGCGGCGCGCCCTTTCATGTCCCGGTAAAATGACTGGGCCTCGATGAGGTCAGACTGCACAGTGAAAACCATATCGGCATAACGGGCGGCGAAATCGCGTCCGGCTTCGGAGGCGCCGGCTTGCGCGAGGATCGGGCGACCCTGCGGCGAGCGTGGGACGTTGAGCGGTCCGCGGCTGCGCACGAAAGGACCGTCGTGATCTACGCATCGTACTTTTAGAGGATCGAGATAGATGCCCGTCTGCTTGTCGGCGATGCGGGCATCTATCTGCCAGGAGTCCCAAAGGGCCAGCACGGCTTCCGTGACGTCGGCAGCGCGGTCATAGCGATCGCCATGATCGGGCATGGCATCGAGGCCGAAATTATAGGCTTCGAGCGGATTGGATGAGGTGACGATATTCCATCCTGCCCGTCCTTTGGTGATGTGATCGAGCGATGCGAAGCGCCGGGCCAGATGAAACGGATGATCAAAGCTCGTCGAGGCCGTGCCGATCAGCCCGATGCGGGTGGTCACCGCCGCAAGGGCAGACAGAATGACCAGCGGATCCATGGCATCGGACAGGTGCCGGTCGGCACTTTGCTGGAGGGCCAGTACGTCGCCGAGGAACAGGGCGTCAAAGCCCCCATCCTCGGCGCGACGTGCAATATCGATCCAATAGTCGAGGTCGGTCGAGGCAACGGCATTGCTCTCGGGCATGCGCCAGCCGGCCTCATGGCTGCCGAGGCCGAAGATGACAGCGTTGAGCCCCATGCGCCGGCTTTTCGTCATGGTGCAGAGTCGAGGTAAGCGTTGGAGTAGTAGGTGGTGAAGTCGGGCTTCACCGCTACAGCCGCACCATTGCCGTCCTTGAGAATGTGGGTCTCGAACAGGAAGGTGCCGACCGCATCCATCTTGGCGGGATCGATGGTGCCGATGGCGCCATTTTCTGCCTTCAGATAGTGGCCGTCGATCAGGGCCTGCAGCGATGCCCGCACGAAGTCCCGATCAAGTGCTGCATCGGCATTGCCTGTCACCAGAATACCGGCGGCCTCGTCTGGGTTGGCGACGGCGTATTCATAGCCGCGCTGGCTGGCGGCGATGAACACTTTGGCCGTTTCGGCATTGTCGGCGAGATAGGCGCTACTGGTGCCGATGAAATTGGTGTGCTGGTCGGGTACGCCGAAATCGGCATAGCGGAAAGCGCGTTGCGCCGGGCCGTCGCGCTCTGCTTTGACGCCTTCCCAAGTATAGACTTCGAGGGTGAAATCGACCGCGCCATTGGCCAGGGCTTCGTAGGCGGAGGTGCCGAGGGTGACGGTTTCGAAATCGCCCGTCCCGCCGTCATGGCGGATAATCGTTCCGATCAACGCATTTTCCCATGCGCTGCCGAAGCCGCCATAGACTTTGCCATCAAGGTCCCTTGGAGACTGGATATCCTGCCGATCGGCGTTGAAGACCAGGCGGCCGGTTTCGGTCTGGACCAGGGCATAGGTCGCAACGAGGTCGGCACCCGCCGCGCGCTGGGTAAAAAGGCCAATCGAGCCCAGTATCCCGAAATCTGCCACATGATTGGCAACCAGTGTACCGGCGGAAGTATCCGAATAAGGCAGGATTTCAACGTCCAGACCGGCCTCGTCATAGAAGCCTTTGGCCTGAGCCACGAAAAGCCCGATATGGTTCGTGTTGGGCGTCCAATCCAAGGCGACAGTAACGGGAATGGGTTGGGCAAGGGCCGGCGTTGCGGCTAGGCCGATTGCGAGGCCGAGCGCCATTATGGTGCGGGAAAGCGGCATGATTAGTTCTCCGGATGTAATAGGGTCTGCAAGATTTCAGCTTCGATCGCCGCAAGAGCGGGCGATCCGACGCCTTGGCGGGGATGATCGCGCGGGACACGAAACTGATGGACGACATGGGCCGGCCGGGATGACAGCACATGGATGCGGTCGGACAGCAGCACCGCTTCGCGAACATCATGGGTGATGAGCAACACGGTCCAGTGGTGCCGGCTCCACATCTTGGCAAGCCAGCGCTGCATCTGCGTGCGGGTCAGCGCGTCGAGAGCGCCGAAGGGCTCATCGAGCAGCAGCATGGGGCGCTGTTGCACCACCGTGCGCAGCAAGGCGGCGCGCTGGCGCATGCCGCCCGATAGCTGGGCAGGATAATGCTGTTCAAAACCCGCCAGTCCAAACTCGGCGAAAAGCGGCGCAACTTCCGCACGTGCAGCCTCGCGGCTCAGGCCGGCAACTTCGAGGCCGAGCGTGGTATTGTCGATGATCCGGCGCCACGGCATCAGCGCATCGCGTTGCGGCATGAAGGCGAAGCGATCGCGCTTCGGCACGAGCGGCGCACCATTAAGCAGCATGGTACCCATGTCAGGGTCCGTCGCGCCAATGAGCATTTGGAGGATTGTCGATTTGCCAGCCCCCGAGGGGCCGAGGATCGAGACGAACTCACCGGGCAGCACCGTCAGGCTGATATCGGTGAGAACGTCGACAGCGCCGAAGCTTTTTCGCAAGCGGTGGAGTTCAAGGCGTGGCCGGCTCATCGGGTAGGCTCCGAAAGACGCAGCCAGGGCATCGAGGCGCGCTGAATCAAAACGGTCGCCCCGAATAGCAGCAGCGTCAGCGTTGAGCTGACGAACACTGCTGCAAGCACCAGGTCGGGTCGGAAATTGTTCTTGGCATTGAGGATATAAATGCCGAGGCCCCTTGCGGCGCCCGCATATTCGGCGAATATCGCACCAACCACCGCGTAGGTGATCGAGATGCACAGGCCAGCGAAGAAGTAGGGCCGGGCCGATGGCAGGCGCGCCATGATAAAAATGCGCCAACGAGAGGCGCCCATAGAGGCCAACAGTTCCGACAAGTCCCGGTCCGTCGATTCATAACCCTGCGCCAGCGCGACCAGCATAGGAAAGAACGTTACCAGCGCAACCAGCACGATCTTTGGAGTCAGGCCGAAGCCGAACCACAGGACGATCAGCGGCGCGATGGCCACCAGAGGCAGGGTCTGGGTAATGATGAAGACGGGAAATAGCGCCCTTCGGAGCGGCCTGAAAAAATCGATCAATGTCGAGAACATGAACGCCGCGCTGAGCGACGAGGCGAACCCAAATAGTGTCGCCTGAAGCGTCGCCAGCGTGTGTCCGGCCAGTGCCTCACGGTTCTCGAAGCCTTGGGCGAGAACGCGCGATGGCGCGGGCAGTGCTGTTGGGGAAATGCCCGAGAGCTGCACATAGGCTTCCCAGCCCAAGACGAGCGCCGACACCGACGCCACAGCTGGGCCGGCATGGTTGAAAATGCGCGCGAACAGGCGCGACAAGGCGGAGGCGTTCAACATGGATCGACCTTCCGTCAGCGGGCGCTGGGACTATTGGCCGAAACCGTCAGATCGATCGTGACATGGCCCTCGGGCGGTCCGAAGTGGCAGAAGGCCTGCTCCAGGGTGGCGAACAGAGCCCCTGTATCGCCCTTGAGCTTGGTCGCGAAATGCTTGGATTTATCGAACGTGCCCGACTGCTTGAGGAAGTCGATACAGCCATAGATTTCGTCCATATGGTTGCCCTGCCCCAGCACGTAAAGCGAGAGCTGGCCCACGGCAAACACGTCCATATCCGGGGCCTTACGCACGGCGGAAAGGGCGCTTTCCTGCCGTTCGGCAAGGGGGGCGAGCGGGCCATCAAAGTGCGATGAGGTGCAAATAGCGTCGTCCGACTCGCCCGGGCAGCCGCGCGAAATGGTGGCCGAGAACACGCAATGCGTGCCGGTACGGGCCGCAGCGCTGAAGAGATCGCGCATGGCCCGGAACAGCACTTCAGGCGGACCCACCAGCAGCGTCGAGACGTCGTCGGTCTCGATGCGCAGCTGGTCGCGATAGGGATCGAGCGCACCCAATGCGCTCATGATAACGTCGACGAAATCGTCGGCCATGGGATAAAGGGAAATCTGTGCGCCAGAAAACATCGACCGCCTCGCTCCGCTGGTATTACCCAGATCAGCTATAGGGTCCGAAGGCTTCCCGCCCTCATCTCAGCCCCGACCTACGGAGCACCCCTGTGGATGGGCACACCATAGGCGTTGACCGTTGTTGAATGCAAGCCTGTCTATCACGAGGTACGGATAGATTGTGAAACGTGGCGCATCCATGTCGACTTCTGGAAGTCAGTTCTAATCTGCGCAACGACAGAAATGGCGCGCGTTGCAATCCGCGCGCCAACTGGCTGACTCAGTCGTCATCGTCTCCACGCGCGTCACCGTCGTCTTGATGGCGGTCGCGATGGTCGTCGTCGTCGTCATCCCCTCGCGCTGGCGCGGGCATATTGACGGTAGCAAGGTCGGCCGCCGTGCACAGCACCGTGCCGGTGACGCGGCCGCTCGGCAGCATGAACGTGCCTTCGGTCTGGCTGCCCACACCAGCCGCCTGGCAGTGCTGGTAGATGAGATCTGGCGTCAGTTGGTCCCTTATTTCGGCTGCACTGGCGGGCAGCACAGCGCCCAGGCTGCACAGGGCGATGGCAAGTCCAATAGTCTGCGATTTCATGGTCTATCCTCCTTGGATATGGGGTCTTTGGTCGGGTGGGATGGCAGGATGTGTGGCCGTTCGATGAACAGTGCCTCAAGACCCTGCCGGGACGCGGTCGCGCCGCCGGCAGCCGGGCCCAGGACGAGCAGTGCCGTGGCCCAGGCATCGGCGGCCATGCAGGTCTCGGCGAGGACCGTTACGGCGGCAGGCCCGTCAGCGAGCGGCGCCTGAGAGCACGGGTCCATGGTGTGGCCATAGCGTATGCCATCACTATCGACGAAGTGCCGGTAGTCGCCAGATGTAGCAACGGCGCCATCGGTGAGCTCAATGACGCCCTGCGCCGCCCGGTGCCCAACGACGGGCTTTTCGACGGCGACGCGCCAGGGCGAGCCGTCGGGCTTGCCCCCCCTCGCGCGCAATTCGCCATCGATAGAAACGAGAAAATGGTCAATGCCGTGCGCCACCAGCACGCGGGCCAGCTCGTCGACGCCAAAGCCTTTGGCAATGCCGGAAAGATCGAGCGTGATCTCGGCATGCTTGCGAACGCGGTCGAGGGCACCGTCCAACTCCAGGCACCGATGGGCAGGGACTCTCGGTTCTGCCCGCAGGGCGGCGCAGCGGGTTTGGTCACCCTGGCTCCCGGCGCTGCCAAATCCCCATGCCGAAACGAGATCACCGACGCCGATATCAAAGGCACCGTCCGATTGGCGACCAATATCGATCGCTGCGGCCAATACCCTGCCAAGCTGGCTGGGCACGGCAAACCAGGCCTTTGTCGGCGCGCGGTTCAGTCGCATCAGGTCGGAGTCCGGCTTCCAGGTCGACATCTGGGCATCCACTGCATCGACCGCCGCCTGCAAGCCATGGCGCAGCCCTGGCAGGTCGCTGGTGGCAGGAGCGTAGAACACGGCTGAATAGCGCGTTCCCATCGTCGGGCCGCTGACCACCTGCCGGATAAGCGGCAAGGCTATCGGGTCGGGATGCGGCCATTCGCTTCGCTTAGTACGCATCTTCAAGGTACATTCCCTTCTGCTTTAGGGCATCCACGCTGAGGCCCAGCGGCGCCAAACAAGTGTCGATCGCCGCCCGTACGCCATCGGCCATGTCACGACCGCCACACACCATGATTTGCGCCCCCTGCCCGACGAGCCGGCGCAGCGTCTCCGCCTCGTCCGTCAGCAGGCTCTGCACATAGCCGCCGCCCAGAACACGGGAGAAAGTCGCGTTCAGCGATGCCAGGCGCCCATCGTCCAGCGCTGACTCAAGGTCGTCGCGATAGAGGAAGTCCGACGCCGGATCGCGTCCGCCAAAGAACATATGCACAGGTCGGCGATTGCGGTTGTGGCGCACAAACCCCGCCAGGGGGGCGACCCCGGCTCCGGCGCCGATCAGGATCAGCGGCCGGCGCCCGCCGTCGGGCCGGAAGTCTGGATTGGGCCGAATGAATATGTCGATCTCGCCGCCCGGTGCCAGCGAATGGAGGAACTCCGAGCAGAGCCCGCCAGCTTGCTTGCGCACGCAGATTTCCAGCATGCCATCGCTTGATGCCGAGGCCAGGGAATAGTAGCGCGGCTGGTCGCTACCGGGGGGGACGATGCCGACCAGATCGCCGACGTTGAAGCGGGGCAGCCGGCCACCGAAGTGCCTATTGGGCTCGGGGACCTTGAACTTGAGGACCACCACGGGGGCCTGGACCTCCATGCCATAGAGGGTCCGCTCGGCCAGCACGAGTCTGCTTGTCGGTGGTAGCTTGGGGGCGTGGCTCAACACCAGCGACATGCCAAGCTGCAGGCCGAGCAGGCTGCCCCAGGCAGCGAAGTCTCCTGCCGACTGGCGATCAACGCCAGTGAACGGGACCAGACGGCGCAGGCCCTTGGCCGCGAGAGCCGCATCGACCTCGGCCGCAAAGCCGCAGAAATGCGCAAAGCTCTGGTCGCCAAACCCCAGCACGGAAAAACTGGGCGTCGAGGCAAAACGCTCGAGCTTGGCCAGGAACTGGCGCGCCGAGGCCGGTGCCGCGCCGTCGCCATAGGTGGCCGCAAGCACGATCAGCCGGGCGGCTTGGGGATAGCTGCCGCGCAGGTCGTTCATGGCGGCCACATGGACGCGCTGGCCCTGCTGCGTCAGGGCAGCATGCAGGGTTGCGGCAAAGCCCCAGCTACTGCCGGCCTCGCTGCCGACCAGGACGATGGTATCGGCGTCGCGCCAGGGCGCATTGCCGACGATGCGCGGCGTGCTGCGGCGGCGGGTCCACCAGATGATGGTGCCGGTCACGGCCAGCAGCGGCACGGCCAGCGCGCCAAGGCCTACCAGGAGCGCGATCAACGGCGCACCCTGCCCTGTGTGCAGCAGGTAGACGAATTCATAGGCCTGTTGCCACACGCCATTGGGCGTGAATGAAAGCATCGCCCCCGTGCCCTGATCGACATAGCCCTGCCCGGCACTGGTGGTCACGGTGAAGACGTCACTCGCGTCGCCAACCGCCGGAAAGCTCAGTTCGCGCAGGTCGGAGAGCGGCAGAGCGGTGAGCGCATCGAGGGATGCAATAGGGGCAGCACCCTCACCAGCGCTTGCCGGGGGAAGCGAGAACATCTCGGCAGCGTTTTCGGGTAGCAGCTCGAAATTGACCGCCGACATATAGGCGCCCGACAGCGAGGTCAGGAGCAGCACGGCCACCCCGATGCGGGCCAGATCGGTGTGCAGCCGCTGCGAGCCGGTGCCGCGCGAACCGGCAAGGAGCTTGCGCCAGCCACCCATTTTGGCAACCAGCAGCAGCATCCCGCTGACAGCGAGCGTCAGGATGGCAAGGGCGGCAAGCCCGGCCATGCCATGCCCGAAGCTGCCGAGCAGGAAGGAGCGATGCAGATCGGTAATGAAACTGAAGAACGCCGATGGCGCATAGGCGCCCACGGCAGCGCCGCTATCGGGATCGACGACGACAGCGCTGCGAACCCCGTCCTCCAGCGTATAGGCGACAAGTTGCCCCGATGCCGAACGCACGAGCCGCTCGACCCCGGGCAGATCCTGCGCCACTCGATCGGCCACCGTCGCAACGCTGAGGCTGCCAGTCGCCGGGATCGTGGTGACGGCATCAGCGATTGGCTGCAGCGAGAGAACGAAGCCCGTAGCCGCCATGAAGATGACGAGCAAGGCAGCAGCAAGACCTGCAAAAGAGTGGAAGCGGCGCATGGACATACCTCGCTAGAGACCGAGGGAGATGGTGTCGACGTAGCCCGTGCCGGTTGCCGTGGCGGACGTGGACGTGAGCGCAATCACCGCATCGTCGGCATACTGGCCGCCATGCTCGACCGCACTATCGACGTGGATCTGATAGCCAGCGTCGAGCAGCGTGTCGGCGAGGTTGGCATGGACGGTCAACGTCTGGCCGCCGCCAACGCTGGCGCCGGTGACGCCGTCGAGGTTGAGTGATCCGGCGGTGGACGCAGCGCGGGCCCAGCCGCGCAGGTCGCCATAGTATTTTGATTTTTGGCCAGAAACCCAAAGGGTGGAATTGTAGCTCCCGTCCGGATTGGTCAGATACACCGCCAGATAGGCTGCAGGGCCGGAATACTGCACCAGGCTCGTTTCGATGGTGACATCCCGGGCCATGGCCACAGTTGGGGCAACGAGGGCTGTTGCCAGCATCAGCATGGTAGCGAGTTTCTTCATGATCGGACTCCTGATCCATTTGTTCGATGCCGCACTTGCATCATGCCAAGCTGACGGCAGCCTGAAGCAGGCAAGGTTTCTTGTTCAGCCTGGTGTAAGGTTAGGCCGCTATGCGGTGCCGGGGAGCCCAACCATGCGAGTCCTGTTGATCGAAGATGACCATGTGCTGGGCGGCGCCATCCGCGATCATGTATTGTCCACCGGCCATGCGGTCGACTGGATGCAACGGCTCGACGATGCAAGGCTGGCCCTTGCCAGCGTTCCCTACGAGCTGGTGCTGCTCGACCTCAACCTGCCCGATGGCCGTGGTCTCGATTTGCTGAAGGAACTCCGGTCGACCGGCAATGCGGTGCCGGTAATCATCACTACGGCGCAGGATCAGGTCGCCATCCGCATCGAGGGTCTCAATTCCGGCGCAGACGACTATCTGGTCAAGCCGTTCGACCTGGCCGAGATGGGGGCCCGCATCGCCGCGGTGGCCCGCCGCTATGGCGGCAACCCTGCGCCCGAGATCACCTCTGCCGGTGTGACCATCGACCTGGGGCGACGCGCCGTCAGCGTTGCCGGCGAAAAAGCCAATCTGACGGCGCGGGAATGGGCGGTGCTCGAGCGCCTGCTGGCGCGCCGCGGCGGCATCGTCACCAAGTCGGAGATCGAGGACTCACTCTATGCCTTTGGCGCGGAAGTGGAGAGCAATGCGGTGGAGGTCTATGTCAGCCGGCTGCGCAAGAAGCTGGGTCGAGACTTCGTTCAGACTATTCGCGGCCTCGGCTACCAGGTGAATGCATGAAGCGGCGCCCCTCGATTGCCCTCCGCTTGGCGCTCGGCCTCACCGCCGGCATGGCCTTGCTGTGGATCGGCGCCGCGGCCATTTCGGTCGGCGTCATGCAGCACGAACTCAACGAGGCTTATGACGACAGCTTGGAGCAGAGCGCTCAGCGCCTGCTGCCACTTGCCGTGCACGACCTGCGCGAACGGCGCGAAGGCGGGCGCCTGGTCGTCGGCACTGACATAGAGGAAGACAGCGACGGCGACCGCGAAGAGCGGGGCGGTGACGAGGAGCGCGTCAGGCCCGTGCCGCACGATTCCAGCTTCACCTACATCGTATTCAATAGTCTGGGCGATATCGTGCTGCGCGATCAACACGCGGATGACCTCGTTGTGCCCGCTGACCTGCCGGATGGCTTCGCCGATATCGATGCTCAGCGCAGCTTCGGCCTGAGGGATCGCAGCGGCTTTTCCATCCGCGTTGTCGAAACCAGCGACCGGCGCCTCAATGGGCTGATGGACGCCATCTACGCTCTCGGATTTCCCCTGCTCGCCCTTCTGCCTCTGATGGCCGGCGGTGTCTGGCTGGCCATGCGCCTGGCGCTCCGACCGCTTGAGGCGCTGCGCCGCGATATTGCCAAGCGGGACAGCCGGAACCTGCAGCCACTCCTATCGGACGGCCATCCAGCCGAGCTCGCCCCGATTGCCGAGGCTATCGGCGCCCTGATGTCCCGCTTGAAGTCAGCTCTCGATGCTGAGCGTTCATTTGCGGCTCGAAGCGCCCACGAACTGCGAACCCCGATCGCCGGTGCCTTGGCGCAGACCCAGCAGTTGGCCGCGGAGCTTGGCAACGGTCCAAGCGCAGCGCGGCTTGCAGAAATCGAAAGGTCGCTGAAGCACCTGGCCACACTGTCGGAAAAACTGCTGCAGATGGCTCGCATCGAGGCCGGGTTTGCCCGTTCTGACCTTGAAACGAATCTGCGGCCGGTGCTGACCATGGTGGTTGACGACATCAATGCCACCACGATTTGGCACGACCGGGTACGGATCGATACCGCAACCGCCAATCTCATAGCGCCCATGGATCCCGATGCCTTCGCCATCGCACTGCGCAATCTGATCGAAAATGCGCTCAAGCATGGAGCACCGACCCATCCGGTGCATATTCTGTACGACAACGGGACGGTGCGTGTTCGCAATGCCGGCAAGCTGGTCGAGGCTGCTGAACTGAGCCGTCTCGGGCAGCCCTTCATGCGCGGCGCCACCACGGCGGACGGCAGTGGCCTCGGCCTATCCATTGCGCGGTCGATCATCGAGCAGGCCGGCGGTGCCTTATCCCTTCATTCTCCCGCCCCCGGCGCGATTGATGGCTTTGAAGTCGTGTTGGTGCTTCCCAAAACACGACGCTAAGTAGCAAACTGCCCATGGCGCATCCAAACGGGCACAGAACTCAAGGTAGAACGACATGAGCCTTCCTTACCAATCTGCCCATGAGGAGATCCACTTCATCAACCGCGCCGGCTGGCTGCGGGCCGCCGTGCTGGGCGCCAACGATGGTATCGTCTCGGTGTCCTCGCTAATCGTTGGCGTCGCCGCGGCAGATCCAAGCCCTGGCGCCGTGCTGATCGCCGGCGTGGCGGGGCTGGCCGCCGGTGCCATGTCCATGGCGGCAGGAGAATATGTCTCGGTCAGCTCGCAATCCGACATCGAACGCGCCGACATCTCGCGCGAAAGACAGGCTTTGATAGACACGCCGGTCGAGGAAGAGGCCGAACTCGCTTCGATCTACGAGTCGCGCGGGCTATCGCCGGCCACAGCGGCGCTGGTCGCCAGGGAAATGACCGAAAGAGACGCTCTGAGTGCCCATGTGCAAGACGAGCTTGGCCTATCGGAAGTCCATAGTGCCAATCCCCTGCAGGCGGCACTGGCCTCGGGCTTGACCTTTACCATAGCCGCCGCCTTGCCGCTGATCGCGGCCGTGCTGGCGCCTGCGGGCACGATTATTCCAGTAGTGGTGGTCACAACCCTGATCTGCCTGGCAGGGCTGGGCGCGCTGGGTGCTCAAGCGGGCGGCGCCCCAAAGCTGCGCCCCACCGCGCGCGTCCTGTTCTGGGGCGCGGCCGCTATGGCTGTCACCGCGCTCATTGGCCGTCTTTTCGGCGTGAGCGTTTAGCGCCGAGCTGTGCGCGAGTGAGGCAGTGTCATTGCCGTGTTCTTCAACAGTCACAACGATAGGCTCGACGTCCCGATGCTGGTGGTCGGCGCCGAGTTTTCGACAGCTTCCGCTTTGCCCATAATGGAACGATCATTTATCGCTCATGGTGTGACCAACATTGAAACCCTGGTCATTGAGGGCTCAGGACACTGGCTCGCGGAGGAACAGCCCGAAGCGACGGTGCAGGCCATCTCGACCTTTGCGACAAACGTGTTCCGAAAGTAGGACGATGAAGGTCAACGTGAGCTCTCAAACAACACCTGTGCGTGCCAGTTGCCACTGCGGTGGCATCGAACTCACATTGGTCCGCCCACCGACAGAGGTCGTCGAATGTCACTGCAGCTTGTGTCGACGGTACGGCGTGCTCTGGGCGTACTACGAGGTGAACGAGATCCAGGGGATGCCGGGTTCCGGTACCACGGACAGCTACGCTTGGGGCCCTAAGAATGTTGACTTCCATCGGTGCGTCACATGTGGCTGCTTGGTGCTTTGGGCACCAAGGGCAGCCGGAAGGACCATGCATGGGATCAACGCAAGGTTGCTTCCGCCAGAAGTCCTTAGAGCAGCAACAATACGTCAGAAGACGCCAAGTCCGTAGCAAGGCCGCCATCCGAACCGGCAGGATTGGGATCGAGCGCACAATAGCGGCGGATTCGGACGTGCAATTCACTGCTGTCGATTGTCATCAGCCTACGTCAGTGCAGGCCGTCAGCAGTGGCATGCCCATCACAACTCGCAGGGCTTTGTTCTTTATGAGATGGGGAACCCGATCGATCAGAACCAAGGGCTTCGAAAACGTAAATGCAGTTAGTGCGGCAGCAGTTCGAGTAGCCGACGAAGCGCACAAGAATGGGCGCAATCATCTGAGCGAAGAACACAGCAAGTTCAAAAAGTTGAAACTGTAGGGGAGTGAAACGCGCAAACCCTGGGAAAAGGGTGGCGCGAGAGACGGGGCTCGAACCCGCGACCTCCGGCGTGACAGGCCGGCGCTCTAACCAACTGAGCTACTCCCGCAGCGGCGGATGAACTGGTCATCTGCGCAACGTGGGGTTCGTTTACCGACCCCCTCGGGTCAAGTCAAGCAAGCAAATCCAGATTGCTGCGACATTTTCGAGAATGCGTCGTACACTGTGGAAAAAGGACACGCTATCAGCCCTTAACGACGGTTTTTTAATCTGAATTTTTAGAATGACACCCCCTTCGATCGCCGGCACCATACCGGGCCCATCGGTTGGCAGACTGTGCACGGTGAATGCCATTTCTGCGAACGGGGGAAGAATGGTGGGCGATGACGGGCTCGAACCGCCGACATCTTCGGTGTAAACGAAGCGCTCTACCAACTGAGCTAATCGCCCGCTTCGGTCGCGTCGACCGTTGCAAGGTGGCCCTGATTACGGTCCCTGCCCGCTATCGTCAACCATGAAATGCGCTGGACATGAAAAGGCCCCGGCGCAAGGCGCTCGGGGCCGATCACAGCATCAGTCAAGATGACTGAACTTAGTTGATCGCGTCCTTCAGGCCCTTGCCGGGCTTGAACTTGGCCTGGTTGGAAGCCGGGATCTGGATCTCGGCGCCAGTAGCAGGGTTACGGCCGGTCGAGGCCTTGCGCTGCGACACGGCAAAAGTGCCGAAGCCAACGAGACGGACTTCGTCGCCAGCCTTGAGTGTGTCGGTGATTGCGGCAAACACTGCGTCAACCGCTTCACCGGCCTGTGCCTTAGTGATCGTCGCTTTGTCGGCGACAACGCCAATCAGATCGTTCTTGTTCATTGCGTTTCCTCAGAGTGAATTGCCCGCCCTCGCTGGCAAATAGTAAAACACGGCAACCCTTGGTCGATTCTGAGTGAAACGCAAGGATTTCCGGGCTTTTGGCGAGGCCGGACGGTGCAGAACTGTTAATGGACCGGAAATACCCGTCCCACAAGTCCGCAATGTCAGTTTAGGCAGGTTTTCCGGGGGATTTCCGCCCAAATCAAGGTTATGCACTGACCTTTGGTGCCACAATCGGGCGCCGCCGGATTCCCAGCATCAGCGGCAGGGCCAGCAGATAAATCGCGGCTCCGACAATCCAGATTAGCCCCGGCCACTCGTTTCTGACGCCGAAATACACGAAGCTGAAGAACAGTGGCCCGCCCACCGCCGCCAGGCTCACCAGACTCGCGAGCACGCCTTGCAGCTGGCCCTGCTTGTCCGGCCCCACCTGTGTGGTCACCAGCGATTGCAGGGCCGGCATGCCGATACCGCCCAGGGCAAACAGTGGCGCCAGCGCGAACAATACCCAGCCCTGCGTCGCAAAACCCAGCACGATCAGCGCCGTCAGTTCGCAGCCCATGCCTATAATCAGCGCCCAGCGCTCCCCCAGCCTGGCCACGGCCGGGCCGGTGAGAAACGCCTGTGCGCCAGCATGGAATACCCCGAAAGCGCCGAGCGACAGGCCGATTGTCAGGCCAAGCTGTCCTCGCTGAACAGCGCCCACATAGTGCCGTACATGGTGCCGACGAAATTCATGATGACGAAAATCGCCATCAGGGGAATCAGCGCCGCGAAGGAGAATGCCCAGCGCAGTGGCTTGAACGGGTTGAGAGTACCGAGGTCGAACCGGGCGCCAGGCTGGCCCGGTCGCGATTCGGGAAGCACGAACAGCGCCAGCGCGAAATTGAGGCCATTGAGCAGCGCTGCCGCCACAAAGGGCGCCCGCACCCAGTAGTCGCCCAATAGCCCACCCAGCACCGGCCCGATGATGAAGCCAATGCCGAACATGGCGTGAAACAGCCCAAAGCGCCTGGCCCGCTCACCTTCGCTGGAAATATCGGTGATATAGGCCGTCGCCACGGCCATATTGGCACTGGTCACCCCGGAAACGGCGCGCCCCAGTACCAGCATCCACAATTCGGGCGCCAGGGACATGACAAGATAGTCGATCGCCGCGCCGGCCAGCGAGATCAGCAGGACCGGACGCCGACCAAAACGGTCGCTGAGCACGCCCAGAATGGGTGAGAACAGGACTGGCAGGCCGAATACAGCGCCAGCATGATGCCCAGCAGGGTCGCCACTTCGCTGATATGGCCGACATCGCGCAGCAGGGCCGGCAAAATGGGAAAGATCAGGCCGATCCCCACCGCATCAAGCGTGACGGCGGTCAGAATGACGACAAGGGCCCTGTTCAAGTTTCGTTCCTCCTCAGTTCCGCCGTTCCGGGCACAAGGTTGTAACCACTTCACAGCGCCGTTACAAGATTTGTTCCGTTTTTGTTCCCACGCATGCCGCTACCACAATGGCGACCGGTGCTGACAAATTTCGGCAGGAGCAATTGCGCCTGCACCTCTCGCGTCGTACCAGCGGAAAGGGCAGGCAGATACCTGCCCTTGACATGCAGTCATTTGACTGCATATTCTGTTGCAGATTTGAGAGAACAATGGACGCAGACAAGGTTTTCAAGGCTCTGGCCGATCCGACCCGCAGGAGGCTGCTCGACCTTCTGCACGAGAAAAATGGCCAGACGCTCAGCCAGCTTTGCGAAAATCTGGCGATGACTCGGCAATCGGCAACGCAGCACCTCGCCTTGCTGGAAGACGCCAATCTGGTGAGCACGGCAAAGCGCGGCAGGGAGAAGCTGCATTTCATCAACCCCGTGCCCCTGCACGACATCTACGAGCGCTGGGTACGCAAATTCGAACTTGAGCGGCTTAAGGCGCTGCACGACCTGAAGACGGAACTCGAAGGAAACCAGGAATGACCGCCAAAGAAACCATCAGCTTTGTCTATGTTACCTATATCCAGTCGACCCCGGAGAAGGTGTTCGCAGCCATTACCCGACCAGACCTGGCAAGGCGCTACTGGGGCCATGAGAATGTGTCGGACTGGAAGCCCGGGTCCCGCTGGGAACATATCCGCGCCAATGACGATCGCACCGTCGAACTGGTCGGCAAGGTGGTCGAGGTATCCCCACCCAAACGTCTTGTCATGACCTGGACGAATGCGTCGCAGGAAGCAGACCCCGACAGCTACAGCCGCGTGACATTCGACATCGAGGAATATGAGGACATGGTACGGCTCACCGTCGCCCATGACGACTTGCTGGCCGGCGGCGGCATGGCCAAGGGCGTCACCAAGGGCTGGCCGCTAGTCCTGTCCAGTCTGAAGTCATTCCTCGAGACGGGCCGTGCGCTCGACGTCTTCGCCAAACCCAAGGCCGCCTGACGGCCGCCAGTAGCGCAATCAACTTTCTATCCGGCCGCAGTCAGTGCTCGCCCAGGGCATGGACAGGTGCGCGCCGGCCACAACGAGCCAAGGAGCAACCCATGACGACCGAAAGCTACACAACCACATTCAGGGTGAACCAGAGCCCGGAGGCCGCCTTTGCCGCCATTATCAACCCCCGCGCCTGGTGGAGCGGCGCCTTCGAGGGAGATACGGCCGCACTCGGCGATGTGTTCACCTATCGCTACCAGGATCTGCATTATTCGCGGCAGGAGGTCACCGAACTTGTGCCAGGCCGACGCGTCGCCTGGGATGTCCTGGACGCCGACCTCAGCTTCCTCAGGGATCGTTCCGAATGGACCGGCACCACGATCGCCTTCGACATCGTCGGCACCGGTAGCCGGACCGAAGTCACTTTTACCCATGTCGGCCTCAAGCCCGAGGTAGAGTGCTACGACACCTGTGCGGACGCCTGGACCGCGCTGATCCAAGGCAGCCTCAAGCAGTTGATCGAAACCGGCAAGGCGGATCTGCCAGAGCTGGCCGGGCCGGTTGTATGACGCAAGGCGCCCAACCTATGACAATATCCTATGCTGGCGGCTGCGCCTGTGGCGCGATCCGTTTCGAGACAGGTCAGCGGCCCATCTTCCAAAACCACTGCCAGTGCCTGGATTGCCAGAAGCGCAGTGGTACCGACCACAGCTCCTACCTCACCTTTCCGCGCCGGAGCGACATGCGGATCACCGGCCAGGCGTCGGAATGGCGCGTCACTGCGGACAGTGGGCATGACAAGCTCCATGCCTTCTGTCCCAATTGTGGCACGCCGGTATACCTGACCTTCACCGCCATGCCGGACCTGATCGCGGTCCATGCCAGTGCCCTGGATGATCCCGGTCAGTTCAACCCACAGGCCCTGACCTACAGCATGCGTGGTCCTGCCTGGGGTGTGATCGATCCGTCGGTGCAGAGGTTCGAGCGCATGGCGGGTTAACGCTCGGCGAACCTACCGCACTGACCAAGAAAACGGCGGCCCTTTCGGACTGCCGTTGCTCATCCGGTCACACCGCCCGGGGGGTTGCCACCATCTCGGCACCAAACCGGCGTAGGACACGTAGTGCCAGGAGCGTATTCCATCTGCTGGGCAGCCCAACCTGTTCCATCTGGAAATGGACCTGGCCGGGATGTGCCGCCGGCAAGAGCCATCTTCCATCCGACCGCTGCTTTGAGGCCACGATCACCAGTGCATCCGACATGCGGGAATCCCAGGGCTGACCGGCGGCCCGAAAATGGTCCAACGCGCGGAGAATGTTGAACCTCCAGCGCGGCGGGAACGCAAAGCGCAACATTTGCGGACTTATGATCTCACCAGTGCGTTGCGAGCGAAACAGGCGGTGCCGGAGCATGAACGCGCGTGCCGACGCTGCCGCCTCAACCAGCTCAGGCAGCCGATAGGCATAGCCACTCGCGGTGTATTGCTGAATTCCCTCGGCCACCGACAGGCTGGAATGCAATGAGCTGTGCTGCGCGCCCGACATATTCCTGCGGCAGTTGAACCCGCCATCGTCCATCCGCTGCGCAAGGATGAAATCGACGATGGATTGCAGATCGGTCTCCGGGCTGTGGAAGTAGGATGCATAGTTGAGAAACATGCCATTGACGCAGACATCGCTCACCGGGATCGACCGGGCCGGGCCAATTCCACCATCGGGCCTCTTCTCCTCAGAAGCGATCTTGGCAATGCTCTGCCGAATCTGTTCGTTGCGCGGGTCGATCTCCAGCGTCCTGAGGTCGAGCAGCGTATAATGCGAGCTGATCCACTTGGGCTGATAGAACCCCTGCCCCCAGCTGCCGTCAGCATGACGTGCGGCAAGAAAACGCCTACCCCACCCCTCACCTGCTATCCGGGCCTGCAACTGCTGGTCCTTATCGTCCAGCAGGTCGCGCCGGGCCTGAAAGGCTATGGCGACATCGCCAGCAAGCAGCCAGTCAATGACCGCCGGATCGGCATAATCTCCCACCGCCTGCGTCACCACATGTCTCCGACTTCCGTGTCGAACGAGCGTAAGTCGGAAGCGCGGCAGTGAATTTGATCTCTATCAAGCGCTCAAACAAAAACGGCGGTCCTTGCGGACCGCCGTTTGCGTTCATTGCTTCGTCCGGCCTAATGCGGCAGGCCGGTCGTGGTGTCGTCCGTCGGCGCATCGACCTTGGCGGCCGCAGCGGCAGCCGCAGCTTCAAAGTCCCACTCGATCGGCACAGGTTGGCTGACCAGCGCATGCTTGATCACCTGGTCCATCCGGCTGACCGGGATGATCTCCATCCCTTCCTTGACGATATCCGGGATCTCGGCGAGATCGCGGACATTTTCCTCAGGAATCAGCACTGTCTTGATGCCGCCACGGAGCGCTGCAAGCAGCTTCTCCTTGAGGCCACCAATCGGCAGCACCCGGCCACGCAGGGTGATCTCGCCAGTCATGGCGACATCATTGCGCACGGCAATGCCGGTCATCACCGAGACAATCGCCGTCGCCATGCCGATACCCGCCGATGGACCGTCCTTGGGCGTTGCGCCTTCGGGCAGGTGCACGTGGATATCGCGCGTGTCAAACATGGGCGGCTTGATGCCGAACTCGATCGACTTGGACCGGACATAGGCCGTGGCTGCCGTCAGCGATTCCTTCATCACTTCCTTGATGTTGCCGGTCACGGTCATCCGACCTTTACCCGGCGTCATCACGCCTTCGATGGTCAGCAGTTCGCCACCCACCGAGGTCCAGGCCAGCCCGGTCACCAGACCGACCTGTGCCTCGGCTTCGATCTCACCATGGGTGTAGATGTCGGCACCCAGGAACTTGGTCAGCTTTTCTTCGTCGATGACCACTTTCTTGACCTTGGTCTTGACGATTTCGGTCACCGCCTTGCGCATCAGCTTGCTGATTTCGCGCTTGAGGTTACGCACACCCGCTTCACGAGTGTAGCGCTGGATCAAGGCCGTCAGCATCTCGTCACTCAGTTCGAACTCGCCATGGGCGAGGCCGTTTTCCTTGAGCGTTTCCGGGATCAGGTGCTGCTTGGCGATCGCGTGCTTCTCCTGCTCGGTGTAACCGGACAGGCGAATGATCTCCATGCGGTCCATCAAGGGGCCCGGAATGTTGAGCGTGTTCGAAGTGGTGACGAACATCACATCGCTCAGATCATAATCGACCTCGAGATAGTGATCGGCAAAGGTGTGGTTCTGTTCCGGATCGAGCACTTCAAGTAGTGCTGAACTCGGATCGCCCCGGAAGTCCTGGCCCATCTTGTCGATCTCGTCGAGCAGGAACAGCGGGTTGGACTTGCCCACCTTCTTGAGCGACTGGATCACCTTGCCGGGCATGGAGCCGATATAGGTGCGGCGATGGCCGCGGATTTCGGCTTCATCCCGTACCCCGCCCAGCGCCATGCGCACGAAGGCACGGCCGGTCGCCTTGGCAATCGACTTGCCAAGCGAGGTCTTGCCGACGCCCGGAGGGCCGACGAGACACAGGATCGGGCCCTTTGGCGAGCCGGTACGACCTTGCACGGCCAGATACTCAAGGATGCGTTCCTTGACCTTTTCGAGGCCATAGTGATCTTCGTCGAGCACCTTCTCGGCCAGCACCAGATCGCGCTTGACCTTGCTCTTCTTGCCCCAGGGCAGGCCGAGCAATGTATCAAGATAATTGCGCACCACGGTGGCTTCAGCCGACATCGGGCTCATCGCCTTAAGCTTTTTCAGCTCGCTTTCCGCCTTGAGCTTGGCTTCCTTGGACAGACGGGTCTTGGCAATGCGCTCCTCGATCTCGGCAATCTCGTTGGAGCCCTCTTCACCGTCACCCAGTTCCTTCTGGATCGCCTTCATCTGCTCGTTGAGATAGTACTCGCGCTGGGTCTTCTCCATCTGCCGCTTGACGCGGCCACGGATGCGCTTTTCCACCTGCAGCACGCCGATTTCGCCTTCCATCAGGCCAAGGATCTTGCCGAACCGCTCGATCACCGAGACGCAGGACAGCAGGTCTTCCTTTTCGGCGATCTTGATCACCAGATGGCTGGCAATGGTATCGGCCAGCTTGGAGTGATTTTCGATCTGCCCGACAGCCGCAACTACTTCCGCTGAAATCTTCTTGTTCAGCTTCACATAGTTTTCGAACTCGGCCAGCGCCGAACGCGACAGCGCCTCGATCTCGACCGCGTCTTCAGCCGGCTCAGGCAGGATGGAACCCTCAGCCTCGAAATAGTCTTCGGTCTGCAAATAGCGATCAATGGTGGCGCGATGCAGCCCTTCGACCAGCACCTTGACGGTGCCGTCCGGCAACTTGAGCAACTGCAATACCGTCGCAATGGTACCGGTGTCGTAGATCTGATCGGGAGCCGGATCGTCGTCCTGGGCATTTTTCTGGGTTACGACAAGGATGTGTTTGTCGTCGCGCATGACTTCCTCAAGCGCCTTGACCGATTTTTCGCGGCCGACAAACAGCGGCACGATCATGCCGGGGAACACCACGATATCGCGCAGCGGGAGTACCGGGTAAACGCGATCCCGGCTTGCTTCGCCGCCTGTGGGAATAACGTCCGTCATCTCGTATCCTTTCCGGGGCGCGCGGGGAGAGGAAGAGAGGTGCGCGCCCGTAGTAGTAGACAGCTCCAGACATTGAGGCTGGGCTGATTCCAGTTAATAAATAGGTCCATCTACCGCTGCCGCAAGTCAACTGTGCCGGAAAACTGACGGTTAACGTCAACATGCACACAAGATATGCAATTGGGCCGGAAACACCGGTGTGCCTTGACCGCAGGGTGGATGCGGGCACGACTGGATACCGTGCCCTATGCACCGTTAGATGCGCATGCTGGCCCACAAGATCAAGCGCGCTGGCGGGTTTGTGTACCGCTATCACGCAGCACGGCGGATAACCCCGCCAACGGGCTGGCTCCCGCGCCCTCCTCTCCTGCATAGTGTGGTCGACGTCGCCGTTCCCACTACCCCGACCAGAGCAGGACCATGCCATGAGCCAGCCGGACTTTCTCGCCATCGACCTGTTCGGCATTGCCTGCGACGCTGGCGCATCGCGGCGCGGCTGCACCATGGGTCCAGACGCCATGCGCATTGCCGGGCTCGCCGATGTGCTATCGGGCCTCGGTCACGCCATCACCGATCACGGCGACATCGCTGCCGCCGCCACACCCCACACCATCTGGCAATCGCCAGAGCGCCGCCAGGCTGCTGTGCTGGCCATGGCGGCCCAAAGCAGCCAACAGGCCGCGGCAGCGCTTGGCGCAGGGCGCCTGCCGGTATTCATCGGCGGCGACCATAGCCTCTCCATCGGCACCCTGTCGGGCGTCGCGCAGCACTGCGACGCGACGGGCAAGCCGCTCTTCGTGCTGTGGGTTGATGCGCATGGCGATTTCAACACCCCGGCCACCTCGGAGACCGGCAATATCCACGGCATGCCGCTGGCCCTGCTCTGCGGCGAACCCGATTTTGGACCGGAGTTCTCCGGCCCCTGGCGAGGCACGATTGATCCGCGCCATGTCACCGTGTTCGGCGCCCGCTCGATTGACCGTCCCGAGCGCCAGTTGCTGGAAGATCGCGGCGTCGAGGTTATCGACATGCGGCGCATTGACGAAATGGGCGTGGTCGCCCTGATGCGTGAGGTGCTGGCTCGCGTGGAGGCGGTCGGCGGTCATTTGCATGTCAGTCTCGATGTCGATGTCATCGACCCTGCCATCGCCCCGGGCGCTGGCACCCCGGTCGCAGGCGGTCTCAGCTTCCGCGAGGCGCATCTGGTGATGGAAATGATCCACGACAGCGGCACCATGGGTTCGCTCGACGTGGTGGAGCTCAATCCCTATCTCGACAATGCCAGCATGAGCGCACGCCTGCTGGTGGATTTGACGGCCAGTCTATTCGGTCGCCAGATCATGCCACGCCAGAGCGTGCGCACAGGCGTGGACGCCACCGTCCGCGGCATTTGAGGGCGTATAGACCGCTCTAATGGTCGGCAGCGGCCGCGACATAATGCGCGCGCGGTCGGATCAGCTGGCCGCCTTTGGCCTGCTCCAGCCCGTGCGCCAGCCAGCCAACGCTGCGCGCCAGCGCAAACAGGACCATGGGCGCCTCATGGGGCAGATCATGGGCCTCGCTCAGCGCCGCCAGCGCAAAATCGATATTGGCCCGCTCGCCGGTAATCTTGTAGGCCGCCGCATGCAGCGCCGCATAATGTTCGGGGGGCGTAAAGCGCCCAAACAGCGCCGCCGCGCGAATGTCGCCATCGGGATAGAGCGGGTGGCCGAAGGCCGGCAGTTTCACGCCCTGCCCCAGCCGCGCCAGCACTGCCGCCTCGGCCCCCAGGCTCTTGGCCTGCCCCGCCAGAGCCTGCGCCGCGACGCTGGCACCGCCGTGCAGCGGCCCGCTCAACGTCGCCAGCCCCGTCAGCACCCCGGCCGACAAGGGCGCGCCCGTGGAAATGGTGATCCGCGCGGCAAAGGTTGAGGCATTGAGTTCGTGGTCGGCCAGCAAGACCAGCGCCCGGCGGATGATATCGGCGGCCCCCACTCGGTCCCAGGCTAGGGCCAGCGCCACGTGTAACGGATCAGTTGCCGATCGCCCGCCCGCCAAAGCGCTGGCGACGCTGGCAAATACCGAAATGGCTTCCACCCGCAGGATCAGCTCGGAGCGGCCAATACTGGGTGCGTCATTGGCCGCACGTTCGGCCAGCGCCATAAAGGCGGCCTGCAGCGATGGCTCGGCGCCGCGGGTCCGCACCGGCAGTTGAAACGGCTCGGCCCCCCACAGCAGCGCGGCCATGCCTTCCAGCGTGCCATGCTCGGCCAGTTCCACCGCATCCTGACCGCGATACAGCAAGCGGCCGTCGACAATGGTCGACAGGCTTGAGGGCATCACCGGCTCGCCCCAGCGGATCGCCTCCGCTGCCACGGTTTCTTGCCGCCGCCGTCCCGCCGCGCGCTGGGCCAGCCGCCGCACATCATCGCCGCGATAGAGGCTCTTGCGGCTGTCATCGGGGTCGCGCTTCGCCTTGATTCGGCCCCGGCTGACATTGGCGTATAGCGTCTGGGGCCGGGTCCCCAACAATGTCAGGGCCTCTGGGGCAGTCAGCCAGTCCATCGCTACACATTGATCCAATTGGTCAAGATTGACGTCAATCTAGACGCTCCTAATTTGGCGGGCAACAACCATAGGAGAACAAGATGAACGCTGGCCTTGAAGATGTCGTCGCCGCCCAGACGGTATTGTCCGATGTCGACGGCAAGAATGGCCGCCTGATCGTGCGTGGGGTCTCACTTGATGATCTGGTCGCCACCAGCACCTACGAAGATGTGCTTGGCCTGCTGTTTGACGGCTTCTTTCCGCTGTCCGGCGCCATGCCCGGCGCCCTTGGGACGGCCCGTCTGGCAGTGTTCGAGCATCTCGCCGCCGCCGACCCCGCGCTGGTCGCCCTGCCACCGGTCGATGGCATGCGTGCTTTGCTCGCTCGCCTCGCCGACGGCGATGATCTGCAGAGCGCCCTGCGCCTGGTTGCGGCCCCTGCCGTCTTCATCCCTGCCCTGTTGCGCCTCAAGGCAGGCCAGGCCGCCCTTGCACCGGACCCATCGCTGCCCCATGCCGCCGATACCCTGCGCATGCTGACCGGCGCCATGCCCACCCAGCAACAGGCCGCCGCGCTCGATTGTTATCTGGTCACCGTCGCCGACCATGGCCTCAACGCCTCCACCTTTGCAGCCCGCGTCGTGGCCTCAACCCGGGCCGGGCTGACCTCGTCGGTACTGGCCGCGCTCAGCGCCCTCAAGGGCCCGCTGCATGGTGGTGCCCCCGGGCCGGTGCTCGACATGCTTGACGCCGCAGCAAGTCCCGAGCAGGCGCCGGCCTGGATTGCCGCCGAACTGGCGCGCGGCCATCGGCTGATGGGCTTTGGCCACCGCGTCTATCGGGTCCGCGACCCGCGCGCCGATGCCCTCAAGGCCGCCCTGCGCCGCCTCGCCAGTGCCGGCGCCATCGACCCGGCCCGGCTGGCACTTGCCGAAGCGGTCGAAACCGCCGCCCTGGCCCAGCTCAAGGCCAAAAAACCCGACCGACCGCTCGACACCAATGTGGAATTCTACACCGCCCTGCTGCTCGAAGCCCTCGGCTTCCCGCGCGCGGCCTTCACCGGCGTCTTTGCCATGGGCCGCGTCGGCGGCTGGATCGCCCATGCCCGCGAGCAGGCCGAAACCGGCAAGCTGATCCGGCCAAGCTCGGACTATGTGGGGCCACAGCCGCAGGCGGCGGCCTGAAACGGCCCAAACAGAAAACGCCGGACCCAAGGGCCCGGCGCTTTCAATTCGGTCTACGAAAAACCTATGCCCCGGCGGGCAGGTCTTCCTTCTTGCGCTCGGAGTAGATGTACAGCGGACGCACGTCCTTGCCGTTCACCACTTCGGCGCTGATCACCACTTCTTCCACGCCTTCGAGCGAGGGCAGGTCGTACATGGTGTCGAGAAGGATGCCTTCCATGATCGAACGCAGGCCGCGCGCACCGGTCTTGCGTTCAATGGCCTTCTCGGCGATCGCCTTGAGGGCCTCATCCTTGAAGGTCAGTTCCACGTCTTCCATCTGGAACAGCCGCTGGTACTGGCGCACCAGCGCGTTCTTGGGCGAGGTCAGGATTTCGATCAGCGCGGAAATATCCAGATCTTCCAGCGTTGCGAGCACCGGCAGACGGCCGATGAATTCCGGGATCAGGCCGAAACGGACCAGATCTTCGGGGGCAACGTCAGCCAGAATCTGGCCCACGCGACGATCATTGGGGTCCTTGACCACGGCCGAGAAGCCGATGCCCGAACCTTCGCCGCGCGCCGAGATGATCTTTTCCAGACCCGAGAAGGCACCACCGCAGATGAACAGGATATTGGTCGTATCCACCTGCAGGAATTCCTGCTGCGGATGCTTGCGACCACCCTGGGGCGGCACCGAGGCAACGGTACCTTCCATGATCTTGAGCAGTGCCTGCTGCACGCCTTCGCCTGAAACGTCGCGGGTGATGGACGGATTGTCCGACTTGCGGCTGATCTTGTCGACTTCGTCGATATAGACGATGCCGCGCTGGGCCTTCTCGACATTGTAGTCGGCGGCCTGCAGCAGCTTGAGGATGATGTTCTCCACATCCTCGCCGACATAGCCGGCCTCGGTCAGCGTGGTGGCATCGGCCATGGTGAAGGGCACATCAAGGATGCGCGCCAGGGTCTGCGCCAGCAACGTCTTGCCCGAACCGGTTGGGCCGATCAGCAGGATGTTGGACTTGGAAAGTTCAATATCCTGGTTCTTGGACGAGTGGTGCAGGCGCTTGTAGTGATTGTGGACGGCCACGGAAAGCACGCGCTTGGCGCGGAACTGGCCGATGACGTAATCATCGAGCACCTTGCAGATATCTGCCGGTGTCGGCACGCCCTCGGAGGACTTGACCATCGAGGTCTTGTTCTCTTCGCGGATGATGTCCATGCACAGTTCTACGCATTCATCACAGATGAACACGGTCGGACCGGCGATCAGCTTGCGAACCTCATGCTGGGATTTCCCGCAGAACGAGCAATAAAGCGTGTTCTTTGAGGTTTCGCCGTTTGTCGTCTCTTTGGACATCTGTTCACTCCCGGGGGCAGAGCGCCCCCAAAACCAAGCGTATCCTCAAGGGTAACGCCTGGGCCTAAAGAAAGTCTAAGCCGAACCGATCCTAAAGACCGATCCGGCTTGGTGCAATCGCACATGGATCACAGTCCACGGCGCATCAGCATTGTGCTTAACGCAGCCAATTAGCTCGCGGTCTCGGGCACGATGCGCTTGTCGTGCACGCTATCGATCAGGCCAAAGGTCATGGCCTCCTCGGGTGACAGGAAGCGATCACGCTCGAGAGCGTTCTCGATTTCCTCATATGTGCGGCCGGTGTGCTTCTCATAAATCTGATTAAGGCGTCGCTTTAAACCCTCGACTTCCTTGGCATGAATCATGATGTCGGTGACCTGACCCTGGAACCCGCCGGAGGGCTGGTGAACCATGACGCGCGAGTTTGGCAGGCTGGTACGCATACCTTTCTCGCCGGCGGCCAACAGTAGCGAGCCCATCGAAGCGGCCTGCCCCATCACCATGGTGGCGATGGCCGGACGGATGAACTGCATGGTGTCATAAATCGACAAGCCAGAGGTCACCACGCCACCGGGCGAATTGATATAGAGCGCGATTTCCTTTTTCGGGTTCTCTGATTCGAGGAAAAGCAGCTGCGCCACGATCAGCGACGCCATATTGTCCTCGACCACACCAGTCACGAAAATGATGCGCTCGCGCAGCAAGCGCGAATAGATGTCGAAAGCGCGTTCGCCGCGGTTGGATTGCTCCACCACCATCGGAACGAGCGTATTCATGTAGATATCGTGCGGATCCCGCATGTACTGCCCCTTTGCTGCGCCAGTTCGAGACTGGCTAGCATTGTCGTTGGTTGGGACACGGTGGCCACCCGGACCAGAAATTGTAGCCCGGGGATCGTGTCAATTCGAATCAGCGCGACTGCGCACCTGCAGCCGCCGCATCACTGTGCGGTACGGGCACAGATAGGCGGCAATGCGGCGCGCTTCAATAGGCCGGACGCCGCGTCGGCCATTCTCATGGCGCGGGGTTAATTGCGCGTTGCGGAAAATGCAAACCAAAACTGGCTCTTGCGGTGATTACCCGGTGAGCCGTGCGGCTCAGCGGAATCACCAGCGATGGGCCACAACGCTCAACCGAAACCGAATTAGGCCGAGAAACTGACGGCCACGCCCTTTTTCTTGAAATAGGACTGCATGATCTTGCGGCCCTGACGATTGGACTGCGCCAGCTTGGCGGGCTCGAAGACGGCTTCCTTCACGCCTTCACGCGCCATGGCCGCCTTGAGCGCAGCAATATGGCTTTCCAGTTCGTCATTGTCGTTCTTGATCGACGCATAGATATTGTCGATGGCTTGGGTCAGGGTCAGCTCGCTCAAAATCGGCACTCCATGGCTCGTTGCCACTCCACTAGCGGTTTTTCCAGCAAGGGCAACCCGCCCATTGCATTGCGCGGCGACCTTCCGCGCTCAGCCAACTTTTTTCAGGCAGCGGTTTCTTCCGCGACCGGTATCAAAGACTGGCCAGCACACCCGGCACCAGCAGGGGTAAATCTTCGCTGATCAGCCCCGGAGAGCCAAACCGGTTTGCGGCTTCGGCGTGCAGCCAGACAGCTGCACAGGCAGCTTCCCAGCCGTCCATACCCTGCCCCAGCAAACCGGCCACCATGCCGGCCAGCACGTCGCCCGAGCCCGCTGTGCCCAGCCAGGCCGGCGCATTGGCATTGATCGCTGCCCGCCCGTCGGGGCTGGCAATCACCGTATCGCTGCCCTTGAGCACGATGATAGCACCGGAAAGGACAGCTGCCGCCCGCGCCCGCTCCAGCTTGCCGCCCGGCACCGTGCCGAACAAGCGCTCGAACTCGCCTTCATGGGGGGTCAGCACCACAGGCCGTCCCTGCGCCTTGATGGCACCCGCCATGGCGTCAACATCGCCGCCAAAGCTGGTCAGCGCATCGGCATCAAGCACGGCGGCTGCGCCCGATTCCAGCACCATCAGGACATTGTCGCGCGTCTTTGGCCCAACGCCCGCGGCGGGCCCGATCACCACGGCATTCATCCGCTTGTCGGCCAGCAGCGCGGCCAGCGCGGCGCGATCCTCGGCCGGCTTGAGCATCACCGCTGTAACGTGGC
>NZ_JAUYGL010000020.1 GCF_030689745.1 Devosia sp.
GAGATTCGGCTTGTTGCCACTGCGTACCAGCTTCAGGCCAAGCGCAATCTCTGCCGCCGCCTCTGGGCACCAGGAAGTGACATGAATGTCGGGCCTGATTTCGTCCGTGGTCAGGTCAACCACTCGATACTGCACAATCATCGCCCAACTGATCCTCCAGCCTCATCCTCTGGCTAGATAAAACACACCCCAACATTGGAGATGCGACATGAGCAAGGTGTTCCACATCTGTCGCGACTTCCTTATGGATCAATGGCGCCGGCCGAATTTCCTCCCCAAGAGATCGCAAGCAAGGGCAAAGGCGGGTAATCGCCACCGAAAAGGGCAGGGCACTTCTTGGCACGCCGCCTGAAAAGATTGCGCTTCTCATGCGGGAACCCGAATTCCGCGAGTTTTACCGGAATGAGGCCAGCACCGCCGGCACAGACAGCGGGATCAAAGAGCCCGTTCACAACATCGCCGCCTCGACGACGCCAGAAGAGAAGATCGATGCCGCTTATGCCTCGCAAACGGGCGACTTACGCGACGAGTTACTGGAGCGCATCCTCGAAAACAGGCCGGCCTTCTTCGAGCAGCTTATCATCGACCTGCTGGTGACCATGGGCTATGGCGGCAACCACAAGAACGCTGCAGCCCAGTTCGGACGCTCCGGCGATGGCAGCGTCGACGCCATCATCAACGTGGATCGGTTCGGGCTTGATCGTATCTGTGTGCAGGCCAAACGGTATGCGCCAGCCAACCAGGTCGGTCGTCCCAACGTCAATGGCTTCGTCGGCCGCCTGGTCGGCCTGGGCGCCAGCAAGGGCATATTTGTCACTACGTCGACCTTCAGCCAGCCGGCGCAGCTTCCAGTAGTTTTCGGGCAGACTGGATCAGTTGGTCGCATTGGGCGATCCGATCGATCTCTACGGATTGGCGTCACGTAGACGAAACTGCCGACCATACTGAAAAGCACGCCCACCCCTGCGTCCCGAACCTGTTCTGTCCAAGCTCAAAGGACGCGCCAGAATCCCAGGGCGTCTTTTGAGTTTTGTCGCCTATTGTGCAAGTGGACTTGCCGTATCAGGGCTCCGTTTGAATTTCCGCATAGTCTGGAAAACAGCGACACTCCAAATCATCACTGTGACGATGCCCAGCCCGGCCGCCACCGGCCTGCTGAAGAAGCCAAGCAGACTGCCATCCGAGATGATCATCGAGGTGGTGAAGTTGCTTTCCACCAACGGTCCCAGCACGATACCAAGAATGATAGGCGCGATGGCGATCATTCGCGCCTCCAGCACATAAGCGATAACTCCCGCACCCAGCATCAGCACGACGCCAAACATCGAATTGTTCATCGAATACGAACCCACGATGCAGAATAGCAGGATGGCCGCATTGAGTAGCGCGCGCGGCACCTCAAAGATCCAGCGGGCACTCTTGGCAGCCACCCAGCCGAGCGGCAGCATCAACATGTTCGCGATCGCAAAGACAATCATCACCGCGTAGAAATTTTCGGGGTGCAGTGTCATTAGCGTTGGCCCAGGATCCAGCCCTTTCATGACCAGGACGCCAACGGCAATTGCGGTCACCGCGTCGCCCGGAATGCCGAATACCATGGCCGGAATCCACGACGCACTGAGCGCCGCATTGTTGGTGGCTCCGGCCTCGACCAGCCCCTCGGGGTGGCCGGTGCCGAATTTTTCGGGTTCCTTTGAGGTCCGCTTGGCGAGCGCATAGGTGATCCAGGCTGCCAGATCACCGCCAACCCCGGGTAACGCCCCCAAAAGCGAGCCTATGACCGATCCCCTCACTTGATTCTTGCGGTACTTCCACAGCATGGCCAGGGTTCCCGCGAACGGGTTCTTGATGTTGACCTGCGCCACCTCGGTCATGACACGACGGCCCGAGCGCATAATCTCGGAAACGGCGAACATACCAATCATGACAGGAATAAAACTGATGCCCCCCATCAGTTCGATACTCCCGAAAGTGTAGCGCGGCGTGCCGGTCAGTGGGTCCATACCCACCTGCGCGATGAACAAGCCCAGCAGCAGCGCCAGCGCTCCCTTGACCATGCCGCCCGAGGAGATCAATGCCGCGCAGCTCAGGCCCAGTGCGGCGAGCCAGAAATACTCGAAGCTGGAAAATCCCAGAGCTGCCTTGGCCAGCATAGGAGCGGTAAACAACAGGAACAGGAATCCGAACAAGCCGCCCAGCACGGATCCCACCACACCGATGCCGATGGCTAGCCCTGCCTGACCCTTCTGGGCCATACGATAGGAATCTTCGACATAGGCCGCTGAGGCTGGTGTGCCAGGAATGCGCAGCAGGGTACCGGGTAGGTCGCCCGCGGTGATGGCCATGGCGGTGCACGAAATGATTGCTGCAATGGCAGGAATTGGCGCCATATAGAAGGTCAGTGGCACCAGCAGCGCAGTCGCCATGGTGGCGGTTAGTCCGGGAATTGAACCAACGAAGAGGCCAAAAACGGCCGCGAGAAATATGGTAACCAACGTTTCAACGTTGAAGACCATGCTGGCGGCAAGAGCGAATGCTTCCATTATCGGTTACCCCAGCAGCCCGCGCGGCAGCGAAACGCGCAACACAAGCGTGAAAAGAAAATACACCGCGCCCGTAGCAATGGGGCTGAAGATCAGCGCAGCAAGCCAGCCGCCTTTGCTGATCATCACCACAACGAACGCAAAAATCGTACCGGCCACCAGGAAGCCCAGAACGGGCGTTGCAAAGATGAGGGCAATGAGCGAGGCCACAATGCCGGCCGCAAACCATGTCACCAGTGGTGGTGCCTCGTCCTCTGGATCATCCGGCACGAGCCAACCCTGCACCGCGAGCACGACCCCCAACAGGCCCATTGCACCGCCGACGATAGACGGGAACAGGCCGGGTCCGACACTCATCCCAGGCAGGGGGTGCAGGTTGAGCGCCTGCTGCAGGATAGCCGCGCCACCGAGCGCAAAAATCACGCCCAGCACGCTATCCATTGGTATTGACCGCTTCATGCGCTCCCCTTTTAGGTTGAACGGCCGGAGACAAGCCCCGGCCGACATTGGTGTTGGAAAGTGCTGGTCAGCCTATTTGGCGAGGCCGACGGCCTGCAGTGCCTTGCCGATGGACGTATCGGCATCCATCATGAAAGCCTCGAAACCGGCGGCGTCGCGGTAGTCGATGCCAAAATTGCGCTGCTTCATGAACTCGGCGAATTCATCGCTGTTGAACACCTTGTCGAGTGCCGCAACCAGCGTGGCCTTTACGTCATCCGGCAGGCCATTCGGTGCGGCGATACCGCGCCAGGCATAGGCCGCCCACTTGTTACCCAGCGCTTCTTCAGCGGTGGGGACATCGGGGGCTGCTGCCACGCGCTCATTGGCGGCAACAACCAGCGGCTTGACTTCCCCGGCCTCAACCATCGGGCTGGCATCAGGCATGGTAGTGGTCACCACGCTGATGGCGCCGGAGGCCAGCAATTGTAGGCTGGCAGCAGCACCTTCTGTTGGAACCCAGGGAGCATCGGCAGGGTCAATGCCATTGGTGGTAAGTACGCCAGCCCAGCCCAGATGAGCCATGCCGCCAAGATTAGCGCCCGAGGCTTTGATCGTGCCTGGATTGGCGCGGATCTCAGCCAGCAGCTCATCGAGGCTCGGGCCATCGGCGCGGACATAGACAGCTTCCGGGTCGGCGTTGAACAGCGCGAGAGCTTCATAGTTGGAATAGTTGAGCGGCGACACGCCGGTCCAGTGATACATGGACAACTCGGTCGTGATGATGCCGAGCGTATAGCCATCGGGCGGTGAATACGAGATTTCGGTATGGCCGACAATGCCGCCACCGCCGGTGCGGTTGATGACGTTGATCGGCTGCCCGAGTTCCTTTTCCAGCAAGGTGGCCACGATGCGGCCCGTGGCATCGGTGCCACCACCGGCACCCCATGGCACGATCAGATTGATGGCGTGGTCGGGATATTGTGCCTGCGCCATTGCCGGAGCAATCGCCAGAACAGATAGCGCCAAGGCGCCCGCAAATTTCTTCAATAGGGTCATTCTAGGTCCTCCCAGAGGAAAGTCGGCTAACCGACATTTGATGTGACGCTTGCCGTATCGCAAACTTGTGTACCACATTTCGGAATTAGCATGACTCTAACGGGCATGCAATACGCCGAAGAATCTGTAACAAACACTAATTTTGTTGACATGACGCGCACTTCCTTTCTATTTCTTAGGGGAAGACTATTCCACATTGTGGGATTGCATGCAGCGGCTGGCGAAACGATGCATCAGGCCTGCAGATCGACTTTTTTGGATGAAATCGCCACGGTGGCGGCCATCCCGGCTTTGGAGGAACTCGATGACGAACCAAATCGCGCTTTCGCTGCGCAACATGCTGACGGGGATTCTGCCGCCCCTGTCGATGCCATTCGATGAACAGGGCGACCTGGTGAAGGGCGGCCTCAAGGCGCAGATCGAATTCATGATCGCGTCGGGAGTGCGCGGTCTGGTGGTCGGTGGCTCGACCGGCGAGGGACATACCCTGTCGGCCAGTGAATTCACCGAGGCCATGATCGAAGCGTATGACGCGAATGGCGGACGGGTGCCGTTCGTCGTCGGCCTTATCGTGCAGTCGACGCGCGACGCTATCAACCGGGTCAAGGCCCTCGGTGACATCAAGATCGATGCCTTGCAGGTGACACCGGTCCACTACCTGTTCAAGCCCGGTCGCGAAGCCACTATCGAGCACTTCCGCGCTATCTGGGAGGCGACCAAGGTTCCGATCCTGATTTACAACGTCATTCCCTGGAACTATCTGTCGATCAACGACATGTTGGCCATTATGGAAGCGGTGCCGGGCGTGGTCGGCATGAAGCAGTCTTCGGGCGACGTGAAGTCCGTGTCCGATCTGATCCTGCGGGCCAGGCCAGAAAACCTGGTATTGACCGGCATCGACGCTCTGCTCTTTCCCAGCTTTGCTCTGGGCGCACATGGAGCTATCAGCGCGCTGACCTGCGCGGTGCCGGGCGTTACCGTCAAGCTGTTCAATGCCGTCCAGGCTGGCGATCACCAGACCGCCAAGGACATCCATTTCCGCCTCAACGCCTTGTGGAATTCGCTGCGCCACGACAACCTGCCGGCCTGCGTAAAATACATCCAGCACCGCCAAGGCATGCCCCTGTACCACCCGCGCGCGCCCATGGAGCGCGTCACCAACGAGCAGAAGCAGCAGATTGACGTCGCGCTTGTACCGGTTCTCGAACTTGTGGATGTGCGCGCCAACTCGGCCGCCTAAGCTCTGGACTGCGGGCAGCATCCCCCGCTGCCTGCATTCCGCCTCATCGGTGCAAGAGAGGACACGATGAAAAAACTGATCAACGATCCGGCTAACTACGTCGACGAAACACTCGACGGGCTGTGCCTCGCCCATCCCGGCCTCCGGCGCGTCGGCGACGACCGCCGGACCATCGCCCGTGCAGTTGGCATGCGGCAGGGCAAGGTCGGCCTTGTTTCGGGTGGCGGCTCGGGTCATCTGCCGCTGTTTAGCGGCTATGTCGGCGCGGGACTGCTGGACGCCTGTGCCATCGGCAATGTCTTTGAGGGCCCCACTATCAATTCCTGTCAGGATGCCATCGCCGCGGCCAATGGCGGTGTCGGCGTGCTTTGCCTGTTCGGCAATTACGGTGGCGACAGAATGAATTTTGAAATGGCCAGCGAATTTGCGGCCATGGAAGGCGTCGAGACGCGCACCGTACTCGGCACCGACGATATCGCAAGCGCCAGCCCCCAGGAGGTCCATAAGCGCCGTGGCGTTGCCGGGCTGATCCTTGCCTACAAAGCCGCTGGTGCGCTGGCCGAGCAAGGTGGCAGCCTCGATGCCGTTGCGGCAGTGGCCCGGAAGACCGTGGACCGCACTCGCACTATCGGCGTCGCCCTGTCTCCGTGCCAAATTCCAGGCGCCGCCGGGCCAAATTTCATCATAGGCGATAACGAGATCGAGATGGGCATGGGTATCCACGGCGAGCCTGGTATCTGGCGCAAACCGCTCCGCCCCGCCGACGCGCTGGTTGACGAAATGCTCACCAAGCTGTTGGCGGAGCGCCCTGGAGACGTCAGCCGGGTTACTGTGCTGGTCAACAGCCTCGGCTCCACCCCCTTCGAGGAACTCTTCATTCTCTATCGTCGCGTCGTCCGCCAGCTCGATAACGCAGGCCTCACCATCGTCCGCCCGCTGATCGGGCCCTATGTCACGTCGATGGAAATGGGCGGCGCCTCGATCAGCCTGTGCTTTCTTGATGATCAGATCGAGCCCCTGCTGGCAGCTCCAGCCGATTGCCCGTTCTGGAAGGTGGGTTAAACCATGGCCATCAATCTCAAGACGCTGGCCGACGCAATCGCTCGCGCCGACCGCAGCATGCCCTCGCTGACCGATAGTCTGAATGCCGCCGACGCCAGGCTGGGCGACGGCGATACCGGCACCATGCTGGCGCGCCTCATCGGCACCTTCGCTGCGGTGGATCTGCGCGACGCCGCCGATTTGGGTGCGGGCTTCATGGCGCTCGCCAAGTCCGGTGCGGCCTCGACCGGCTCCAGCCTGGGCACGCTGATCATCACCGCAATGATGGTGGCCAGCAAAGCCACTCAAGGGCAGCCGGAGTTGGAATGGATCCGTCTGGGCCCGACAATCGCAGCCGCCCGCGATGCCGCCATGGCTCGTGGCAAGGCCGAGCTGGGCGCCAAGACCATCATCGATGGCCTCGATGCGCTGGCAGCAGCCGTCGAAGGCAAGGACAACCCTACAGCCATCGCTGCCGCAGCCACGGTGGCCATGGACGCTGTGCTTGAGACATTCCGGCAGCGCCCGTCGGCCATGGGTCGAGCGCGCATGTTTGCGGACAGAAGCATTGGTCTTGATGATCCCGGCATGCTGGCTCTGGACAAAATCGTGCGGGCCGTGTCGGCCGATGATAGCGTCGATCATGGCGCCGCTGCGCACGCTTGAGGCGGAGTCTCAAGTAAACTATGAAATCGAAGCCAGACAACCGCACCGAGCTGTCTGATCGAGGGGCTAAGACGAAAGCAATGACAGATTCCGTCGCGGCATCCGTGCCAGCCAAAACGACCCGTAGCGATGAGAGTCTCAAATCTCTCACCAAGGTTTCGCGGGTTCTCGACTGCTTCACCACCTCGCGACGGGCGCTGAGTCTGGCGGAAATCTGCAACCTCACCGGCTATCCGCGCTCCACCACGCATCGCCTGCTGGCCGCCATGCGCGAAGTGGGCTTCATAGAGCAGGATCGTGAGCGCGACTTCTATCGCCTCGGGCTGCGCCTGTTCGAGTTGGGCAATACCGTCCTGGCTAATCTCGATCTGCATCGTGAAGGGCGCGTCATTGTCGATGCGCTGCATCGCCTCACCAGCCGCGCCGTGCATCTGGCCGTCTTCGACGGCCACCGCGCGGTGGTCATCCAGCGCACTGAAGCCGAGCCAATGCTGTCCAACACTATGGTGGAAAATTCGCCGGTGCACTGCACCAGCGTCGGCAAAGCAATCCTCGCCTATCAGCCGGCGGACATCGTCGCCCGCGTCATTGCGGCCGGGCTCGAGCGCTTCACTGAAACCACCATTACCGATCCGCAAGCTTTGGCCATCGATCTCGAGGCCACGCGGCAGCGCGGCTACGCTATCGATAATGGCGAGCACCAGCCTGGCCTGCGCTGTATTGGCGCCCCTATCCGCAACCAGCTGGGCGCCGTTTTCGCAGGCATCAGTGTCAGCGCTCCGGCCTGGCAGATGCCGTCGACTGAGGTTGACGAGCTCAACAAGGTCGTCATCTATCACGCCAATCTGATTTCTCAGCGGCTGGGCTACTTGCGTTGAATGAACCATCGCCCCCTCCTGGTGGCGTGACGGATGGACCGGCCCCGTAGGGCCGGCAGCGCTGCGTCAGACAGGACCGCCGGTCTTGCCGACCGGCCAGATGTGCTGCAGGTTTTCGCCGGCCAGGATGCGCTGGCGACAGACGACCTCGTTCTTGCCCAGTTCATCAGCCGCATCGGCAATGACCCCAACCAGCTCGGACGGGATGACCACCACGCCCGTAATATCGGCAAAAATCACGTCACCCGGACGGATGCGGACGCCGTCGATATCGAGATCGACCTGATAATGCGTGGCCTCCATGCGCCCCGAAACACCCACGGGGCTCATGCCCTTAGCAAACAGCGGATAGTCTAGCTTGCGCACCTCGGCCAGGTCGCGCACCGTGCCATTGACCACAGTCGCAGCCGCACCCTTGGTCTTGGCCCCGCTCGACATCAATTCGCCGGTGCCCGACCCTTCGGCGCAGGAAGAATCCACCATCAGGATACCACCCTTGACCACGGCATCGATGGCGCGGTGATAGACATCCTGCGGCTGACCAACTCGCGGACTGCGCTCATAGCGAACCGTCGAAACCGGACCGCAGATCACCTGACCGGGTGCCAATATGCCAAACTGGCTGATCCCTTTGAGGTAGCCATAGGGTCCGCGACCATCCAGCACGTCGTGAATGTCACCAGAATACCACTTGGCAAGCCGCCTTATCGCTGTCCATTCAGTTTGGTTATAGTCGTAAGCAGCCATTAGTTGGGTTGTCCTTGTTGTTTGGCGGCGTCGATCGCCTGCTGGAGATAGGCGGTGGAATTGTCGATATGCTCACGCATCAACAGCCGACTGCTGTCGACATTGCCGCTACGGATGGCGGCGATGATGGCCTGATGTTCAGCCACGCCCTCCGCCTGGGTTTTGCTGGGCACCCGGCTGGTCAGCTGGATGACATCGGTAATCAGTGCATACAGATTGCCGTAAACGCTGCTGAGGATTTCGTTGCCGAGCGACTGCACCAGCGCCCGGTGAAACTTGGCGTCCGCATTGGCGTAATGTGCAAAGTCCTTGGCGCCTACCAGTTCAGCCAGTGCGGTCTCGACATCGCTCGAAACCTGTCCTTCGCCAGCCGCCAGCCGCCCTACCACCTCAAGCTCGAACATGCGCCGCACATCCATGAGCTGAACCAGATAGGCAGCATCTTCCGCAAACAGGCTGCGCACCGTCATCGCCAGTGAACCGAGGAACTGATCGACATCGTCGCGTACGACTTCGGCGCGTTCCCCATGCCGACGCCGCACAAGGCCTCTGGTCTCCAGCACTTGCAGGCCCTCGCGGACTGAACGCGTACTTATGGAGAACCGCCGCGCCAGCTCGGCCTCTGAGGGCAGGCGTGCGCCCACCTTGAGGTCCCCCGAAAGTATCTCGGCCTCGATAGCAGACACCACTGAGATGTGGAGCTTTTCCCGGTCTGGTGCGGGCGCGATCACCATGCGGTGAAACCGCCATCAACCACGACATTGGAGCCAGTCATATAGCTCGAGGCGTCTGAGGCGAGAAACTGGATCACGCCATTGTACTCGTCCTTCTCAGCCTGCCGACGCATCGGCACGCGCTCAAGGAAATTGTCGATGAATTCCTTGTCGAAGCTGCCCGTCTTGACGCCGCCAAACGAGATAAGATTGCAGCGGACATTCTTTTCGGCCCAATAAGTTGCGACATAGCGTGTCAAGTTGATCAGGCCCGACTTGGAGGCCGCGTAGGACACCGCCTTGATGAACGGCACGCCATCGCGCTTCTCGCGATAGGCGTAGAGCGCCTGGTTGGGCGAGACCATGCCGTAGATGGAGCCCACATTGATGATGCTGCCGCGGCGTTCCTCGGCCATTTTTGCGCCGATAATTTGGCTACACAGCATGACACCGGTGAGGTTCACATCGATGATATCGTCCCAAAATTTCTGCGGATACACTTCGAAGGGGGCATTCTGTTCAGCGCCACCATCGGGTTTGGAGTCGATACCCGCATTGTTGACCAGCACATGGGGCACGCCCCAGTCGGCGATCAGCTTGTCGGTCGCGGCCTCCAGCGCCGCCTTGTCGGTTACGCTCGCCTCATAGACCTTGATGCTGCCACCGAGTCCGGGAAACAGCTGGTCGAGCTGCTCCTGCGTCACCGGCCGCCGGCTATACACCGCCACTTTTGCATCGGCCTCGGCGAGCGAAGTCGCAAATTCCCGCCCCAGTTGACCAAGACCACCGGTGACAACGATTACCTTCCCCGCAACGCTAAACAGCTCAGACATCCATCGCTCCAACTTATGTCATAAGTCATATGTCATAAGATGTAAGTGACCACTTTGCAAGCAGTAGCGCTGGTGATTGTGCAGTCTGTGCGACCGGGATGAATTTGAGCGTGCAAATCTGAGGAAACATTCACACCCTTAGAGCTTCGTATCTGGGCGGCAATGAACATGGCTATGGCAATCGGACTTTTTCCAATCGCCGCTCAGCCCGGACACTGAATCTCTTCTCAGATGCCGCTGGTTTTGCGGCCGACCCGCTAGTGCTGAGTCGGTGAAACCAAAACTGCGATCGCTGCGCTGCGCGTAATTGGCACCGGGGAGATCAACTACACCACGATCCTGCGGGCCCTCGATCAACTTGGGTATGGCGGTTGGGTAGGCTGCGAGTATCGTCCCGAAGGCACGACATCCGTAGGCTTAGGTTGGATGAAGCCGTTTGTGGCGCGAAGCTGACGCGCAAGTCACGTGCTCATCCGATCCGGGCTGTCGAAGCCGTTACCGCCGGCATCGCTGTTCATGATGGGCACCGGAACGCCGGCTTGGCTCTGGGCCAGCTGGAACTGGCGCACATCCTCCGTGGTCGCGGTATCCGGCGGCCGCCGCAGAAAACTGGCGAAGCACCCTACATCGCGGATGTAGTTGCGCTGGGTCGCCACCGAGAAATGCCGCATGGTCATATCGTCGACCAGCTTCTGGCGCAGTGGACTGATAGAGGTGTTGGGAAGGATCGTGGTCATCGTTGGGCTCCTGGAAATGAAGGAGCCGAATGGAACGCCTGAACGCGCGCATGCGCAATCAGGCGATAACTTCAGGGCCTGGCCACTATCCCACAGCGGCCACCCTCCCGCGCCAGCGGGTTCGTTCTGCCACCCCATCGCGGTCGGCGTGGCACCTATGATGACAGCCGACTTTTTGGATTTGGGATTGCCCCTCGCAATGGCGGGAATGGGGCGGAGTTGTTATCATCTGTGTATAGGCTACGTGTAGCCTTGGCCCTATTTTCTGATTTGCATTTCCACAGTCTGCGCCACTCAGTCCGGCCACCGCGTCCCTTCTCAAATGCCGCTGACTTCGACCCCGACCCGCTAGTGCTGGGTCGGTAAAACCAAAACTGCGATCGCTGCGCTGCGCGCGCATTGGAGAAGGGAGCCTGGCGGTGGCCTTGACCCAGAAGCAGGCCGCGGACGCCTTCGGCGTTGCCCCAGTGCCGGTGGCACTGGGTGTTTGATGATAGGCGGCCTGTTTCTGCGTCAACCTCGGGCTCGATGGTCTGAAGCTGGACAAAGAACTGTGCACGGTTCGTCCGACGAACCTCCGTCTTTCTTCTCCTATTTTTTTGTCCTTGAAATGGCCGCCCTTGGGCGGCCACTTGACGGACGGTTACCCCGAGGCCCCGCTTGGGGCGGAGCGGAGTAACGGGCTGTCGGCATGGCTGGACCTCGCAGGGTCCACGCCATGCCTCACTTCTCTTTCGACTAGGCGCGGCTTGCCGGCAGGCGCATCTTGGGGCCGAACTTGGGCGCTTTCATCAGCAGCCGGCGCCCGAGCCAGGGATAAAGCGCGGCGATCATCCCGGCATGCATGCGGAGCAGGGGGCGCACCTTCTCCGTGCTGGTGAGCAGGGTGTTGAGGCGCGCCATGGTGGCGGGATCCACCGCCGCCTTGATTGCGGGCAGGGTGCTGAACACCATCAGCACCAGCGGCACCCAGTGCAGGCCGTGGCGGCTGGCCAGCAGCGTGCCGAGCCTCCGCTGAAGCTCGCGCTCGATGCTCGGACGCGAGCCAGACTGGTGGGTGTCGAAGACCTCCACCTGCGCCAGAAAGGCCAGCCCC
>NZ_JAUYGL010000022.1 GCF_030689745.1 Devosia sp.
CTCAGGCGATCCTTGAAAATCTCGGTTCGTCCAAAGGTGGGATCATCCTTCGTGACGCCTGCAGGCAGTTTGAGCGCCACAGGTTGCCCTTCAGCATCGTTCAAGGCGACCTGATCGCGATAGAGATAGTATCCGGCGACCACATCCAGAACCACCTCAACCCCGGATCCTGATGCCGTCAGCGACACCTTGAACGCGTCCTCCACCGGTAGAGGCTTGGCTTGCTGGGCGGCGACCGGTCCAGCAAGAACGCTGAGGGCCATCATGGCGACGGCGGTAAGGTTACGGAATATCGTCATCGGTGACTCCGGCGGAAGGAACTTTCTGCCCATGTCGCGACACCAACTTAAGGGAGCCTTATGCCCGCGGCAGAACCAGCGTGACCACGAGCCCATGTGGCAGTTTGTTGGCGAGTAAGAGGCTTCCACCCGCCTGGAGCGCCGCCGATTCGACAATGGAAAGGCCCAGGCCGCTGCCGATTTCCTTGTGGTTCCGCCCGCGGAAGAAACGCTCGGTGGCGTGTGGCAGTTCATCCTCATCCATGCCTGGGCCATCGTCTGAAACGGTGATCGCAACGGCGTCGGCGCCTGCCTTGGCGACAATCCGCACCTCGCCGCTCGCGGGGGAATGGGCAATGGCGTTCTCGAGGAGGTTGCGCATCATCAGGTCGAAAGCAGCAGCGGAAACTGCCACGGGTGCCCCTGCCAGTATATCGATGCCATCGATTCCGATTCCCGAAGGCAGCACCAGGCTGGCGACGAGCGAACGGGTAGCCGCCTCGGCGTCCAAGGGCTCCGGTCGAATATCCTTGTTCGCGGCATCGACCGTCGACATGGAAAGTAGCTGGCGTACCATCCGCGCCGTCCGGTCGACGCCTGCCACGATATTGTCGAGCGCCTTGCGCTGGATTTCCGGGTCATCCGTTCGGGATGCGATCTGCGCCTGGGTGCGCAATCCAGTGAGGGGAGTGCGCAATTCATGGGCGGCAAAGTCAGTGAAATTGCGTTCGCGTTCACGGGCTGAACGCACTCTTTTCAGTAGGTCGTTCAGCGCCGTCAGCATCGGCCTGATCTCGCGCGGCGCTTCGCCCGAGATCGGCTCGAGCGCGTCCGCACCGCGAGCGGCCAACTCTGCCGCGACGTTGTCCACCGGGCGCAGGCCGCGGTTGACGCTGACCAGGATCATGGCCGCCATGAGCGGAAGAATGAGCGCGGCGGGCACCAGGAGCCCCTTAATGACGTCGCCCACCAGGCGGTCGCGCAAGGTCAGGCTATCGCCAACCAGGACCCGGACACCCACTTCGGGGTTTTCGATGGCGAAGACCCGCCAGCGCTCACCGTCTATGGTGGTTTCGGCGAAGCCATCATTGTGCTCCGACAAGGCAGATGTCGGTGCACCATCCGAACGGCCGACCAGTGTGCCGTCGAAAGACCAGAGCTGGCAGGACAGCTGGCGGTCATAAGGTACATGGGATGGGGCCGGAGAAAGCGAGGCAATGCTGTCGATGGCGTCGGCAACGGTGATCTCCCGGCTCGACACCAGGGAGGACACCATTCGCGCCGCTTCGCTGAGACGGGCATCGAGCACGCGCTCCACTTCGCGGGTCGTGCTGAAATAGATCCATGCCACGGCCGATAGCCAGACAACGCTGGTGGCGACCATGAGGATGGCGAAGAGGCGCGCCCGGATTGATAGGCGCATCATGCCTTCCTCATGCGATAGCCAAGACCACGCACGGTCTCGATGGCGTCGCGACCGATCTTTTGGCGCAGGTGATGGATGTGGACCTCGATGGCATTGCTATCGATGTCTTCCTGCCAGCCATAGAGTTTTTCCTCGAGGCTTCGCTTTGACTGGATCACCATGGGCGCCTCCATGAGCGATTGCAGCACGGCGAACTCCCTGCGTGACACAGCCGCGGGCGTCCCCGAGACCGACAGTTCCATGGTCGCCGGCACGATGCGTATCTGATCCCAGACCAGATAGGCCTGGGCCCGGCCATTGACCCGGCGGACCAGCGCGCGCAGGCGAGCCGCCAGTTCGTCAAGGTCGAAGGGTTTGACCAAGTAGTCGTCGGCCCCGTGGTCCAGCCCGACTATGCGATCCTCAACCTTGTCCCGCGCGGTCAGGAGCAGTACCGGATCATCCGATCCGGCTCGCCTGATTTCGTCCAGAAGGTCAAGCCCCGACCCGTCCGGCAACATGAGATCGAGCACGACGACATCGAATTTGCCCGCGGCGAGCGCTGCGCGCGCATCCTCAAGCGTGGCGACTGTTTCCATTGAGAAACCGGCCAGCCGTAGACCAACGTCGAGGCCGTCGCGCAGGATGTCATCGTCTTCAACCACCAGTATGCGCAATGCCGTCTCCATAAATCTCTGTACCGCTGTCCATATGTCCGGACTTAAGGCTGGCTTAAGGCACAGGGCGTCTTTGGGGGGCAAATGGAAAGGACTAACCAATGCAACAGCAACTTTCGCGCCGCGCCATGACCAAACTGGCCGTGATGGCACCACTGGCACTTTGGCTTTCCAGGCCCGGGCTGGCCTCCGCCCAGGACGAAGCGGCCGACCTCGATGCAATCTTTGCCACCCCCGGTACGCCCGTATTCGGCTCCGCCGACGCGAACCTCACCATGGTCGGCTTCCTCGATTATAATTGCCCATTCTGCAAGCAGAGCGCTCCCTACCTCAAGGAGCTGATGGCGACCGATGACAAGCTCCGCGTGGTTTTCAAGGACTGGCCCATCCTGACCCCGGCTTCCGTCTATGGTGGCCAGGCCGCCCTCGCGGCACATGAGCATGGCCAGTATCTGCAAGCCCATGATGCGCTGATGGCCATCCCCGGTATGCGGATCACCGAAGACCAGATGCGCGAGGCCCTTGAGGTCTCTGATGTCGACATGGCCGCAGTGGATGCAACCATTAAGGAAAAGGGACCAGCCCTGCTCGACCAGTTGCGCGCTAATACCGCCATTGCCGACGAGATCGGCCTGACGGGAACACCGTCCTATCTGATCGGTCCGTTCTTCGTCGGCTCCGCACTCGACCTGGCGGGCTTTCGTGAGGTGGTGGCGGCCGCGCGAGAAGAAATCGGCGTATCATAGATTGGCGAGATTGCTGCCACGAGACATGCAGACAGCGGACCGCATCATGATCGCGAGGTCAGCGGTTCGGTAGCACCATCAATTAACACATTCTAATATATCTGAGTGTAGGTGCGTTCGAAACCCGACGGCATCGGCGGCCCTTAAGCCTGCCTTAAGCT
>NZ_JAUYGL010000032.1 GCF_030689745.1 Devosia sp.
CACCGACGCGGCCTAGGGCATGGGCATGACCGGCTGGCAGCGGCTGCTCAAGGTCGAACTGCCGCTGGCTCTGACGGTCATCCTGGCCGGCATCTTGCTCTCGGTGGTCATCTCGCTGGCCACCGCCACCATCGGCTCCACCGTCGCCGCGCGCACTTTGGGTGAGGTCATCATTGCCGGCCTGCTCTCGGACAATACTGCCTTTGTGCTGCAGGGCGGGTTGATCGTCGGCGTGCTCGCCGTGCTGATCTATGACGGCCTGTCGGCGCTGGAGCGGTTCTTGATGGCCCGAACCGGCCAATCGGGGAGGGCGGCGGCGTGACCAGTGATCGGGCCGTACAGTCGTCTCCCTCCCCCTTGTGGGCAGGGATCAAGGGTGGGGGTATGCAGCAATGGCCGCGCTTTGCCCCCACCCTCACGCTCTCCCGGCAAGGGGGAGCCAGGTCCACCCCCAGCCCTTGGAGGCAGTGACATGTCCGATTTCGATCTCACGCTGGCCGGCACCGTCGTGCTCCCCGATCTCATCATCGAGAATGGCTATGTGGCGGTGCGCCAGGGCAAGATCGTCCATGTTGGCGAGGGCCGTGCGCCCTCGGCCCATGAGCGTCACGAGCTGGGCAACGCACTGATCCTGCCCGGCGCCATAGATGCGCAGGTGCATTCGCTCAGCCAGAAAGACCAGGAGGATTTCATCTGGTCGACCCGCTCGGCCGCCGCCGGTGGGGTCACCACCATCGTCGATATGCCCTATGACGAGGGCAATCTGGTCTGCTCGGCTGATGCGGTGCGCCGCAAGATAGCTCATGCCACGGCGCAGGCGCGGGTGGATTTCGCACTCTATGGCACCATCGACCCGCAGCAAGGCGCCAGCCGCATCGCCGAGCAGGCCGCCGCCGGCGTTGCCGCATTCAAATTCTCCACCTTCGGCACCGACCCGGTCCGCTTCCCGCGCATCCCCCCTGCCTTGCTTGAGGAGTGCTTCACCGCCGTCGCCAGAACCGGCCTCACCGCCGGCGTCCATAACGAAGACGATGAAATGGTCCGCGCCGCCATGGCCACGGTCCAGGCTGCCGGGATCACCGACTACCGCGCCCACGGCCTCAGCCGTCCGCCGCTCGCCGAACTGCTGGCCAGTTTGCAGATTTACGAAACCGGCGCCGCCACTGCCTGCCCGGCCCATGTGGTGCACTGCTCGCTTGGGCGCGGCTACGATATTGCGCGCGCCTATCGCGAGCAGGGCTTTGACGCCACCATCGAGTGCTGCATCCACTATCTGACGCTTGACGAGGAAAACGACGTCTCCCGTCTCGGCGGCAAGGCCAAGATCAACCCGCCCATCCGCCCCCGTGCCGAGGTCGAAAAGCTCTGGCAGCATGTCCGCGCCGGCAATGTCACCCTGGTGTCGACCGATCACGTGAGCTGGTCGGAAGGCCGCAAGACCAATGCCGACATGCTGGCCAATGCTTCGGGCGTGCCCGGACTCGAAGTCATGGTGCCGCTTTTCGTCAAAGGCGCGCTCGAACGCGATATCCCGCTGACTTGGGCCGCCCGGTTGATGGCGGAAAACCCGGCCAGACACTTTCGGATCGACCACGCCAAGGGCGCCCTGAGGTCGGGCAAGGACGCCGACATCACCGTGCTGTTCCCGCGTCCCGGGCGCTATGATGCTGCGGCGAGCGGGCACAATGTGGTGGGATGGTCGCCCTATAATGGCATCGAACTGCCCTGGACGGTCGGGCTGACCTATCTGCGTGGCCAGCAGGTGTTCGATGGCACTTCGGTCGGTGCACCGGGCTTTGGCCAGTTCGTGCGGCCGGAGCTGGGCGCGTGAACGGCACCCCCACTCCCTCCCTACAAGGGGGAGGCAAGCTCGCCCTGCGCCAAACCAGTCTTCCGCCTCTGAACGCACACCCATCGTCTCCCTCCCCCTTGTGGGGAGGGATCAAGGGTAGGGGTCGGGGAACCGCCGGACGCGAGGAGACCCGCCCATGATCGCCAATACCCCCATCCGATCCGAGCGCATTGCTGCCGATATCGAGGCGCTCGCCGCCATCACCGAGCCCGACCGTCCCTGGACGCGTCGTGCCTTCACCCCCAGATTTCTCGAAGGCCGGGCCTGGCTGGAACAGGCCATGCAGGCCGTCGGCGCTGTCACCCAGATCGACGCCGCCGGCAATCTGATCGGCACCATTCCGGGCAGGCGCCCCGAGCTGGGCACCATCATGCTCGGCTCGCACTCCGACACCGTCCCCGATGGCGGCCGCTTTGACGGTATTGCCGGGGTGATCGCCGCCCTCGAAGTGGCGCGGGCGCTGCGCGATCAGGGCAGGGTGCTCGAGCATACCCTCGAAGTGGTGGATTTTCTGGCCGAGGAGGTTTCCATTTTCGGGGTCTCCTGCATCGGCAGCCGGGGCATGAGCGACACGCGCCCGCTGGATTGGTTGACCCGGGAGAGTGACGGCATAACGCTGGAAAAGGCCATTGCCACTGTCGGGGGCAACCCGCATCGCTCGGCCTGGCGTGACGACATCAAGGCCTTCCTCGAATTGCACATCGAGCAGGGGCCGGTGCTGCAGGACGAAGAAATCGACATTGGTGTGGTCACCGCGATTGCCGGGATCACCCGGATCGAAATCATCGTCGAAGGTCGCGCTGACCATGCCGGCACCACCCCGATGGGGTCGCGCAAGGACGCCCTGAGCACGGCCGCCTGGATTGCCTTGGGGGTCGAGGAACTGGCCAGGGCGCTGGCCGGCGGCGCCGCCCATTTTGCCGCGACCGTTGGCGAGTTCGAAATGAGTCCCAACGCCGCCAATGTGGTTCCCGCCCGTGTGCGCATGCTGATCGATGCCCGGGCCGAACTGCGCCAGGATATGGAGCGTTTCATCGATGAACTGGACAAGGGCGTGGTGGCGATTGCCGACAAGACCGGCGTCACCGTCTCGGTGCCGCGCCTCGTCTCGGACAATTCGCCCACGCCCTGTGATCCCGGCCTGCTCGATATTCTCGATGCAGCCTGCGAAACCGCCGGCGCCAGCCATCGCCGCATGGCGTCGGGCGCCGGGCATGACACGGCCTGGATGGCACGTATCACCAGGGCCGCGATGATCTTTGTGCCCTGCCGCGATGGGCGCAGCCATGCCCCCGATGAATATGCCGCCACCGAGGATATCGCGCTGGGTGCGGCGGTGCTGCTGCAGGCCGTGCTGGCGCTCGATGCCAAACTGCAGGAGCATAGCTGATGGGCCGCATTCTGACCGAAAAGGACGTCGAAGCGGCGGTGCGCGGCGGCTCGGTCTATGCCGCCGGCGGCGGTGGCTGGGCCGATCATGGCCGCATGCTGGGCATGGCTGCGGTCAATGCCGGCCAGCCTGAACTGGTCAGCATCGAAGAACTCGATGAGAACGATTGGGTCGCTACCGCTGCCGCCATTGGCGCCCCGGCGTCGACCACGCCCTGGGAAATGCAGGGCGTCGACTACATCAAGGCCGTGCAATTGCTGCAGGACGCATTGGGCGAAAAGCTCAGCGGCCTGATGGTCGGCCAGAACGGCAAGTCATCGACGCTGAACGGCTGGCTGCCCTCGGCCATTCTCGGCACCAAGGTGGTCGACGCCGTTGGCGATATCCGGGCCCATCCCACTGGCGACATGGGCTCGATCGGCATGGCCGGTTCAGATGAACAGATGATCCAGACCGCCGTCGGCGGCAATCGCAGCGAGAACCGCTATATCGAGCTGGTGACGCGCGGCGCCACGGCAAAGGTTTCGCCGATCCTGCGCACCGCCGCCGACATGTCGGGCGGTTTCATCGCCTCCTGCCGCAATCCGCTGCGCGCCAGCTATGTGCAACGGCACGCCGCATTGGGCGGTATTTCGCTGGCGCTCAAGCTGGGCGAGGCCATTCTGGCTGCCCAGGGCAAGGGCGGCACGGCCATCATCGACACCATCGCGAAAACCACGGGCGGTACCATTCTGTGCGAGGGGCGGATTACCGACAAATCGGTGCTCTACACCAAGGAAGCCTTCGATATCGGCACGGTAACGCTCGCGTCGGGCGACGTGCTGCACGTGATGAACGAATACATGGCGGTGGACGACAAGGGCGGCGCCCGGCTGGCAACCTTCCCCGATGTCATCACCACTCTCTCGGTGGATGGCGAGCCGCTCAGCGTCGGGCAGCTGGAGGTCGGCATGCAGATCTTTGTCCTGCACGTGCCCAAAACCGTCATTCCACTCAGCTCATCGGTCCTCGACCCCACGGTCTATCCCTTCGTTGAGGAACGCATGGGGATCGAACTGGCCAAATATGCGCTGGATCTGGGTCGGCAGGCGATTGATGCCGACCCCAGCAACACACGCGGAGTAACACCTCCCCCTTGACGGGGGAGGTTGGGAGGGGGTGGGGTTTGGCCCGGATATCGGGGCCAACCGCCTCCCACTCTTGATCCCTCCCCGCAAGGGGGGTGTCGACTGATAGATGCCGACTGCAATTGTCGCTCTTCCTGCGGGAAGAGAGGAGAGCCAGACATGCCCACACCAAACCCGCGTCACCCGAATTTCCCCATTCCCGGCGGCCCGGAGCTGCGCGCCAGGGGCTGGCGGCAGGAGGCGCTGCTGCGGCTGCTGGAAAATGTGCTCAGCGTCGGCGAAAACCCCGAAGAGCTGATCATTTACGCAGCGCTGGGCAAGGCGGCGCGCAACTGGGCCAGCCACAGGGCCATCGTCAAAACCCTGCTGGAAATGGACGAGGACCAGACGCTGATCATCCAGTCGGGCAAGCCCATCGGCCTGCTCAAGACCCACGCCAGGGCGCCGCTGGTGATCATGGCCAATTGCAACATTGTCGGACAATGGGCCCGGGCCGAGGTGTTCTATGAACTCGAGAAGAAGGGCCTGATCTGCTGGGGCGGGCTGACGGCCGGTGCCTGGCAATATATCGGCAGCCAGGGCGTGATCCAGGGCACCTATGAGATTTTCATGCGCATCGCCGAAAACCGCTTTGGCGGCAGCCTTGCGGGTCGCTTCATTCTCACCGCCGGCCTGGGCGGCATGGGTGGCGCGCAGCCGCTGGCCGGGCGCATGGCGGGGGCGGCCATCCTCTGCGTCGATGTCGATGCGGAACGGGCGGCCAAGCGCCAGGAGATCGGCTATCTCGAAGCCATCGCGCCCGACCTCGATACGGCGCTGGCGATGATCGACAGGGCCGTGGCCGAGAAGCGGGCGACCTCGATCGGGCTGGTCGGCAATGCCGCTGACATCTATCCCGAGATCGCCCGCCGCGGCATCGTGCCCGATATCGTCACCGACCAGACCAGCGCCCACGATCTGGTCTATGGCTATGTGCCCAAGGGCATGAGCATGGCCGAAGTGAAGCGCCTGCGGGTGGAAGGGCCGGGCCAGTTGATGGCGGCCAGCCAGGCCTCCATCGTCGACCATGTCCGCGCCATGCTGGCCTTCCAGCAGGCCGGCAGCGAGGTGTTCGACAATGGCAATCTGATCCGCACCCACGCCAGGGCGGGTGGGGTGGAGAATGCCTTCGATATCAAGATTTTCACCGAGGCCTATCTGCGACCGCTCTTCGCCCGCGCCATCGGCCCGTTCCGCTGGATGGCGCTGTCGGGCGACCCCGAGGACATTCGCAGGATCGACGACACGCTGCTGGCGATGTTCCCCGACAACACAATCGTCACCAACTGGATTGGCTTGGCGCGCCAGCACGTCCCGTTCGAGGGGCTGCCGGCGCGGATCGCCTGGCTCGGGCATGGCGAGCGCACCGCACTGGCTCAGGCCGTCAACGCCATGGTGGCGGATGGCACGCTTGCCGGGCCGATCGCCTTCAGCCGCGACCATCTCGACGCCGGCGCCATGGCGCACCCCAATATCATGACCGAGAACATGCAGGACGGCTCGGACGCCATCGCCGACTGGCCCATTCTTGACGCCATGCTGCTCTGCTCGTCCATGGCCGACCTCGTCGTGGTCCATTCCGGCGGTGGCGGCTATGCCGGTTACATGACCTCGGCCGGGGTCACGATAATCGCCGATGGGACAGAACAGGCTACAGAACGGCTAACACATGCTTTGACCAATGATACCGCCCTCGGCGTGATGCGCTATGCCGACGCGGGATATGCGGAAAGCCTGGACGAGATTGCCCTGAAGGGCATCGGACATATCAGGGTGGGGTAGCGCCCCCACCCACAGGTCATTTGCACCCTCGCCAGGTGGCACTATTGTTAACATATTGCTAAGCGCTCGCCGTCAGGGCGAGGCGCCCGGAATCTGCGCCTTTCAGCGCATCACCCACGGCAAAGATGGTCGGCGCCGACAGCGGGAATGCGGTGACGGCAGCCACCGATTCGCCCACTGTGCCGCGCCAGACCTGCTCATCAGCCCGGCCGACATTGCCGGCGATAAC
>NZ_JAUYGL010000034.1 GCF_030689745.1 Devosia sp.
TGGGCGGGCGTCCTCGACAGAGTCAGCCGAGACGGTGACGCCGTCGCCCATCTCGGTCAGAGTCAAGGGATGACCAGTCACGGGCACAGCACCTCCCCGGATGAGATCGCAGCGGCTGCGTCATCGTGGAACCTGCCATCACTCCGTCGTCTTGCCGTCAAAATGTTCCGTGTCGGCTTCCGCCTCGGCCTTGGTGTGGTGGATGACTCCGTCCCGATGATTGGGCGGCGAATAGAGCGTGTAGAGCTTAAGCGGAACATCGCCGGTGTTGATGATGTTGTGCTTTGCCCCAGCCGGTACCACTACGGCGAAACCTGCTCGGATTGCGGTCCTGACCCCATCGAGAACGGCCTCCCCATTTCCTTCCTCGACGCGAAAGAACTGATCGAGTTTGTGAACCTCTGCCCCGATCTCCTCTTTCGGCTTCAACGCCATGACGACGAGTTGGCAGTGCTTTGCCGTGTAAAGGACGCGTCGAAAATCCTCATTGTCCACCGCAAGACTCTCGATGTTCTGCACAAAGCCTTTCATAGCAACTCCTCCTCGTTCACCGTTTGCCCTGCCCATCAACCTTGGGCTCAAGGCTAGGCTACCACGCTTCCTGGTCGAGGCAGCAGAATTGCGGAGATGGTCGCAGCGGACTATAGGCCCAGGGATGGCAAGGGAATGGTGATCCTTGTCAACCAACCCTGGGCCGTTACCTCGCGATCAATCCGCCCGCTGAACTCCCCTTCAATCAACTGCGACATGAGCTTGGTGCCAAAGCCCATGGTAGTTGTGCCGAGGGCAACGAAATCGGCAGCCTGTTCGCTCCAGCACAACACCAGCTCGCCGTCGATCTGCAGCCAGTCCACCAGAATCCGGCCATCCAGTTGCTGCAACGCACCATACTTCAGCGCATTTGTCGTCAGTTCGTGAAAGACCAGGGCAAGCACTTCCGAAGGACGCTGTTTCACCACGAGCGGTGGCCCGGCCAGCGAGACTCGGCTGCTCTCAAGGTCGCCCCACATGAACGGCGCCAGGACTGCGTGAAGGACATCCTCGACGGACAACGCGCCGCGTGTTGATGCGGCCTGCGGCGCCTTGAATGCCAAATCGATGACTGAGGAAAGAGCCAGAATCCGACCCCTGAGGCTCTCTTCCATCTCCCTGGCCGATTGGGCGCCGCGGGCGCTGAGCGAGATCAGCGCGGCAACGGTCGCCATGAGATTCTTGACGCGATGCACCATCTCATGCGCCACGACTTCCTGATGCTCAAGCTCCAGGGTAAGCGCCCTCTCGTGGGCCTCCGACTCCTGGACCCGGAACTGGTCGGAGCGGTCGGACACCACCGCCAGGACGAATTGAGAGCCCCCAGTGGCTATCGTGCGAAACCCCACTTCGATCTGGAAAAGCGAGCCATCCCTGCGCTGCCCCCGGAGGGAGCGCCCTGGTCCCATTGCGCGCATTTGATCCGACCCGAATGCCTTGGACCGGAGGGCGGCGTGACCGTCGCGCGGCCCGGCAGGGACCAGAATATCGACGCTCCTGCCGAGCAGGTCTTCCGGTTCATAGCCGAACTGGCGACCGACTTCGGCGTTCACCGCCAGCATGACCCCTAACGGATCGACGACAATGGCGCCGGCGGGAATGGTGTCCAGGACATCCTGAATGGAGAGGGTTAACCTCGACAAGTCGACGCTCTCTGCCACCCGGCTGGGAGCCGGGCCAGTAGTATTGTCCATAGTTGCCCCGCCGCTTGTTCGCTAGCTGAACCAGTCTACTTCAGCGGCCTCATGAAGTCTTGACCAAAAACAAGCCTGCTGGATAGGCACGCCCTTCCAACAAGTGGCGTGCAAATTTCGGCAACAGGGCGCGTGGGTGTCTTCAGCGTCCGGTAACGCACAGTGAGTTGCGCATTTATCCGCGCAAGGGTGATCGTCAACGTTTGGCAGATGTTCCCCTGCGCCCCCCACAGGATCAATTCATAGAAGCCGAACGAACATTCAGCATCCGCTTTGGTGGTCTGGCCGGGCTGACCGTGAGGCCAGCACGTCACCGGTCCGTGCCGGCCGCCAAATCACTCTGCGGCTGGTGAGTCGATGACCCAGGTCACGCCGAAACGGTCCTTGGTCAGGCCAAAGCCTTGCGACCATGGCTGCGGCTCAAACGGCATGAGAACGGTGCCGCCTTCCGACAGCGCCTCAAAGATGCGGCGGGCGTCCTCGACGGAGTCCGCCGAGACGGTGACGCTGTAGCCACTGCGGCCGGAGAAGTCCTGCATGTCCTGACCCATCAGCGCCTGATCGCCGATATCGATCCAGGCGTGAACGATCCGGTCGAGGCGGTCTTCGGGGACGCCTTGCGCCACTTCGGGCATGTCGCGATTGCTGATCATGCCACGGATTTCACCCCCGAGGATGGCAGCATAGGTGGTGAACGCTTCGCGGCAATCGCCGTCGAAATCAATATTGGCAACGACTTTCATGACAAATTCCTCTCTCTGGCTATGGCGCCGTTCGAGCAGCCAACCGAACCCCCATGTGATCGATGCCGCCCGCTACAGTCCTCCATCTCTATCAACGACGAGCGAGACCGGCTGCATCCGACAGACCCCTGGAGCGAAAATATGGCCGATCGCTCCAGGCGGCGCCTTGGCCGGTTCCACGGCCGCCAAGGTCAGGCTGTTAGCAAAAAGAAAGGGCCCCGCAGGGCCCTTTCGGCGTTGCTAGCCGTTATCCAGCCAGGCGACCTGTTCGGGCGTCAGCTTGATCTCGAAGGCTTTGAGGCTGTCGTCGAGTTCGCCCAGGGTGCGGGGGCCGATCAGCGGGATGGACGGGAAGGGCTGGGCCAGCACGAAGGCCAGGGCGACGTGGATCGGGTTGTGCCCGATTTGCCGGGCCAGTTCGATGGCGCGGTCGCGGCGGGCGAAGTTCTTGTCATTGTACCAGCAGCGCACCAGCTCCTCATTTTCGGTCTTGTCGCGACCGGCGCGGTCGGTGAAGAAGCCACGGCCCTGGCTGGACCAGGAGAAATTGGTGACCTGGGTATCGGTCAGCCACTTCTTCCATGCTTCGGTCGACGATGTCACGCAGCCATCCCAGATCGGCACCAGCATTTCGCTGAGGGCGAAGTTGTTGGATAGCGCCATGGGCCTGGTCTTGCCGCTGCGTTCGGCATAGGCCACCGCCTCGTCGAAGCGCTCCCGGGTCCAGTTGCTGCCGCCGAACGGCCCGCGGATGCGACCGGCCTTGACCTCTGCATCCATGGCATCGACGAATTCGCCGACCGGGACGTCGGGATTGTCGCGGTGCATGAAGTAGACATCGACATAGTCGGTCTGCAGGCGATCGAGCGACTGGGTGAGCTGCCTGGCGATCACGTCGGGATAGACCAGCGGGCTGTGCGCGCCCTTGCCGATCAGCACCGAGCCTTCGCGGGTGCCGCGATTGGTGTGCCACTCGCCATAGAGTTTTTCGGTATAGCCATTGCCATAGACAAAGGCGGTGTCGAAGATATTGCCGCCGCGCTCCCAGAAGGCGTCGAGCAGGATGGCGCCCGAGGCGAAGCTGCGGAAGTCCTCAAAGCCCAGCGCCACGGCCGAGGCCTGCTTGCCCAGGCCCGGAATGGCGCGCTTGGGAATGGCGCCGCTATTGGGGCCGAGCGGGCGATTGGCTAGGGTGTTGACGCGGTTGGCCGCGGTTTCAACCGAGAACTCGATCCCGGCATCGCGGCGCCACTGGTCCAGCACGCGGGCATTGCCCAGGCTGTCATCCCAGCTCATGCCCGGCGCCGCCAGCTCCTGCCGCCTGGCCAGGATCGCCTCGCAGGCGGCATCGACCTCAAAGGAATAGACGTGGCGCTGTTCGCCGACGCTGATCGTTTCGGTCTTGCCGTTCTTGATGATGTCGATCTTGCCGAGGCCCTTGGTGCGATCGCCGCCGGCAAACCAGAAATCGGGCACTTCGATGCGGCCCTCGGCGCCATGAATGCGCAGCACATTGTCCAGATTGGCCATCACCGCGCAGGACACCTGGGCGACAATGCCGTTCTCGAAGGTCAGAATGGCCGCGGCCCAGTCATCGGTGCCTTCGGCATTGAGCTTGGCCGTGCCGGCAACCTTGACCGGGTCGGCAAAGGGCCTGCCCATGACGGCGCCGGCGATCAGGCGGGCCATCGACACCGGGTAGCCGCCGACATCGAGAATGCCGCCGCCGGCCAGCTTGGAGGCGAACAGGCGATGCTCGGGCTGGAACCTGCCCATGGAAAAGCCAAAGCTGGACTGGATCATCCGCACTTCGCCAATCACGCCGGATTGGACCAGCTCGATCAGCTTGGTGGTCTGCGGATGCAGCCGGTACATGAAGGCTTCGCCGGCAAAGGTGCCGGCCAGTTCGTGGGCATGCAGCACGGCGCTGATCTCGAAGGACGACAGCGCGAACGGCTTTTCCACCAGCACATGCTTGCCCGCTTCGGCCGCCTTGATCGCCCATTCGGCGTGGCCGGTATGGGGCACCGCGATATAGACCGCGTCGATCTCGGGGTCCGCCAGCAGGGCGTCATAGCCCTTGACCACGCGAATGCCGGGAAAGTCGGTGGCCAGGTTCGGCTTGCCCGGGTCGCGCGTCGCAATGGCCGTGATCACGCCATGCTTTGAATCGGCAACGCCGCCGAAAAACGCCTTGGCGATGCTGCCGGGCCCGATAATGCCCCAGCGAATTTTCTTGTCAGTCATGGTTCTGGTCCTTGAGTGGACCTCGTCGCGAGCCTGTGGCAGCACGAGGTCGTGGCAGAGTGTCTGGGCATGACCTCATGGTTCGACAGGCTCGCCATGAGGTCTAGTGAGGGTTGGGTGGTCGTCAGCGCAGGCGCTGGCCCTTGTCGTCGAACAGATAGGCCCGGGCCGGATCGATCGAGACGGTGATGCTTTCCTGATCGCCTTGGAGACGCGACTGCTCGTGCTCGATGATGATCTGCTCGCCTGACCTGGTATTGGCATAGATATAGCTGGTGGCGCCCAGATGCTCGGCGACATCGATATTCAGGCTCATCTCGGCGCCACCGGCGCCGGCAGGGCCAAAGTGCTCGGGCCGCACCCCGATGGTCACGGCGGAGCCGACTGCCGGGGCGGCGCCGGTGAGCGGCAGCGCGAGCCTGGCCTTGCCCTGATGGATCAGTTCAACGGTAACCGTGCCGTTACCCGATGCCGTCACGACGCCCGCCATCAGGTTCATTTTCGGCGAGCCGATAAAACCGGCGACGAACAGATTGGCTGGATCCTCATAGAGCTCCAGCGGCTTGCCGACCTGCTCGATGACCCCGTCGCGCAGCACCACAATGGTATCGGCCAGCGTCATGGCCTCCACCTGATCATGGGTCACATAGACCATGGTGGTCTTGAGCTCCTTGTGCAGCCGCGCGATCTCGATGCGCATATGCACGCGCAATTCGGCGTCCAGATTGCTCAGCGGCTCGTCGAACAGGAATACTTCGGGCTTGCGCACAATGGCCCGGCCAATGGCGACGCGCTGCCGCTGCCCGCCCGACAGCTCCTTGGGGACACGATCCAGCAGCGGTTCGAGCGCCAGGATGCGGGCGGCTTCATCGACCTGTCGGGCGATCTGCTCCTTGGCGACACCGGCAAAGCGCAGGGCAAAGCCCATGTTCTCGCGCACCGTCATATGCGGATAGAGCGCATAGGACTGGAACACCATCGCGATGCCGCGCTTGCTCGGATCGACATCGTTCATCTGTCGCCCGCCGATTTCGAGCTCACCGGCGGTGATGTGTTCGAGCCCAGCGATCATCCGCAACAGGGTGGATTTTCCGCAGCCCGAAGGGCCCACAAAGACCACGAATGCCTTGCTCTCGATCTCCAGATCAACGCCCTTGATGACTTCCAGGGAGCCGTAGGACTTGCGCACGCCCTTGAGTGTTACACTGCTCATGCTGAATGCACCTTATTTGACCGCGCCCAGCATGCCTTCGACGAAGCGGCGCTGGAGCAGGAAGAAAATGATGAGGGTGGGCAGGGTGGCCAGTACGGTGCCGAACAGGATCATGCCGTAATCGGGAGTATAGGCGGAGGTCAGCGCCGAGATGATCAGCGTGATGGTCTTGTTCTCGGCGGTCTGCAGGATGATCAGTGGCCACAGATAATTGTTCCAATTGGTCATGAAGACGATGATCGTGGCGGCCGCATAGGTCGAGCGCATCACCGGCATATAGACATAGAAAAAGATCTGCCACTCCTTGAGCCCGTCGATCTTGGCGGCGTCGCGCAACTCGCTGGGGAAGGCCTTGGTCGCCTGGCGGAAATAGAAGATGATGAAGATCGAGGCCACGGTGGGCAGGATCACCGCCGCAAAGGTGTTCACCAGCCTGGCCTGCGCGAACATCACGAACAGCGGCACCATCATGGCCGCGAACGGGATGGAGAGCATCAGCAGCAGCAGCGCGAAGATGCGCTCACGCACCCGCGACCGGAACATCTCGAAACCATAGCCGGCCAGCGAGGAAACCACGAGCGTCAGCACCGTCGCGACGCCGGCGATGACGGCCGAATTCCAGAAAATGCGGATCGCGTCGATCTGGGTGAAGAAGGTCGTCGCATTGGTGATCAGGGCGGTGCCGATGCTGGCCTTGCCCTTGATGATGTCGGCCGAGCTATTGGTGGCGCCGATCATCATCCAGACAAACGGGAAGACCGAGACGAAGGCGGCAATCGAGAGCAGCAGATAGACGAGGGCGCGGCGGGCAAGCGCCCAGGCTTTGCCAGGCGCCACGGTGCGGCGCGCAATCGGGCGGGCGGTTGCTGCAGCTGTCATGGGGGCAACGTTCATGACGTCCTCCGGTCGCGGGCAATGAGGAACTGGATGAAGCTCAGGATCGCCACCAGAACCACGATCACCCAGGACACTGTCGCCGAATAGCCGAAGCTGGGCATGAACTTGAAGGTCAGATTGTAGATGTAGAGCGACAGGGTCAGCGTCGAATCCGACGGGCCGCCATTGCCTGCGGTGAAATTGTAGACCTCGTCGAACAGCTGCAACGTGCCGATGGTGGAGATCACGGTGGTGAACAGGATCACCGGCTTGAGCATGGGGATGGTGAGGTAGCGGAACCGGGCCCAGGCGGGCACGCCATCGATCCGGGCGGCCTCGTAGATCGAGCGGTCGATATTCTGCAGCGCCGCCAGATAGAAGATCATGTTGTAGCCGGTCCAGCGCCAGGTGATGGCAATGATGATGACCACCTTGGCCCAGAACGGATCGGTGAACCAACCGATTGGCGAGCCAATGATATGGACCGCCATCAGGGCCTGATTGACTACCCCGTCGGTGGCAAACATCGATTTGAAGATGGTCGAATAGGCAATCAGCGACGTGACGCAGGGCAGAAAGATCGCGGTGCGGAACAGGCCCCGGAAGCGCAGGGTCGAATCATTGAGCGCCACTGCGAACAGCAGCGCCAGCGTGATCATGATCGGCACCTGGATGATGAAGAAGGTGAAGGTATTGCCCAGCGCCCGCAGGAACACGGGGTCCTTGGTGAGCCGCTCGATATTGGCCAGGCCGCCAAAGCTGAAATTCATACCCTTGCCGACCTGGAAGCTCATCCAGAGCGACCAGATGATCGGGTAGATCATGAACAATCCAAGCAGGATCAGCGCCGGGGCGATGAACGCCCACCCGGTCAGATGCTCCCTGCGCGCCAGTCGTGCCTGTGCCAATTATCTGTCTCTCCGCTGCAACCGCATGGATCCTGCCCCAAAGGGCCCGGCGCTGCCGTGCAGCGCCGGGGCGGGAAGCGGGCCGCGGCCCGCTTCCCTACGGCAGATTATTGCATCTGCTGCTGGGCCTGATCCTGGATCGCCTGCAGCGCAGCGTCGAGGTCGCCGCCCTCGATGATCGTGGGCAGTTGCGCCTGTACCGCGGAATCGACCTCGGCGGTAAAGGTGCCATAGTCGACGCTGGGGATCTCGCTCAGCCACTGCGAGAAGTTCTGCCACACCGGCGCCCCACCAAAGAACGGGTCTGTGGCCTGATAGGCTTCGCCTTCGCGAGCGGCGAGCAGCGAGCCCACGGCGCCCTGTTCGATCAGAATTTTCTGGTAGAAATCGACATCGCCGCCCCAGACGGTCTTGAGGAAGTCGATGGCCTCTTCCTTGTTGTCTGACGATGCGAGCACATACCAGCTCGACCCGCCCTGGTTGGAGGCGTTGACCGAGCCTTCGACATCGAGGCGCGGGATCGGGGCGACGCCCCACAGGCCGGACTGGTCGGCATTGGCCTTGATCGTTCCGGTAATCCACACGCCCACGGGAACCATGGCGACTTCGCCCGAGGTAAAGGCGCCGGTATACTCGGCCCAGCCGGAGACGGGCTTGACCAGATCGGCCTGGTAGAAACTGGCGTAGGTTTCCAGCGCTTTGCGGAGCGGCGCATTATCGACAATGCTCAGGCTGCCATCCTCGGTGAAATACCAGGCGCCGGCGGACTGCATCATCATGCGGATCAGGCCACTATCGGCCAGATCGAGGTCAAGCAGCGGCTTGCCGGTCTTGGCCTTGATCTCCGTGCCGATCTCGATCAGGCGGTCCCAGGTAATGTTCTGGAGGTCTTCGCCGGTGAAACCGGCTTCCTCGAGAATGTCGGAGCGGTAGAACAGCCCCGTTACGCCGGAGTCGAAGGGCAGGGAGTAGGATTTGCCATCCAGGGTCGCCGCGGCAACCTTGTACTGCGCGAATGCCGACATATCGATAGCATCCGACAGCGGCTCAAAGGCGCCGGGGAAGGACTGCAGATATTTCTGCGCCACGTCGTCCTGGATCAGCACGATATCGGGCAGCCCCTCGGTGCTGCCGGCAAGCAGCTGCGTCTGCAGCTTGGCGCGGATATCGTCCTGGCTGGCCGAGTCATCGATATTGATCGTGACGTCGGGATGGGTGGGGGTATAGCGCGCGGCGGCCTCTCTCATGGCGGCGCCGTTGAAGTTGGGATCCCAGACCCAGACCGAAACTTCCCCGGCCGAGGCGGCGGCGACGGTCAGAAAACTGACTCCGGCCAGTGCCACACCGAGCAGGCGCCGCGAAGCAATGCGATTCATGGTAGTCCTCCCTTTTAATTTGCTCTTCCGATAAGCCCTTCCTAAGCTATGCTACTGACGCAGGGCGTCTATGCCAAAAGGTAGCAAGAGTTGGCGGAAAGTAAGATGGTGGCAAGGGCGTATTATGAACCCGCAGCCAATGGGGTGGAGCGTCTACCAACCGAACTGCAGATGTTTCACGCATCCCCGCTGGTGATGCGAGCAGCCCATTGGCACGCACAGGTGGAGGTCAATTTCATTGTCCGTGGCTGGGCCAATTACCGCATGAGCGGGCATGAAATCCGCTTCAATGCGGGCGACATGGCACTGTTCTGGGGCGGCCGGCCGCACTATCTCAACGATGCCTCGGACGATCTGGTCTATGCCGGTGGCCATCTGCCACTGGTGCATTTCTTCCGGCTGCGGCTGCCGCAGAACGTGCAGGCCAAGCTGATGCAGGGCGCGACCCTGGTGACCAGGGCAACCGATGCTGCCGATGCACTCAATTTTGCGCGATGGAACGACTATGCCCGTTCAGGCGACCCGATGAAGGCCGGCATGGCCGTTGACGAATTGCTGCTGCGCATCGAACGGGTCCGTTTCGACCCCTATGATCTGCTGCCCGGGCCGGTCAGTGTCGCCAGTGCCATTGAGGGCATTGACCACCACTCCTCGCCGATCGTGGTGCGCATCTGTGACTTCATCGCCGACAATTTTCGCGAGGATATTGATTCGAGCGATATCGCCTCGGCGGCCGACATCCATCCCAAATACGCCATGGGGGTTTTCAAGAAGTCCACCGGCATGACGCTCAATGACTATGTCAACCTGATGCGGCTCAGCTATGCGCAGGCCCTGCTGATGCAGGAGGACGTCAATGTGCTGCAGGTAGCCATGGATAGCGGCTTTGGTTCACTCAGTGCATTCAACAAATCGTTCCGCAAGATTGCCGGCATGTCGCCGACCGATTTCCGGCGCGACGTGCGCTGCCGCCCCAGCGCGCCGCGGGTCATGCGGGCCCATTCGACGGGCTCGGTGAACTGACGCCAACCAGGAACGGCGCCTGCTGGCGCCGTTCTGCTAGGCCCGTGACCAGGACGGGCCCGCTATTCAGCGGGATCGACCTTGACGGCCTTGAGCTTGTCGATCCCGAGCACCTGCAGGGCCAGATGTTCATAGAAGGGCTCGGATTGACCCGAGCGCATCTTGCCCAGGAAGTACTTTTCAAAGCCCACCTTGGCCAGGTGCACCCATTTGCCCTCCGATGACCAATTCACATTGCGCGGTGGCAATTGTGGCTGGGCGACAAAGGCAATGCCCGAATCCCCGAAATCAGCCAGGCAGATGGCATTCCAGGTTGGCACCGCATTGGGCTCTTCGCCGGCGATCAGCCGGGCAATATTCTGCACCGTGGCGGTGACCATGGATTCGATCATGAAGCCAGTCTTGGGCACACCCACCGGCACGGGTGTCTTGCCCATCGGCGGAATGGCAACGCAGACGCCGACCGAGAAAATCTCGGGGAAGCCGGGATTGCGCTGATATTGGTCGGCCAGGATGAAGCCGCGTGGATTGGTCAGCCCCTCGATGTCGCGCACCGCTGCCACGCCACGGAAGGCCGGCAACATCATCGAATAGGCAAAGGGCAGTTCATGGGCCTGCTTGACCGAGCCGTCATCGGCGATTTCGGAGACGCTGAGCATGCCGTCTTCGACCTTGTCGACCTTGGCGTTGCAGATCCACTTGATGTGGCGCTCGCGCATGGCGCTCTCGATCATGCCCTTGGTGTCGCCCACCCCGTCCAGGCCAAGATGGCCGATATAGGGTTCGGACGTCACGAAGGTCATCGGCACGCGGTCGCGCACCTTGGCGTCGCGCAGGGCCTTTTCCAGAATGAAGGCAAATTCATAGGCGGGGCCGAAACAGGAGGCCCCTTGCACCGCGCCAATCACCACTGGCCCGGGATTGGCTACCAAATTGTCAAAGGCGGGCCGGGCGGCCAGGGCATGATCAATCTGGCAAACCGACTGCGTGAAGTGTTCAGGACCAAAGCCCGGAATTTCATCAAAGGCCAGCTCGGGCCCCGTCGCAATGGCCAGATAGTCATAGCTGATGGACTGTCCGTCATTGAGTTCGACGCGCTTTTCGCTGGCATGCAGCCGTTTGGCGCCTTGCGGATGAAAGGCGATCTTGCGCTTGGCGAACACCGGCGCCAGATCAACGGTTACCGCGTCGCGCTCACGCCAGCCCACCGCCACCCAAGGGTTGGACGGCACGAAGGAGTATTCGGGTCCCTTGTTGATGACGCTGATCTGATGCTCTGATCCGAGCGCGTCGCGCAACTCATAGGCCATAATAGTGCCGCCAAGACCGGCCCCGAGTACGACAACATGTGCCATTGTATCCTCCTTGAACGAACGCGAAGCTCGTATGGTGGCGGGCACAGGTGCTTATCGACCGACCCACTGATGTCCGCAGGCTAGCAAACTGCCGCAGGCCCCAATTTGACATATATCAAGACCACGGACGATTGGTTGGGGGGGCCTTTTTGTTTGTACCCGGCAGATGGCCCGGCTAGGACTTGGACAGTGCAAACAATGATGTGGTCGCCGTGTCCGACGAAAATGAACTGAATTCCTCTCTGGTGGGACAGGCTCGCAAGCTGCAGTCGATCCTGCAATCGGCACTTGACGGGATTATCACCATCGATGACCACGGCACCATCACCACGGTCAACCCGGCTGCTGCCCGGTTGTTCGGCTATGAAGAGGCCGAATTTCTGGGCCGCAATGTGCATTTCCTGATGCCTGAGCCCTATCATTCCGAGCACGATGGCTATCTGCACAATTATCGCACCACCGGGCGTCGGCGCATCATCGGCATTGGCCGTGAAGTGACCGGGCTGCGCCGCGATGGTAGCACGTTTCCCATGCATTTGGCCGTCAGCAAGTTCGAGATGGATGGTCGCATCTTCTTTACCGGCATCATCCATGACCTGTCGGCCCGCAAGGCCACCGAAATGGAACTGCGCCAGGCCCAGAAGATGGAGGCCATGGGGCAGCTGACCGGCGGTATTGCCCACGATTTCAACAATCTGCTGACCGTCATCATCGGCAATCTCGAAATGCTCGAGGGCAAGCTGACCACGCCGCTCCAGCGCGAACTGGCCACCGAGGCGCTCGACGCGGCCGATCTGGGGGCCCGCCTGACCACGCGCCTGCTGGCCTTTGCCCGGCGCTCGCATCTGGAGCCCGAGAGCATCAACCTCAACAGCTTTGTGCTCGGCCTCACCGACATGCTGCACCGCACGCTGGGGGAGACGGTCTATCTCTCCAATGCGCTGACGCCCAATCTCTGGCCGGTGCGGGTCGACTCGTCGCAGGTCGAGAGCGCCATCGTCAACCTCACCGTCAATGCGCGCGACGCCATGCCTGATGGGGGGCGGGTGGTTATCGAAACCAGCAATGCCGTGATTGACGAAACCATGGACGGGCAGTTCGATGGCCTGCAGCCGGGAGATTATGTCCGGCTCACCGTGTCCGATTCCGGCGAAGGCATGAGCGATGCGGTCCGCGAAAGGGCTTTCGAGCCCTTCTTCACCACCAAGGAGCAGGGGCGCGGCACCGGGCTGGGGCTTTCGATGATCTACGGCTTTGCCAAGCAGTCCGGTGGCCTTGCAACTATCGAGAGCGGTCCGGAAAAGGGCACTGTCGTCAGTATTTTCCTGCCCCGCCATCTTGTCGAGCCGGTTGGGCTTGCCACGGATGATCCCGACGAGCCGGCATTGCCTGGCGCCGGGCAGACCATTCTGGCGGTTGAGGATGATGAGCGGGTGCGCAAGCTCACCGTGACCCGGCTGACGCAACTGGGCTACAATGTCATCGCTGCCGGCAGCGGCGCCGAGGCGATTGATCTGCTGGCCGCCGGCTCAACCGCCGATTTGCTGTTTTCGGATGTGGTGATGCCCGGCGGCATGAGTGGCTTTGACCTGCGCAGCAAGGTGCAGGCGCTCTATCCCAACATGCCGGTTCTGCTCACCTCAGGCTATGCCGAAGAAATGGCACGCAGCGATCATGATCGCGAGAACCAGCCCAAAATCCTCCGCAAGCCCTACCGTATGGCCGATTTGGCGGATGCCATCGACGCCGCACTCAAGAGCTGAGGCTCAGGCCTGCAGCGATTGCGGGGTGAAGCAATAGCCGGCGCCGCGGACGGTCTTGAGCAGGCGCGGTTCGCGGGCATTGACTTCGATCAGTTTGCGCAAGCGGGCAATCTGGTTGTCGATACTGCGATCATTGGGTGCCCAGTCGTGTCCCTTGAGCAGGTCCATGATCTGGTCGCGACTCAGAACCCGGTGTGGATGGCGAGCGAACAGGGCCAGCAGGTCGAACTCGCCGCTGGTCAGGCGAATATCGCCATCCGACCCGCGCAGGGCGCGGCGATCGAGGTCCAGCACATAATCATCAAAGGCGATTGAGGCCGGCGGAGCCGATGCGGGCGCGTCGGTGCGCGGTCCGCTGCGGCGCAGCACCGAGCGGACGCGCGCTAGCACCTCGCGCAGATGGAAGGGTTTGGCGATATAATCGTCGGCCCCGATTTCCAGGCCCACAATGCGGTCGATCATGTCTCCCTTGCCGGTGATCATGATGATGGGCAGGTCCCAGCTCTGCCGCACGCTGCGGGCAATCGTCAGCCCGTCGGTGCGACCCAGATTGAGATCAAGCGTGATCAGATCGACGCCGTTCTCCAGCGCGGTTTCGACACCCGCCTGATCGGTCGCCTCGCTCACGCGGTAGCCCTCGTCTTCAAAGCAGCGACGCAGCATTCGGCGCACCTGGTCATCGTCATCCACGACCAGAATGTGGCTGGGGTTTTCGGTCATGCTGGGGCGATCTCCTTGCTGGCTGGCGGGTGCTGCTGTCGCCGTTACAATTCATTACAAACGCCGCGTACGCAGCTTACATGCCGACCCCCTTATAGCCCACGTCCACAGTGATTTGTGGGAATCGAGGAATCACCATGCAGCTTTCCACCATAGCGTCGCCAGTCCAGACTCCAACGCCTTGGCCGGCCGCAGGCGGCAGCACCGGCGGTGTGCGCCTGCTGGCTGCTTACGACTCCCTGTTCCGGGAAGGCGACGAGACCACCGCATTCTACGAAGTTCTCACTGGGGCGGTGCGCGCCTACAAGATTTTCCCCGATGGACGGCGCCAGATCGTGGCCTTTGCCTTTGCTGGCGACATTGTCGGCTTTTGCCAGGGCGATACCTATCGCTTTGATTGCGACGCCCTGACGACCACAAGGGTGCGCGTCATCCACAAGAAATCGCTGTTGCATGCCATGCGCGAACGCCCCGAACTGGCTGAAAAGCTGCTCGATGTGGCCCGTGGCGAAGTCGAGACCCTGCAGGATCTCTCGCTGTTGCTCTGCCGCAAGACCGCCATTGAGCGGATGGCCAGCTTTCTGCTGACCATGGCCCGCAAATCCGCCAACCCACTTGCCGAGCGTCTGGCGCTACCCATGTGCCGCTCCGATATTGCCGACTATCTCGGCCTCACCATCGAAACGGTCAGCCGCAACATGACCCGTCTGCGCACGCTGCGGATCATCGATCTTCCCGATCGCGGCAGCTTTCAGGTGCGTAGCATGGAGCGTTTGCGCCAACTCGCTGAATGCGACGGAAATACCCATTAGCCATGCAGAGAATGACCATGACTGAGGTCCGTCGTCGCGCCGCCATCGGTATTTTTGCCACTGCGGCAGAACTGGACGCGGTGGCCGCCCGACTGACCAGCCAGGGGATTAGCCGCTGCATGTCCTGCCCGCTTGCGCAGGCCGTCGCCGAGATGGGGCAGGGCGATGACCAGCCGGCCCTGAGTGCGGCCACCCTGACCGATCTGCACGCCCGTTTTCCGACCGCAATGATGTTGCGCGTCGATCTCTCCGGCAATGCCAAGGAAGAGGCCATGGTGGCCCAGACCCTGCTCAGCAGCGCTGCCCAAAGCGTGCAACTGCACGATCTCTAGCCCCTGCGCGCTGACTGATCCTTCAGCGAGCGCCAGAAACGACCGGGCCCGCGATCACTGATCGCGGGCCCTTTGCTGTTGCGGTGCTGCGCCGCTTTAGCGCGACAGGATGATCTCCGGTCCCATCAGGGCATAGGGCACCAGGGTCGAGAGCGCCGGCACATAGGTGACGATCACCAGGAAGATCATCAACACCATCACAAATGGCAACGCCGCTTTCACCACCTGCGCCAGACTCATCCCGGTAATGCCCGAGGTCACGAACAGGTTAAGCCCGATGGGCGGCGTCACCATGCCGATCTCCATGTTCACCACCATGATGATGCCCAGATGAATCGGATCGATGCCCAGTTCCATGGCAATCGGGAACACCACCGGCGCCACGATCAGCAACAGGCCGGATGGCTCCATGAACTGTCCGCCGATCAACAGCAGGATGTTCACGGCGATCAGGAAGGTGAACCAGTTGAACCCGGCGCCCAGCATCCACTCGGTAATGGTCTGGGGGATGCGTTCGGCAGTCAGCGTATGGGCGAACAGCAGCGCATTGACGATGATGAACATCAGCATCACCGTGGTCCTGGCACTGTCGACCATGGCCTTGTTGGTGTCGCCGTGGAACAGGGCCGGCAGGAAGCGTCGCGCGATCAGGCCCAGATTATAGCCCCAGACCGGCAGACCGTACAGGAAGGTCAGCGGGCTCGGCTGCTGGCGGGCATAGGGATAGCCAAGGAGCACCAGCACGGCCAGCGCCAGGCCGATCTGCAGGCGCGTGGTGGTGTCGATGCCGCCCAGAAAAAAGAACGACGAGATCATCCACAGCGCCAGGATCGCCAGGGCATAGACGGAGGCCTTGAAGCCCACCGCCGTTCTGGGCTCAGAGTCCTGCGGGATCCAGGGCAGGCCCTTGAGCGGCCCCATGTCGCGATAGACGAACAGGGCGACGAACACCGAATAGACGGCCGCTACCGAAGCGGCCTCAGTGGGGGTAAAGGCGCCGCCATAAATGCCGCCAATGATGATGAAGATCAGGAACAGCCCCCAACCCGCTTCCTTGCCGGCGGCCATCACCTCACCAAAGCCGTGCCATGGCTCGCTTGGCAGATTACGGCGACGGGCAACGATATAGATGGCGACCATCAGCATCGCCCCGGCCACCAGACCAGGCAGAATACCGGCCAGGAACATCCGGCCCACCGACACATTGGTCGCGGTGGCATACACCACCATGACGATGGAAGGCGGAATCAGAATGCCCAGCGTACCGGCATTGGCGATGATGCCGGCGGAAAACTCCTTGGAATAGCCAACCTGCCGCATCGCCGCGATGGCGATAGTGCCGATGGCCACCACGGTGGCTGGCGAGGAGCCGGACAGCGCCGCAAACATCATGCAGGCCAGTACCGAGGCCATGGCCAGCCCGCCGCGGAAATGGCCGACACTGGCCACCGCAAGGCGGATGATACGGCGGGCCACGCCACCGGTCGACATGAAGGTCGAGGCCAGCACGAAGAAGGGAATGGCCAGCAAGGTATAATTCTGCGACGCCGAAAACAGCTGCAGCGCCACCGAGGACATGCTGTCACTGGAAAACAGCGCAATGGTGAGCACGCTCGACAGGCCCAGCGACACGGCAATGGGGACGCCCATGAACAGCAGCGTCAGCACCATGATAAAAAGAATGATGGATTCCATGGTGTTAGTCCTTCACCGCGTCTTTGTTCTCGGCCACAAGGTCTTCTGCCTCGTGGCTGGCGATGATGTATTGGCGCTTGCCGGTGGCGATGTCATAGGCCGCCTGCAGGCTGCGATAGGCGAAGAGGGCCAGTCCGGTGGGCAGGATCAGATAGGCGATCCAGCGCTGCACGCGCTCCTGCAGACCAAAACTCTGCTGGGCCCATTCGGGGTAGCGCAGGTCATCCAGGCCGATGCCGACCTTGAACATTTTTGCCCAGTAATCGATGGCGCCGCCCCGGGCATCGATGCCCAGGATCTGCAGCCAGTTGGCGTACAGCAGGGTGAAGGCGTAGACCACGCAGGTCAGTGCTGCGACCACCGCCATAATGCGCGACAGGCGCGCCGGCAGTAGGTTGAGCACGATGTCGACGCCCAGATGCGAGTTGATCTTGATGGCGTAGCTCATGCCGAACAGGATCAGCCAGGCAAAAAGGATGCGGGTGAATTCGAGTGCGCCACCCCAGCCGGTGGTAAAACCATAGCGCATCACCACCTGGGTGAAGCTGACCAGGGTCAGCGCGGCCATCAGAAACGCCAGCGTACCCTCTTCAAAGCGGGTGACGGCACTGGGCCACCGCCGCTCAATCAAGAACAGTGCCCCGATCAGCACTGCTATAATCACGACCATCTGTGTCATGCGGCCCCCAATGTAGTGGTATCACCAAACGGCAAGATCCGGGGCCCGTGCGGGGCCCCGGATCGGCGCGTTTACTTGGTGTTGGCGGCCTCGGCAGCGGCGATATTGTCGGTGCCGACGTCGGCTTCGAAATCGGCCCAGACGGGCTTCATCACGGCCACCCAGGCCGCGCGCTGCTCTTCGGTCAGCTCGCGAATGGTGCCGCCGGCGTCCAGAATGTTCTGGCGGTTCTTGGCTTCCTGCTCGGCGACAGAATTATTGGCGCTGACAGTGACTTCCTCGGCGATCCTGAGGAACTGGTCGCGCACGTCGGGCTCCAGCGATTCCAGCCATTCGGTCGAGGTGACCAGCAGATAGGCCAGCAGCTGATGGTTGGTCTCGGTGATGCCGTCCTGCACTTCGAAGAACTTCTGGGTGTAGATGTTGGACCAGGTGTTTTCCTGACCATCGACAACCTTGGTCTGCAGCGCGCCATAGACTTCCGAGAAGGCCAGCTTCTGGGCCGAACCACCCATGGCGCCGATCATGGCTTCCGCCACGTCCGAGGTCTGGATGCGGAACTTCAGGCCATTGCCGTCTTCTGGCAGGATGAGGGGCTTGTTGGCCGAGAACTGCTTCATGCCCGAGGACCAGTAGCCCAGGCCGGTATAGCCGACTTCTTCAGTGGCCAGCAGCAGGTCCTTGGCGGTGTCGGTAGCAAAAAAGCGGCTGACCGCATCCAGGTCAGAGAACAAGAAGGGCAGATCGAACAGACGATACTTCAGCGTATAGGCTTCGAACTTGGACAGCGACGGGGCGGCCAGTTGCACATCGCCGAGCAGCAGGGCTTCCATCACCTTGTCGTCGTCAAACAGCGTGGAGTTGGGGAACACTTCCATGCAGGCGACGCCGTTCATCTCCTCATTGACGCGATCGGCAAACAGCGTTGCTGCATCGCCCTTGGGGTGACCGGATGCAGCCACCACATGGGCAAACTTGATGACCATTTCGCCATCATCGCACTGCGCCATCGCCGTCTGCGTGCCTAGCGCCAGCGCGCCCAGGGTCAAGGCGGTTGCCAAAACTGTCTTCATTATCTCACTCCCAATCAATTGTCGTGATGCCTTGCTGGCACCTGTCGGCAAGGAATGACCGGCTGCGAAATGAAAGGACAACCGGCAATCGGCCGAATTGGGGCATAAAAATGGCTGCGGCTGCACCGAATGGGTGGATTCGGTAACATCGGCTCGAATGGATGGGGGGATTAGGGGACAAATGGGGGCGTAGGGGCAAAATCCCCGTTGCCCCTGCAATCGGTCGTTTGCACCGGCTTTGATCAGTTGGTCGTGGAGGTCGGCCCGCCGCTCATGCCATCGGCCCGCCGCTCATGCCATCGGCCAGCCGCGCCATGCGCTCGAGGAATTCAGAGATCATCGCCAGTTCTTCTGTGCTGAAACCGGCGGTGGCGTCGCGATAGCTTTGCTCGATCTTCTGGTAGCTCTTCATCGGCTCGGCCGCCGCCACCTTGTCGAGCACCACCAGCAGGCTGCGGCGGTCCTCGGGATTGGCCATGCGCGTAATGTAGCCGGCGCTCTCAAGGCGATCGAGCAGCGCCGTCACCGAGCCTGAACTGAGATCGAGCTGCAGGATAATGTCCTTGGGGCTGAGCGGGGCGGGACTGCGCGCCAGCAGGCCAAGACAGGCAAAGTCGGTGGGATGCAGATGCTGGGTTCGCGCCGCATGCAGGCGCGCATTTTCGACGCTGAGCAACATGCGGCGCATGGCCGTACCCACCTGGACCAGTTGCGCATGGCGTTTCGCATCAGATTTCGCATCAGACATTGACGGCACTCCGCTGAATATATATCTCTACCATCAAGATTGTAGTTGAACTAGATAGTTTCGATGAAAGTTGCGTTCCGATGCATGTAGCAGAAACCCAAGGTAATCCTAAGCCATCCAGGGCTGCTGCAACGCCGCCAGACCGGCCCGGCCTGCGTGCGGTTGCAGCGTCGGTCGCCGAACCGGCCGCGCCAGCCGGAACGGCCGAGGCGCCAGCGACCCCACCCAAGGACGCCCGCGGCGCGGCCAAGAAGGCGGCCCGGATCATCCTGCTCGTCACCGCGGCATGCCTGGCCTATCACGTGGCGACCGATCGCATGGTGCCCTCCAGTTCGACCGGCCAGGTTGCTGCGGCCACCGCCCAGATCGCGCCGCGCGTATCCGGCCAGGTGGAAACCATCTTTGCCACGGACAACCAGTTCGTCAGCGCCGGCGAACGGCTGTTCTCGCTTGATCCCCGTCCCTATGATCTGAGCGTGCGCATCGCCGAGGTCAATCTGGAGCAGGCGCGTCAGGCGGTTGCAGCTTCAGGCACCTCGCTCGAAGCGACCCGGGCCCAGGTGGATCAGGCCCGCACCAATCTGTCTGCGACCCAGATCGCCTATGATCGCACTGCCGAGCTGCACAGTCGCGGCCTGACGTCCCAGGCCGGGATGGATGCGGCAGAGGCGCAACTGGCCTCAGCCAGCGCTGGCCTGGCGGCGGCCGAGGCCGGCTATCGCAGCGCGACAGAAGGCGCGGGCGACGCCGGGGACGCCAACGTCAAGGTGCTGGCCGCTCAGGTGCAGCTGGAGCAGGCCCTGCTCAACCGGGAGTTCGCCACGGTGACCGCCCCGAGCGATGGCTATGTGACCAATCTCAAGCTGTCGGCCGGACAATATCTGAACGCGGGCGCCCCCGCGCTCACCTTCATTTCCAGCGAGCGCCCCTGGGTTATGGCCGATTTCCGCGAGAACCAGCTGGCCCATGTCGAGCCGGGCAAGGACGTCGCCCTGGTGTTCGATGGCCAGCCGGGCCAGATTGTCAAAGGGCGCGTCCAGGGCGTGGCCTGGGGCATCGATCCGGGTCGGATGAGCGCCAACGGTCTGCCGCAAAACCAGTCCTCGACCCGCTGGTTCGAACCGGCCCGCAGCATTCCGGTGCGCATTGAGATCGTCGACGATATTGCGCCCACCATGCGGGTCGGCTCCAAGGTCAATGCCATGATCTACGCCACCAGCGACAATCCGGTGGCCTGGCTGGCCTCGGGCATGCAGCGCATCGGTTCGCTGTTTTCCTACCTGTACTGACGCCTCGATGTATATCGCGCCCCGCCCCACCTTTGACGACGACCCGCTGTTTGCCGTGCGGCTGGCGATCGTTTCGATCGCCAGCTTCGCCATCGGCATGATGGTGCAGTCGCCAATGGCCATGCTGTACCCCACCTTGGCCGTCTCGCTGGTGGCCGGGCACCGCAAGGCGCTCAGTATCGGACGCGCCCTGGCAGCACCGGTCTTGCTGGGCGGCATGATGTGGGTGATGTCGTTCTTCGTGGAGATGTTGTCGGGCCTGCCGGGGCTGCTGTTCGCCTTCATGGCGCTGATCTGCTTTCTCGGCTTTGTCGTCATTCAGAAGACCGGCAACAGTTTTGGCATGCTGTTGATCGTCTCGATCCTGCTGATGGCGATCATGGGCGCCAACTCCTATACAACCATGGCCTATCTGCGCTCCGAGATGTTCAAGGCGGCGCTGACGGCCGGCCTGTTGACCCCGATCGCCTATGTCCTGTTGCCGCCGCGTGCCACGCAGGAATTCGTCGAAATCCATGTGCCGGTGCGCGATGAGCTGGTCGCCAAGCGGGCCCTGATCCGCACCGTGGTACTGATGGCCTTTACTGCCCTGCTACTCAGCGTGCTGGATCCGTCCAATTTGATCCTGTCGATCGGCGCCATGTTTGCGCTCATTTATCCCTATACCGACCAGGTGTGGCGCGAGGCGCGCGAGCGCTCGGTCTCGACCCTGGGCGGCGGGATCATGGCGCTGATCCTGCTCTGGCTGCTGGGCCTCTCCGCCCATATCACGGTACTGTTCGGCGTCACGGCCCTGTTCCTGCTGTGGCTGGGGCACAAGATGATGGTCGGGCGGCTGTCGCCCATGACCTACCAATATGCCGGCTCTGTCATGGTGTCGCTGGCAGGCAGCGCGCTGATGACCTCGGAGCCATCCTTCGCCTTTATCCAGCGCGTGGTGTTGACCGTGGGCGGCGGTGTGGGGGCGGCCCTGGCCGTTGCCATCCTTGAAAGCCTGCTGCTCAACCCAGCGCCGCAGGCTGACGAGCCGGCCCTTGCCCGGTGAGAAACGCCGGCACCCAGCGCGTTTGACCCGCTACCAGCGGCCGCGGCCCTTGCCGATCGGCGGCAGGAAGGCCGCGAACAGGCCCATGAACGGCAGGAACGAGCACAGCTTGAAAATGAACGCGATGGAGGTGTGATCGGCCAGTATGCCGAGCGCGGCCACCCCGATGCCGCCAATGCCGAATGCCACCCCGAAGAACAGTCCGGCAATCAGTCCTATCCTGCCGGGCACCAATTCCTGGGCGAACACCACAATGGCCGAGAAGGCCGACGCCAGGATAATGCCGATGACGACGGTCAGAATGACGGTCCAGGTGTAGTCGACATAGGGCAGGGCCAGCGTGAAGGGCAGGGTGCCGAGGATCGAGAACCAGATCACGAAGCGGGTGCCGAACCGATCCATAATGGGGCCGCCGGCAATGGTGCCGATGGCGATGGAGCCCAGGAACACGAACAGCAGGATCTGCGCATCCTGAATTGACACCGAGAACCGGTCGATCACGTAGAAGGTGTAAAAGCTTGCCAGGCTGGTCTGATACAGATGCTTGGACAGTGTCAGCACCATCAGCACGACAATGGTTCGGATAATGATGGCGCGCGGAAAGGTCGGGGCAGGGACCGTCACCTTGCGCGCGGCACTGGCGACCCGCAGCGCGGCATACCAGCGCCCCACGCCAAACAGCACCACCATGCCCAGCAGCGCGATGACGGAGAACCAGGACACGCTGGTTTGACCGTGCTGCAGCACGATAAAGGCTGCCAGCAGGGGGCCGATGGCCGAGCCGATATTGCCGCCCACCTGGAATAGCGATTGGGCCACCCCATGCCGCCCGCCCGAGGCCAGCCGTGCCACGCGCGAGGCCTCCGGGTGAAAGATCGCCGACCCCAGCCCGACGAAAGCGGCGCCGATCAGCAAGGTCCAGTAGGTGGTGGCAAAGGCCAGAAAAACCAGCCCAATCAGCGACAACCCCATGCCGACTGCCAAAGAATAGGGCAGCGGACGCTTGTCCGTATAGATGCCGACCGCCGGTTGCAGCAGCGAGGCGGTGATCTGGAACACAAAGCCCAGAATGCCGATCTGGGTGAAGTCGAGCCCGTAACTATCCTTGAGCATCGGATAGAGCGCCGGAATCAGCGACTGAATGGTGTCATTGAGCAGGTGCCCAAGGCTAACCGCCATGATGACCGCGAACGTCGTCTCGCTCGCCGGCTTTTCGGCAGTGGTCGTTATGGGTTCTTGCGCGTCGGCCGTCGGATTGGACACAGTCTACTCCAGTTCGAGACAGTCAACCCGCCTGGCGTGAGCAGGCTGGCTCGCCGCGTTCGGTCACGGCTGGACTGTGTCACTGGCTTCACTAACATGTTTGTGTCGCGCCTGGGCCACCCCCGAAAGACTATTTTTCTTCGCCTGCAGCGGCCAGGGAAAATGGTTCGGCATCAGCCGGTTGATATCCAAGAATATACCAAACGTTAGGACGTGGTTGCCATCATGGCGGCTCCCGACACAATGCCGGAGTGCTCAATGCGATACATTCTCGCCGCCGCCGCGACCGCCTTTCTTGTGACGACTCCCGCTTTTGCGGAGGATCCCCTGCTGAACGACGCCGTCAGCTTCACCGGTCAGATCTTCCACCTCGACAGCGGCGTTCCGGGCCTGGTCATCGCCGCAGTCCGGGATGGCGAGAGTGCGGTTTTCGGCTTTGGCGAGACTGCCAAGGGCAGTGGTCGCGAACCTGATGCGCAAACCCAGATCGGTGTTGGATCGATTACCAAGAGTTTCACCGGTCTCTCGCTCGCCCATGCCGTTGCCAGCGGGAGGACGGCACTGACGGACCCTGCCGGGCCGCATGTCGGCATCGTCGAAACGCTGCCGCAGCGCGACGGCCAGCAGATTCGCCTCATCGATCTCGCCACCCATGCCAGCGGGCTGCCGCGCGAGCTCGCGCCTGTCGAGGGCGTCGAAAACTACGCTGACGCGTCCTTTGCCGCCAATCTGGCGGGTGACCCGCTGCTGTTTACGCCCGGGTCGGGCATTCACTATTCCAATGTTGGTTTCGACCTGCTGGCGATGGCGCTCTCGGAAATTTCCGGCATGCCCTATGCCGACCTCCTGCAGGAGACGATCCTTGACCCGATCGGCCTGACGGCAACCAGCTATGAGCGCCCCACGGGTGACAATGTGATGATGGGCTATGACTGGAACGGTGTCGAAATGGACCCGGGCGAGGCGATACCCAACCGGTTCGGTGCATCGGCGCTGCACACCACCGCCAACGACATGGTCAAATATCTCCAATGGAACCTTGATCGCTTTGATGCGGTCGAAGCCGAAACGCGCGCCATCAGCCATGCCGGCTGGGTCGTACGCGATGGCCTCGACCCGGTATCCGGCATGGATGAATCCGGACACATGGACGCCATGGGCCTTGGCTGGGTGATCATGATGCCGGAAGGCGACCGCCCCCTGATCATCCAGAAGGCGGGCGGCACGAACGGCGTGTTCAGCTACATCGCCTTCGCACCCACGCGCGGCGTCGGCGTCTTCATCTCCATCAACCAGTTCAACTTTTCCGCCGCAACGGCCATGGCGCAGACCGCCAACAGGTTGATTGCGACGCTCGCGCCACGCTGAGCGGGGCCCGATGATCGAACCAGCACGATGGTCGCGCTGGCGGCCGCCGTGCTGACGGTCAGTCTTCCCGGAAATCCTTGCGGTCCAGGCCCAGCTTGACCATTTTTTCGTAGAGCGATTTCCGCGACAGGCCGAGCACCTCATAGACCGCCTTCAGACTGCCGTTCTGGGCGCGCAGTTCGTCGGCAATGGTCTGACGCTCAAAGGCCTGCACCCGCTCGCGCAGCGTCGTGGCGCTGGTGGCGGCGCGGTGGTCTTCCACCCCGTCAATGCCCAGCACGTAGCGCTCGGCGGCGTTGCGCAATTCGCGCACATTGCCCGGCCAGGGCCGCAGGCTCACGCTCGACACATAGCTGGTGGACAGCGCCGGGGGCGGCACGCGCAACTGGGTCGCGACGATCTGCACCAGATGGGCGAACAGGGCAGGGATGTCCTCGGCCCGGTCGGCCAGGGCGGGCAGCCGCAGCGTGGCAATGTTGAGCCGGTACAGCAGATCCTTGCGGAACACGTTCTCATCGGCGGCCCGTTCCAGATCAACGCTGGAGGTGGCGATGAAGCGGGCATTGAGCGCGATGGGTTCATGCGAACCCAGCCTGGTGATGGCCCGCTCCTGCACCGCCCGCAGCAGCTTGGCCTGCAGATAGAGCGGCATGTTCTCGATATCGTCGAGAAAGATCGTGCCATTGCGGGCATGCTCGAACTTGCCGGCCCGCGCCCGCATCGCCCCGGCAAAGGCGCCTGCCTCATGGCCGAACAGTTCGGCTTCCATCATCTCGGCTGGAATGGCGGCGCAGTTGATGGCGACAAAGGGCCGGTCCTCGTCGGCGGACAGATCATGGATCGCCCGTGCCGCCAGTTCCTTGCCGGTGCCGGTATCGCCGACGATCAGCACGTCGGCCCGCGTTGGCGCCACGGCGCGGATCTGCTTGCGCACGCTCACCATCACTGGCGAACGGCCGACCAGCCGGGTTTCCAGATCGTCCGAGCGGTTGGCAACGCTGGAACGCAGGGCGCGGTTTTCCAGCGTCAACTGGCGTTTTTCCAGCGCACGGGTGATGGAATCGAGCAAGCGCTCGACCGAGAACGGCTTTTCGATGAAGTCGTAGGCGCCGTCGCGCATGGCATCGACCGCCAGATTGACGTCGCCATGGCCGGTCAACAGGATCACCGGCAGGTCCGGGTCAATGGCGACCGCCTTGCGCAGCAGGGTCATCCCGTCCATTCCCGGCATGCGAATGTCGGTGACCAGAACGCCATGCCAGCTGCGTGAAACAGCGGCCAGCGCCTCTTCCGCCGACCCGGTCGCGCGCACCGGAAAGCCCACCAGATCGAGCGCCTGGCTGGCGGCCCGGCGCAGATCTTCCTCGTCATCAACCAGCAGCACTTCGATGGACAAACTCACTGTGCCGCTACCTGTTCATGTTCACCCAAATCGAGACGCACCACAAAGCAGGCGCCCCCGCCTGGCCAATTGTGCGCCGATAGGGTGCCGCCGAAATCCTTGACGATATTGTAGGAGATCGACAGGCCCAGCCCCAATCCCTGGCCGACTTCCTTTGTGGTGAAGAAGGGATCAAAGATCTGGCCGAGGTCCGAGACAACAATGCCCGGCCCGGTATCGCGCACCGAAACCTCGGCGCTGGCGCCGGCCCGCGCCACGCTGATGGTTATGCTCGGGGCTGGTTGTCCCGCCATGGCGTCCAGCGCGTTGAGCACCAGATTGACCACCACCTGCTGCAGCCGAACCGGCCCGCCGCGCACCTGCAGTCCCGGTTCGCCCAGATCCGTTGTCACGCTCACCGCCTGCTCGCGCAGCCGGGCGGACACGACTTCAAGTGCATCCTCGATCACCTTGCCGATGGCGGTCGAGCCGAAGGTTGGATTGGGTTTGCGGGCGAAATTGCGCAAATGCCGGGAAATGGCGGCCATCCGGTCGGTCAGCTCTGAAATCCGGGTGATGTTGTCCACGGCCTCCTGCTGGCGTCCACGCTGCAGATAGGTCAGCGCATTCTGGGCATAGGTCTTGACCGCCGACAGGGGCTGGTTGATCTCGTGCGACAGCGCCGTCGACATCTGGCCCAGCGCGGCCATCTTGCCGGTCTGGATCAGTTCGGTCTGGGTCTTGCGCAGCAGGTCCACGGCTGCCTTGCGTTCGCCCACCTCGTGCGCCAGCGAGGCATTGCTGTCGAGCAATTCGCGGGTCCGGTCGCGCACGATCCGCTCCAGCCGCAGCGCATTGGCCCGCTGCGCCCTGCTCCGTCGCACGCCGGCAAAATGCCGGTTGATCAGCAATTGTACCGCCAGCGTCAGCGCCAGCGCCAGGGCTGCCGCCAGACCGCCCCACATGACCGCTGCCCACCGTATCGGCGCGGCTTGCAACAGCACCGTCAACGTCCAGTTCAATGGCGCCAGATAGCGCGAACGCGCCAGATAGCGCGTCGGCGCATCCTGCAGCGGATTGGCGGCGCCTCCTTGCACTGTGTCGCGAAAATCGGGGCGTGGCGCCATGCGCCAGGCGGCACGATTGGAAATGACCACCAGGCCGGCAGCATCCGATGCCAGGATGGGATTGTTGATCAGCGACCAATTGTCCTCGATGGTGACCAGATCGACATAGACCGCCACCACGCCGATGATCGTCTTATTGTCCCACATCGCTGACGTGAACACATAGGCGCGCCGTCCGTCGTCCAACACGCGCTCATCTCGGCCCAGCCGCCCCTGCAAGGCCGCGCGCAGCAATGGCGAACTGGGCGCAATCACATCCTTGGCGGCCCCTGACGCGCGGGCCAGCACCGCGCCGGAGGGGCGCAGGAACACCACGTCCAGCGCGCCCGAAAGCGCCGCTGCCTGCAATGCGATCCGGTGGGTCGTGGCTGTATCGGCGCCCGGCGCATAGAGCGACGCGGCATCGGGGCGATGACCCAGTACCACGGGAAGCATGCGATATTTGTCCAAGGCCCCGTTCAGCGCCTCAGCCTGCACATTGAGGATTTCCTGCGCCGCCGCGCCCAATCGGTTGGCCTGCAGATCCGACGCCGTGCCCCCGACGAACGCC
>NZ_JAUYGL010000038.1 GCF_030689745.1 Devosia sp.
CGGGCGCTTCGGCGGTCGATCGCCTCAAGCGGATGGGTGAGATCATCGACGTGCCGCCGCCGCATCGGGCCGCCGGCATGGCTTTGGCCCGGGCGGCCATCGATGCCTATGACTGGTCGCTGGCGCGCAATGCCCTGGCCCCCTTCGAGGGACCCGAAGCCAGCCAGGGCGTCGCCAGTCTCATGGCCGAGATCGAGGAGGGTCAGAATGGCGACCAGGGCAAGGCCCGCGAATGGCTGGCCCGCGCGGTGCGGGCGCCGCGCGATCCGGCCTGGACGGCCGATGGCATGGTGAGCGATGAGTGGGAGCCGGTATCCCCGGTCACCGGGCGGCTCGATGCCTTCGAGTGGAAGGTGCCGGTGGTGACACAGATGGCGACATTGCGCCCGGGCAATGCCGAGCCAGCGCAATTGCCCGAGCAAATCGCCTTGCCTCTTGCACCGGCCCAAAACCCAACGTAAAAGGCGATCCGTTGCCGCATTAGCTCAGTTGGTAGAGCACATCATTCGTAATGATGGGGTCAGGTGTTCGAGTCACCTATGCGGCACCATTTTCCAAATACAGTCGCGACCCTGGGGCGCGATGGCTTTCGGGGTGCGGGCGGCAGTGCGCCTGGCTGTGACCCATCAGACCTGCGCGTACGCGTCAAGGGCAGCCTCATAGGCCTGGCGCGCCGAGGCGGGGACATGGAGATTGCCGGCCTTTTCCAGCTTCTGGGTGAACAATTGCTGGCGTTCGGCAGGGGTGGACAAAAAGAACGGGAAGCGCTCGGCGACGCGGGAGCGAATGGCCTCCACACTGGCCGCGAACAGGGCCACCGGAAAGTGCAGTCCAGGATAGCTGCGCGCCTCGCCCAGCGGTTCGGAGCCGAATACGCGCTTGTAGAAGGCGCCGTGTTCGGGGCGCACCAGCGCCAGGCATCGATCAGCCCCGAAATGCACCGAGGCCATGGCGGCCATGCGCAGGGTCAGAAATGGCAGCGCCGGATAGGCCAGCGAGGCTTCATGGTCGGCGGTGAAGCGGCTGGGGTCGATAAAGCTCATGCCCTGATCCAGCATGGGGCCCAGCACATCGGGGAATACCTTCATGCTGGGGGAGTGCGGACAGGCCTGGGTCAGATGGTGCAGCCGGATCGAACTGACCAGCTGGCCATCAATGTAAATGCCGAAACTCATGCCGTTGGCGGTGGCATCAAGATCGTCAATGCAGATCTCTTGGGGATTGTGATCCATGAAGCCCTCCCGCGTATAGGCGCGATAGCGCAGCCGGTAGATGGGATCATCGATCACCGAGGGGTCAACGCGCATATAGCTGACCCGGTCCAGAATATCGAGCAATGTGCCGGAGAAACGCGAGGGTTTCCCGACCCGTGCCGCCGCAGCGCCGTCGGAATCAATTGGCATGTTCTGCTCGCTGTCTCATTTTGCTGCGGGCACGGTAACCATTGATTAACCCTGGGATAAGCGGCAATGCGCGTTCTTGGTTAATGTCGGCACTTATGCGCGGGCACTAACGGGCTGTCGCCAGCCTGGCCATTGCGGGGCCTTTGGCGCCGCAACGCGTGCGCAGCAGGCTGGTCATGGCCTCCAGATCCAGCGGCTGGCCATAGACGAAGCCCTGGATCTGGTCGATTCGGGTTTGCGACAGCAGCAGGTTGAGCTGCTCCTCGGTTTCCACACCCTCGACGGTGACCTTGAGATCAAGATCCTTGCCCAATTGGGCAACATTGGCCAGCAGGCGCAACGCCTGCGGATTGGTGGTGATTTCCATTACGAAGCTGCGATCGATCTTGAGCTTGGTCAGGGGCAGGGACTGCAGATAGCTCAATGAAGAATAGCCGGTGCCGAAATCGTCGAGCGCCACGCCGATGCCACGGGCACACAGGGCCGCCAGGGCGACCGTTGCGGCCTGCTGCTCTTCGATGACGGCCGTCTCGGTGACCTCGATCTCCAGGCGATGGGCCGCCAGGCCCGAATGCTCGAGGGCATCGGTGACGATGGCTTCGACATCGCTGGCCCGGAAGTCGCGGGCCGATATGTTGACGGCCACGCAGATATCGTCCGGCCAGGTGCTGCAGTCCCGGGTTGCCTTGGCCAGGACGGCGCGCGTCAGGTCGGTAATCATGCCGGTTTCCTCGGCGATGGGAATGAACACCGCCGGTGAAATCTGGCCGTGTTCGGGATGATTCCAGCGGGCCAGAGCCTCGCATCCGACAATCTTGTCCTGTCGCGGATCAATCACAGCCTGATAGACCAGCGTTACCTGGTCGTCGGCAATGGCCTGTTTGAGGTCGGCCTTCAGTTGCTGGCGCAACCGATAGTCGGTGTCCATCTGATCGTGGAACTGCACGACCATGGCCTTGCCCCCGCTCTTGGCGGCACTGATGGCCAGATCCGCCTTGACCATCATATTGTCCAGATCATCATCGGGATTGTCGCTGATCACCAGACCGATACTGACATCGACGGCCAGCTTCCGGTCCGGGATGTGCATGTCAGCGGCCAGAATGGTGAACACGCGCTGGGATTGTTCCGCCAGCACTTCAGGCGAGGCGCCATCGGCACGGAAGGCGATGAACTCATCGCCACCCAGGCGGGCACAAATGGTGGGGGCGCCAAAGGCCCGAGGCAGGCGACGACCCAATTCGGCCAGGACCGCGTCGCCAGCGATGTGGCCCATGGTATCGTTGATATGCTTGAAATCATCGACATCGACGATCCATAGCGCCGCATGGACAGGCTTTCCCTTGGTGCGCCGCTTATGCAAAGCCAGTTTGACCTGTTCGGAAAAATGGGCGCGATTGGACAGCCCCGTCAGTTCATCATGCCGCGCCATATGCGCGATGCGTTCCTCGGCAATAATCCGGGTGGAAACGTCCTCGAACAGCAGCACCGTCTTGGTGCGGCGCGAGGAGACCGAGATTTCGAAGTACTGATAGGGATCGACGGCGAGCAGCAGCTTGCCGCTGGCGCGGGTATTGATCAGGTCGCGCAATTGATCGTAGGCGGCCTGCGGCATGCTGCTATTGGCCAGGGCCACATCGAACAGGTCGCTGGCCGGACGCCCGACCCAGCCATCGGCACCGCCCAGGTCGAAGGCATCGAGGGCGCGACCATTGGCCACTTCAATGATGCAGTCGCTGTCGAGCATGAGCAGGCCATGCTCGAGTGTGGTCAGGGCCGTGTCGAGTTGGCTTGCCAGTTGCGAGGCGGCAATCCGGCCATGCACGGCGCGCAGCAGAATATCGCGTGCATTGCCGGCGATGCCACGCAAGCTGGCAAAGAACGGCAGGAGCAGCAGGGTCAGCAGCGCATAATACAGATTGCCGACCAGCAGCAGGCCAAGCGCCAGTGGCACGGCGATCAGCAGCACCTGGATGGTCATCAGCCGGTCAATGGCAAAGTTCCGCTGCGATACACCCACCAGAACCGAGACCGAGACCGAGGCGGCCGTCAATTCGGCAAAGGCGTCGCCAATCAGCCAGAAGCTGACCAGGCACCAGGTGCCATAAACCAGGGCGATGGCAGCGGCGCCCACAGTGGCCCGTATTTCCCAGTGCAGCGCCAGCTGTACATCGGTATCGGACAATTCTGTCGCCTCGAAGGCCCGCATGTCGGCATAGCGCAGCAGGCCGACCAGAATGAACAGGCCGACAAACACCCCCAGCAGAACGGACCCGGCTTCCAGCGCGGCGACTGCAGCGGCCAGCGCAGATCCAAAGGCGCCAAGCAGCATGGAGCGCCGGTCCTGGTAAAGCGAGCGGATCATCGACACATAGTCGACTGGCGGCAAAATCTTATGGGCGTCTTGGAAGACCATTGCCCGTCCTGTCTGAATTATCTTTGCTGACCATGGTCTGGATCGGTTGGGTCTGGATCGTCGCGGTGAATGAATGGGTGGGAGCACGGCATGCTCTGCCAACGTGTTGTGGCGCAGAGTTAATTCCGGGCCGTTAAGATGGCCTTGCGGGACAGCAGAATGGGGCCGGTGCAGGGGTGATTCCACAAAAAACAGTGAATCTGCGGTTAACATCGCGGGGGCCGGTTGGCGCATGGGCGCGCTGCTGTGCTCAGCAGTGGCGGCGGCGGGCGTGACGCCGGATCGGGGTCCGGCGCGTCCCGATTGCCTTGGAAGTGTCGCTTTGCGCTTCTATCGCTGTGGGCATCAACGGCATGGCAAAGGGTGCGAAAAATGGTCGACAGACTGGGTGAGAGTGAACGCGAGAAGGGCCTGGGCGAGCTCAATGGCTGGGTCTATGACGCGGCGACGGGCGCCATCAGCCATGTGTTCAAGTTCAAGAATTTTTCCGAGGCATTCGGCTTCATGAGCCGGGTGGCGCTGGCGGCAGAACAGGCGGGTCACCATCCCGACTGGTCCAATAGCTACAATAGCGTCACGGTGACGCTGACCACCCATGACGCCGGCGGGCTGAGCGTCAGGGATATCAGCCTGGCCAAGGCCATCGACGCCATTGTGGCCTGACGCCTGTCGCCGCGCTGAACCCCGGCCTTTAGTGGAAATTGCGTCCTTCGGGCAGGGCGGCAAAGGCGGCGCGGCGGGCTTTTTCGATTTCCAGCATCGCCTTGTGGTCGCGGCCGGGCTGCGGGCCCGAGCGCCCCTCATCGCCGCGCGCCAGCATCCTGTCGCCAATGTCCTGGCCATGGGCGAGGTCGAGCAGGTGATGGGTCAGGTCGGCGAGCTGCTCGGCAATGATGTGCACCACCAGCCCCTCGCGCTGCAGCTGCCCGCGCACAGCCAGGAGCCGCGCGCCCAGCACGGTCCTGCGGTTGGCTTCGAACACCTTGGGCCAGATGACGATATTGGCGACGCCGGTTTCGTCTTCTAGCGTGGCAAAGATCACCCCGCTGGCCGTGCCGGGGCGCTGGCGCACCAGCACCAGCCCGGCCACTTCGATGCGGCTGCCGGGTTTGACGCTGAGCAATTGATCGGCGCGGGTGACGCGGCGCGCCTGCAAAATGGGCCGGATAAACTGCAGCGGATGGCCCTTGAGCGAGAAGGAGAGGGTGGAATAGTCGTGGATCACTTCCTCGCCGGGCAGCATTTTGGGCAGGCCGGTCTCCCGGTCAGCCTCGGTCCCGACGCTGCCGGCAGCAACAAACAGGGGCAGCGTATCGGCGCCATGGGTGCCGATCAGGCCCTTGACCGCCCAGAGCGCCTCGCGGCGGGACAGGCCGAGCGAGGCGAAGGCGTCGGCGCGGGCGAGCTTTTCCAGCGCCGCAATCGGCACCTGGGTGCGCAGCCAGAGGTCGCGCACTGAATCATAGCCAGCGCCCCGCCGCGCCGCGATGCGGTTGATATCGGCCTCGGCCAGCCCCACGATCTGCGACAGGCCGAGCCGGATCGCGTGGGTGGCATGGATATGGCTGGCCATGGATTGATGCTGGGGCCAGAGCTGCGTGCTGGCGGGGCGGCTGCCGGTTTCCAGCACGCATTCCAGATCGGACAGGTTCACATCGACCGCGCGCACTTCCACACCATGTTCCACGGCGTCGCGAATGATCTGGGAGGGGGCATAAAACCCCATGGGCTGGCTGTTGAGCAGGGCGGTGGCAAACACGTCGGGATAGTGGCATTTCAGCCAGCACGAGGCATAGACCAATAGGGCAAACGAGGCCGCATGGCTTTCGGGAAAGCCATATTCGGCAAAGCCCTGGATCTGGGCAAAGCAGTTCTTGGCGAACGTTTCGGGATAGCCATTGGCCAGCATGCCGGCGATGAATTCGGTGCCAAACTGGGCAATGCGGCCGGTGCGGCGCCAGGCGGCCATGGCGCGGCGCAGGCTGTCGGCCTTGCCCGGGGAAAAGCCGGCCCCGACAATGGCGATCTGCATGGCCTGTTCCTGAAACAGCGGAATGCCCAGAGTGCGCCCGAGCACGTCCCTGAGCCTGTCATCGTGATAGTCTGCTTTCTCCAGGCCCTGGCGGCGGCGCAGATAGGGATGGACCATATTGCCCTGGATCGGGCCGGGCCGGACAATGGCCACCTCGATCACCAGATCGTAGAATTTCTCCGGCCTGAGGCGCGGCAGCATGCTCATCTGTGCCCGGCTTTCGATCTGGAACACCCCCAGCGTGTCGGCGCGCTGGATCATGGCGTAAACCTCGGCCTTTCTGGACTGGTCCTTGTCGACTTCTTCGCTCAGCAGATCGACCAGCGCCAGCGACCGGCCATAATGGGTCTGCATCAGCTCAAAGGCCCGGCGCAGGCAGCTGAGCATGCCCAGGGCCAGCACATCGACCTTGAGAATGGCCAGCGCGGCAATGTCGTCCTTGTTCCATTCAATGATGGTGCGGCTGTCCATGGCGGTCCTGGAGATCGGCACCAGGCTTTCCAGCGAATCGCGGGTGATGACGAAGCCGCCGACATGCTGGGACAGGTGACGGGGAAAGCCGCGCAGCACCTTGACCACCTCGAACAGCTGCGCCAGCACCGGGTCATCGGGGCTCAACCCGATAGTGCTCAGCTCGGCCGGATCGAGCCGCGCGCCGCCGCCCCAGCGCAGGCCATTCAGCGCGGTCACGGTATCGTCGGAGACGCCGAACACCTTGGCGGTTTCGCGCATCGCCGATTTGGCGCGATAGGTGATGACATTGGCCGTCAGCCCGGTGCGCCTGCCGCCATATTTGGCATAGATATAGGCCATCACCTCCTCGCGCCGTTCATGCTCGAAATCGACGTCGATATCGGGCGGCTCGTCGCGCTCGGTGGAGATGAAGCGGCCAAAGACCAGCGAACTGGTCTCGGGGTCGACCTCGGTGATTTCCAGACAAAAGCAGACCGTGGAATTGGCGGCCGAGCCGCGCCCCTGGCACAATATCTTGCGCTGGTGGCGGGCAAACATGACGATGTCATGCACGGTCAGGAAATAGGCGGCGTAGCGCTTGTAGCCAATCAGGCAGAGCTCGGACCAGATGGCGCGCTTGGTCTTGTCCGAGACCCCCTGCGGATAGCGCCTGGCGGCCCCGACCCAGGCCAGCCGCTCCAGTGTCTGCTGGGCGGTTTCGCCATTGCCGATGGTTTCTTCGGGGTAGTTGTATTTCAGCTGGTCGAGTGAAAACTCGATGCGCGCGAGCAGGCTTTGCGTCTGGGTGATGGCGTCGGGATAGTCGGCGAACAGCCGGGCCATTTCGCGCGGCGGCTTGAGGTGGCGCTCGGCATTGGCCGCCAGCTGCCAGCCCGCGGTATCGAGCGTCAGATGCTGGCGGATACAGGTCACCACATCCTGCACCACGCGGCGGCTGGCGTGGTGATAGTGCACATCATTGCTGGCCAGCATCGGGGCGTTGTGCCGCTTGCCCAATTGATCGATGCGGTTGAGGCGGGCCCGGTCCTGGCCATCAAAGCGCACCGCGCCGGCTACCCAGACGCGACCGGGCGCCTCCCTGCCCAGCCGGTCCAGCACCTGCTCGGTCCGTCCCCAATCGGTCTCATCGGGGATGAGAATGAACATCTGCCCCTGCGCATAACTGCCGCCCGGGTCCGGTTCGGTCGCGGCGGCGCCAAACAGATCGGCGAAATAGAGGACCGGCCTGCCCTTGTCGCCGCGCTGATTGCCCAGAGTGAGCAATTGGCAGAGCCGCCCATAGGCCAGTCGCGTGCCGGGATAGGCGACAATGTCAGGCGTACCGTCGGCAAAGCACAGCCGGACCCCCACCAGATAGCGGAAGTCCGGCGGCATGCTGGCCATGTCGCGGGCAGCCACATAGCCGCGCACCACGCCGGCAAAGCTGTTGCGATCGGTCAGGCCAAAGCCGGAAAGACCCAGGCTGGCGGCGGTATTGACCAGTTCCTCGGGGTGCGAGCCGCCATGCAGAAAGGAAAAATTGCTGGTCGACACCAGTTCGGCAAAGGCCGGCGCCGGCGGCAGCGGCGCGCGCGTGGCTTCGGCTGGAGCCTGCATCAGGGTGACCAGATCGCTCATGCGAACAGCCCGTGCAGATACCAGACCGGGCTGGCATCGGGGTGGTACAGCCCCTCGCGGAAAATCCAGAAGCGGCGGCCCATGGCGTCTTCGGCGATGTAATAATCGCGGGTTACGGCAGACGGGTTGAAGCGCTCAAGCCGGGGCACATGGGGCGGGGGCCTCGGGGTTTCGCCGGGCTTGGCCGGCCTGGGCGGCTCGGGCGGGACCAGCTGCAGGCGCTGGCCGCTGCGCCACCATTCGGCGCCCAGCCGTTCGGGGCCCGAGGCCCTGGTGATGCGATAGCTGATGCGGCGCCAGATCATCGAGGCGGGCAGCCCGTCGGGCACTTCGGCATTGATGGCAATGGGTTCGGGCACCGGCAACAGACGCAGGGGCCGGACCCGATCGGGGCCCGGTTCGGTTTTGGGGCCGGCGGCATGGACCATGGCCGGCACCAGTCGGGCGGCGCGTTCGGGAATATGGGTGGCGACGAACTGGGTGCGCAGCACCGCCATGGCGCCGAGCCGGCTGCTCATGCGGTCCTGCAGCTGGGCCAGATCGTCGGTGCCGTCCGGGGTGGCGAAGGCGCCCAGTTGCGTGCCGTCGAGCTTGTCGACCGAACTGACCGCCAGGCGGATCATGTCGATGCCGAAGCCGGCGTCATATTCGCCGGCGAGCCGTTCGGCGCGGTGGGAGAACAGCTTGGCGATATGGTCGGGGTCGCGGCTCGGCCGGGCCGAATTGACCGAGAGCGTCATCACCTTGTGGTCGACGCGATAGAGAAACAGGTGAAAGGCCTGCGCCCCCAGCCCCTCGGCCTCGAGCCGCAGGCCGAGCTGGATGGCCAGATCACGGGTGGTCATCAACACATCGTCGAGCAGGCCGATCGGGTCGGGGAAGCGCCGTTCGGCATAGCGCTCGGCCAGAGGCAGGCGCGGCGTCAGGCGCTCTTCGAGCATGCCATAGGCCTGGTCGAGCCGGGTCAGCAGGCTCAGGCCAAAGCGGGCCTGTAGCGGCTTGCGCTCGCGCGGGCGCAGGGGGGCCAGCGTGGTCAGCCCCATCTGGGTGAGGCCCGCGATCTGCTCGGGGGTCAGGCGCAGGGCGCCAACCGGCAGGGCGTCCAGCACCTGGGCCAGATCGGTGTCCGCCACCACCTGGCTGCGGGCGAAATGGCTGACTGCCCAGGCCGCGCCGATGGTGGGGGCGATGGCCCCGGCCACGCTATAGCCGAGCGCCCGCAGGCGCGCGAGCAGGGTGCGCAACATGGCGTGTTCGCCACCGAACAGGTGGGCGACCCCGGTAATGTCGAGCACCAGATCGCCAAAGGCGCTGACATCGCCCAGCACCGCCACCAGTGGGCTGGCATTGGAATGCCAGTCGGCAAAATCGGCAAAGGCGGCGGTGAGCAGGGGGCGGTCGATTTCGCGCGCCGTCATTTCGGGCAGCATGGCGCGGGCATCGGCCAGGTTCTGTCCGAGCCGCAGCCCGGCCTGGGCCGCCTGCGGGTTCATGGCGGCCAGCCGCAGCCCGCCCTTGATGCGTTCATACAGCACCAGCGGGCCGCTCAGGCCCGGTTCACGCCGTTGCAGGTCGTCGGTGGGCCAATGGGGCAGGAACAGGGCCAGAAAGCGCCGCGTCGGCAGCAGGGAACAGGGCGCGGTTGGCCGCGTCGCGGATGATGAAACCATGATGTGTCCAGCCCAGAAGCCAATGGGTTTGCTGATTGTCGAGAATCCCCTTCTCCAATTGCGCCTGCCAGCGCGGGGCGCCCGGCGCCAGGGCGTCAAAGCGCCTTGTGGCACTCAGGGCAGGGGTGATGCGCCAGCGCAGATGCGCTGCGCTGGCCTCGCGCCCGGTGCCATAGCGCAGCAGCAGCATGGAGGCGCCGGCGCTGGCGCTGCGCAGGCCCAGCCGGCGGCTGGCGGTGAAATCGAGCAGCTTGTGCTGGCCGGCAATATCGGCGACCACGGCGGCCACGGCGCGGCAGGCAATCGCCTCTTCGGCGGCCCAGAGCAGTTCGGTCATATTGGCGACCCGCACCAGCACCAGTGCTGCCGGGTCAAAACCAAAGCTGAGCAGGCCGGGGCCATAGGGCAGGCCCATTTCCTGAGCCTCGTGCGCCAGCTGCAGATAGATCACGGCCGGACGCGACGGCGTGAGCAGGCTGCGGGCCTGACCCAGGGCAAAGCCGAGCGCGGCGCCGGCATGGCGGCGCTCATCGGTAAAGACTTCCTGCAGCAGGCCCCCGGCAGGCAGCGGAAAGCCCGCCCCATCGGCCTGCAGCAGCGGGCGTGCCTCAGCCAGCGCCGGTTTGCGCTCAATATCGGCAATGGCATCCCGCAGCGCCGCAAGGCGCTGCTGGCGATCTGGCGTGCCCATGGGCAACGGCCTTTCTATGCGAACAAACAGAGAACAAGTAGACTCCGATTCCGGCCGGAGTCGAGTCCTTTTTCGGCGCGGTGACCCCCGATGAGTGTGGCTGTTGCGCACCAGGGCCGGTCAAGAGCGCGTGAGGGGGGCAGGTGTTGCTTGAGGAAACGGCCAGGATCGCTAAGTCTGAGGCGCCTGCCCTCCCGGCGCCAAACCCATTGCTGTTCCTGTCGTCCCGCGAAAAGAGGCTCGCCGCCATGTTCGAGGCCATTACCCGCCTGTTCAACAAACCCGAAGCGCTGGACAGCCGCGACCCTAAACTGTCGGTGGCGGCGCTGCTGGTGCATCTGGCGGCGGTGGACGGCCAGATGAGCGATGCCGAGCGGGGCACCATCAAGGGTGCGCTGATGGATCACTATGAGCTCGATGAAGGCGCGGTCGAGCAGCTGATCAAGGCGGCAGCATTGCGCGATGCCGAGGCGGTGGACCTCTACAGGTTCACCTCAAGCCTGTCCTCGCTGGAGCTGGCCGACCGGCTGGAAATCATCCGCATGATGTGGACAGTGGTGTTTGCCGACAGCAAGAACCACGAGCTGGAAGACAATATGGTCTGGCGCGTGGCCGAGCTGATCGGCGTCTCCAGTCGGGACCGCACCCTTCTGCGCCAACAGATCGGCCGCGCCGAACAGGCTTGATGGCGTCCTCTGGGGGCTCTGGCTTTCCAGTCGTCTCCCTCCCCCCTGTGGGGAGGGATCAAGGGTGGGGGTGTCACGGCATCTGGCATGCGGAACCACCCCCCACCCGGCTCGATCACGGACTTAGCCAATGCCAAGTCTTAATCTCGGCCAAGTCTTATCTCGGCCAAGTCCTATCTCGGCTAAGTCCTATCTCGCTGTCCCTCCCCACAGGGGGGAGGGAGGCCGACTGATAGTCTTTGGTTTGCCCCGCTAGGCCGCCTTGCGTTCGACCATCATCTTCTTGATCTGGGCGATGGCCTTGGCCGGGTTCAGGCCCTTGGGGCAGGCCTTGGAGCAGTTCATGATGGTATGGCAGCGATAGAGCTTGAAGGGGTCCTCAAGGTTGTCGAGGCGCTCCTGGGTGGTCTCGTCGCGGCTGTCGATCAGCCAGCGATAGGCCTGCAACAGGGCGGCGGGGCCGAGATATTTGTCGCCATTCCACCAATAGGACGGGCATGAGGTCGAGCAGCAGGCGCACAGAATGCACTCATAGAGACCATCGAGCTGGGCGCGCTGGGGACTGGTCTGGGTCCACTCCTTCTCGGGCGCAGGTGTGGTGGTCTTGAGCCAGGGCTCAATGGCGCGATGCTGGGCATAGAAGGTGGTGAGGTCGGGCACCAGATCCTTGACCACCGGCATGTGCGGCAGGGGGTAGATCTTGATCGGGCCGGCGCTGTCGCCCATGCCCTTGGTGCAGGCCAGGGTGTTGAGCCCGTTGATGTTCATCGAACAGGAGCCGCAAATGCCCTCGCGGCAGCTTCGGCGCAGGGTCAGCGTGGCGTCGACCTTGTTCTTGATCCACAGCAGACCATCCAGAATCATCGGGCCGCAATCGTCGAGGTCGACGAAATAGGTGTCGATGCGCGGATTGGCCCCACTTTCGGGGTCATAGCGATAGATGTGGAACTCGCGCAGCCGCTGGGCATTGGCTGGCTTGGGCCAGGTCTTGCCCTTGGCTGGCCGGTCGGCCTTGGGGAGCATCAGTTCGACCATGTCTTCGGTCTTCCTTCTCAATACACGCCGGTCAACCAGCGCGACATCCTAATAGTCCGGCTTGCAGACCTGGTTGGATTTGGCGACGTAGGTGTTGTAGGCGACAAAATCGGTGGAGGCCGGGGTGCCGCCCCGCATCGAGGCGATCACCACGCCCATGAAGCGCTCATCGATCAGCGTCATGGCCGCCTTGGCCTTGCAGGCACACAGTGTTTCGTTGTCGGCGATGCCCATGCAGACGGCATAGAACTCGTCCTTCTGCGCGGCTGTTGGTGGCGCCGCCAAGGCGGGTCCACTCAACAGTCCGGCAAGAGCAAGGATCAGCGCCCACCGCATCAGTATACCCGTGCCTTGGGGGCGATCTTTTTGAGGTCGATGCCGCCTTCGCTTTCGGCCGTCAGCGGATCGACATGCACCGGCCGATAGCCGAGCCTGACGGCACCGGTGTCGCTATCGATCCAGCTCAATGTGTGCTTGCGCCAATTGGTATCGTCGCGACTGGGGAAATCTTCGCGGGCGTGGGCGCCACGGCTCTCATGGCGGGCTTCGGCCGAGACCACGGTGGTCATGGCATTGGCCATCAGATTTTCCAGCTCCAGCGTTTCCACCAGATCTGAGTTCCAGATCAGCGAGCGGTCGGTGACGGCAATGTCCTTGAGTTGACCGTAGATTTCGCCAATTGCCTTGACGCCGGACTGCAGCGTTTCTGCGGTGCGGAACACGGCTGCATTGCGCTGCATGGTGTGCTGCATGGCGTCGCGAACCACGGCGGTGGGCTTGGAGCCGGCAGCGTTGCGCAGGCGATCGAAGCGGGCCAGGATCTTGTCGTCCTGGCTCTTGTTGATGGCCGGGATCGGCGCGTCGCGGTCCATCACCTTGCCGGCGCGGATGGCGGCGGCGCGGCCGAAGACCACCAGATCTGTGAGCGAATTGGAGCCGAGACGATTGGCGCCATGCACCGAGGCGCAGGCGGCCTCGCCCACGGCCATCAGGCCGGGCACGATGGCGTCGGGATTGTCCGGCGTCGGGTTGAGCACTTCGCCATGATAATTGGCGGGGATGCCGCCCATATTGTAGTGCACGGTGGGAATGACCGGGATCGGCTCGCGCGTCAGATCGACACCGGCAAAGATCTTGGCGCTTTCGGTGATGCCGGGCAGGCGCACTGCCAGCACCGCGGGATCAAGATGATCGAGGTGCAGGTAGATATGGTCCGTCTTGGGACCAACGCCGCGGCCTTCGCGGATTTCCAGCGTCATGCAGCGCGATACCACGTCGCGGCTGGCCAGATCCTTGGCATTGGGGGCATAGCGCTCCATGAAGCGCTCGCCTTCCGAATTGGTCAGATAGCCGCCTTCGCCGCGGGCGCCTTCGGTGATCAGCACGCCGGCGCCATAAATGCCGGTGGGATGGAACTGCACAAATTCCATGTCCTGCAGCGGCAGGCCGGCCCGGGCCACCATGCCATTGCCGTCGCCGGTGCAGGTATGGGCCGAGGTCGCCGAAAAGAACGAGCGGCCGTAACCACCGGTCGCCAGCACCGTGGTCTTGGCGCGGAAGCGATGCAGCGTGCCGTCATCGAGCTTCCAGGCGATCACCCCTTCGCAGGCGCCATCCGCGCCCATGATCAGGTCGAGCGCGAAATATTCGACATAGAATTCGGCATTGTGGCGCAGGCTCTGGCCATAAAGCGTGTGCAGCATGGCGTGGCCGGTGCGGTCGGCAGCGGCGCAGGTGCGCTGCACCGGTGGGCCATCGCCGAATTCGGTCATGTGGCCGCCAAACGGGCGCTGATAGATCTTGCCGTCTTCGGTGCGCGAAAACGGCATGCCGTAGTGCTCAAGCTCATAGATGGCGGCCGGCGCCTCGCGCGCCAGATATTCCATGGCGTCATTGTCGCCGAGCCAGTCCGACCCCTTGACGGTGTCGTACATGTGCCATTTCCAGCTGTCGGGGCCCATGTTCTGCAAGGATGCGGCGATGCCGCCCTGCGCCGCGACCGTGTGGCTGCGGGTGGGGAAGACCTTGGTGATGCAGGCGGTGCGCAGGCCCTGTTCGGCCATGCCCAGGGTGGCGCGGAGGCCCGCGCCGCCGGCGCCCACCACCACCACGTCATATTCGTGGTCGATGAGTTCGTATTGCGCCATGGTCACTAACCCCAGAAGACGAGCTTGAGAATGGCGGCCACGCCGGCCACCGCGATGAGGATGCAGAACGCGGTGTTGAGCATCATGTAGCGCTGGTAGGCGGCGCCGTGGAAATAGTCTTCCAGCGTGTCGCGCATGCCATTGCGCATGTGAATGGTGACGACCAGAAGCAGCGCCGCGAGCGGCAGGCCGACCCAGGCATTGCCAATGGTAGCCACCATGTCGGGGCGGTCCTGGCCGGCCAGGCGCAGCACGATGAAGGCCAGAAAGCCGACAAAGACGATATTGATCGCGCCGGTCAGCCGCTGGGTGATGAAATGGCGGGTCGAGGCCTTGGCATCGCCGTAGCGGGAGGTCGGATTGGCGATGACGGCGTCAGGAATACGGTCGGTCATATCAGCCCACCCACACAAAAATGGTCCAGACCAGCAGGGTCAGCACAATCGAGCCCACCAGATTGGCCCAGGCCAGGGCTTCGCGCTTGCCGGGCTCCATGCCGATGATGACATCCCAGATGAAGTGGCGGATGCCGCCCAGCATGTGATGCAGAATGGCCCAGGTATAGGCAAACAGCACCAGCTGGCCAAACCAGCTGCCAAACAGGTCATTGACCGGATTGAGCGCCTGCTGGCTGATCGCGGCGGCGCCGAGCCAGAGCACCAGCAGCGCCGTGCCGGCATAAAGGGCAATGCCGGTGGCGCGATGGGCGATCGACATCGTCATCGTGATGGTCCAGCGATAGATCTGGATATGGGGAGAAAGCGGGCGGGATCGAACCGTCATGAGGCCTCGCTGGCGGGCGGAAATCACCGCCGCAGTTTGGAATGGTTCGAGTCTTCTAGACCCCAAAGGTTACAAAATCAAAGCGGTTAACCGCCCTTGGCCTGCTACTTTTGGCGATAAGCGAACTTTGTTCGTATAGCGCACCCAATGTGCGCGTTTCGCAAAGTCTGGGCCGCCTGCGCCGGCGCGCCGCGGCAGTGCAAGGGGGCAATAACGCCATGACGGGCCAACATGGCTGGCGCCAGCGGCAGATTTGCGCCATAGCGCCGGCACAGAATCTGGGGAGACCGCATGTCCAGCAAGGTCAAGATCAATCGCGTGACCAAGCTCAGCCACAATTGGGGGCGCTTCGACAATTACGAGGTGACGCACGGCAGGCGCGACGGCAGCGAGCAGACGGTGACGCGCGAGGTCTATGACCATGGCAGCGCCGCGGCCGTCCTGCTCTATGCGCCACAGGCGCGCACGGTGATCCTGACCCGGCAGTTCCGCCTGCCGCCCTATCTCAATGGCGATCCGGCCTGGCTGATCGAAGTGCCGGCGGGCCTGCTGGATGGTGAGGCGCCCGCGCTTGCGGCGCAGCGCGAGGCGCTGGAAGAAACCGGCTATGCGGGCGAGGATCTGGTCCTGCTGTGCAATGTCTATATGAGCCCGGGGTCGCTGACCGAGAAATGCGCCTGCTATCTGGGCCGCTATACGCCGGGCCAGCAGGCCCATCAGGGTGGTGGCCTGGCGGCCGAGGGCGAGGACATCGAAGTGCTCGAGCTGGACCTCGATCAGGCGCTGGCGATGATCGAGGCCGGTGACATCGCCGATGCCAAAACCGTTCTGCTGCTGCAGGCGCTGGCACTCCGGCTGGCGGCAGGCCTGTAGTCCGGCCCGACGCGCCACCACCATTGATCGCGTTATTGGATTTCAGCGGCGGCCTTGCTCGCGCGCGTCGTCATGACATTGTTGACGATTATCCCGACAATGACCGCTCCAAAGAGCTTTACGGCGCCCATCAGCGCCGGCTCAAACTGGACGTACTGAAAGACAAGTCCGCACAGTCCCCAAAACAGGAGAAATGCGACAATAGCGCAAACAAGGGGAATAACGTGCTTCTTGAACATAGACCAACCGTCCTGGAAAGTGCCTGCAAAGGCCCCTGGCTAGCATTGCGCCTGTTTAACAGCCGTAAATTCCCGCGCCCCGAACGCCGGCCTAATAATCGCTCAGCGGCTTGTCGGGATCATAGGGCTGATCCTTGGCCGCGCGGGTGACGGCCTGGCCGGCCCGCATTTTCTTGCTGTGCGAGTCAAAGGCATAGGTCGGCCCGC